>JBBDYM010000048.1:0-70870 GCA_040901485.1 Methyloceanibacter sp.
AACTCCTTGGTCGGCTTCGTCACCATGGTGTAGCCGTTATAGTCGAGCCAATCGATCAACGGCCTGATCGAGGAATACTCCTGGTCCTCGACGAGCGCCGTATAATAGAGGGCTCTCACGAGCTGCCCTTGGCTGCGGAACAGCGTCAACAGGCGCTTGTAGTCGATGTCGAAGGCGAGCGATTTGCCGGTGGCGTAGAGATTGGCGCCGTCGATGAAGAGAGCGACGCGCTCGGTCGGATAGAAATTCATTTTCGCTCCTTATCACTGCAATATGCATAGAGTGAGAAAGCAGCCTCCCACAATCTGACCTAGAGAGAGCTGCTCAAACAACATAGGTACGACACCGGGACGGCGCAATTGCGGGCGCGTGGCAAAATACTGGTAGGATTGGGTGCAAATCATCCCGGGCCATGGGGGGTACCCGCGGCGACGATCAAGCGCGCTCTCAGCGAATTGGAACGCACCGGCATCGCCGTGGATGCCATCTCGCCTTTCTACGAGACCGCCGCTGTCGGGCGCGCTCGCCAGCCTACTTTCGTCAATACCGTGGCTTTGGTCGATACGAGCCTGTCGCCGGAAGCATTGCTGAGGCGTCTGAAGGAGATCGAGCGCCGCGCCGGCCGCCGTGGCGGCAGACCCTGGGGGCCGCGCACCCTCGATATCGATATCATCGACTATAAGGGGCTGGTGCGGCATTGGCGCGCACGGAAGGCGGATTTCTCCCGAGCGGGACCGCGACCGCTAGTCTTGCCCCATCCGCTGATGCATGAGCGGGCTTTCGTGCTGCGGCCGCTGCTCGATATTGCGCCTGATTGGCGTCATCCGGTGCTGCGGAGGAGCGCGCAATCGCTGTGGCGCGAGACCGCGGGCAAGGGGCAAGGCCAAGTCATCAAACGCCTTTAAGGGCGCTTCTGCTTGCCAGCCCGGCATGAACTGCCTAAATAGACACCGAATCCAGCCAATTTCAAAAGGATGACCTGATGGCTCGCGTTACCGTCGAGGATTGTATCGACAAGGTTCCCAACCGCTTCGAGCTCGTGCTCCTGGCCAGCCACCGCGCCCGCGCCATCTCCGCCGGCGCGCAGATCGCCGTGCAGCGCGACAACGACAAGAACCCGGTTGTGGCCCTGCGCGAGATCGCCGACAAGAAAATCGCCACCGACGATCTGCGCGAGGACTTCATCCACTCGATGCAGAAATATGTCGAGGTGGACGAGCCAGAGGCGGAAGCCGTGCCGATGCTCTCGACCGACACCAGAATGCCGGTCCTCAGCCAGGACGACCAGTCGGCCGACTCCTCGATCGACAAGATGACCGAGGAAGAGCTGTTGCGCAGGATGGCGAGCCAGGCACCCTCGGACGGCTCCAATGCGGGACCCCGCGCACGCTGAGTTTGCCTTCCCTTACAGGCGCGGCGAATTTCGCATTGCCTCGCCCATGAAACTTCGCGCCGAGGCCGGCGCACCATGACGACCCGCCAATATGAGCTTGTCGAGCGCGTGCTGAGCTATCAGCCGAACGCCGACGAGGCGCTGCTCAACCGCGCCTATGTCTACGCTATGAAGGCCCACGGCAACCAGAAGCGGGCTTCCGGCGCGCCGTTCTTCTCGCACCCCTTGGAAGTCGCCGCCATCCTCGCCGAGATGCGGCTCGACGACGCGACCATCGCTACCGCGCTGCTGCACGACACGATCGAGGACACCGACGTCACGCGCGGCGAGATCGACACCATGTTCGGCCGCGAGATCGGCACGCTGGTCGATGGCCTGACCAAGATCAAGAAGCTCGACCTCGTCACCAAGAAGGCCGAGCAGGCGGAGAATTTCCGCAAACTGCTGCTCGCCATCTCCAGCGACATCCGCGTGCTGCTGGTCAAGTTCGCCGACCGCCTGCACAACATGCGCACGCTTGGACATATGAAGCCGGCGAAGCGCCGGATCGTCGCCGAGGAGACTATGGATATCTATGCGCCGCTCGCCGGGCGCATGGGCATGCAATGGTTGCGCGAGGAGCTGGAGGACCATGCCTTCCGCTGGCTCAACCCCGAGGCCTATGCGGCGGTGGTGGACCGCCTGAAGATGCTGCGCGAGCAAAATCAGGGCCTGATCGACGAGATCGAGAGCGCGCTCACCAGCAAGCTCGAGGAAACCAAGGTCAAGGCCGTGGTCGCCGGGCGCGAGAAGAAGCCTTACGCCATCTGGAACAAGATGGAGCGCAAGCAGATCTCGCTCGAGCAGCTCTCCGACATATACGGCTTCCGTATCGTCGTTCCCGAGGTGGACGATTGCTACCACGCGCTCGCCGTGGTGCACACCACCTGGCACGCGGTGCCCGGCCGCTTCAAGGACTACATCTCGAACCCAAAGCAGAACGACTATCGGTCGATCCACACCACCATCGTCGGCCCGCGCCATCAGCGTGTCGAGCTGCAAATCCGCACCGAGTTGATGCACTCCATCGCCGAATACGGCGTGGCGGCGCATTCGCTCTACAAGGACACCAACGGGACGAGCCCGGACGTGGTGCCGTCGCAGGACTCAAACGCCTATCGCTGGCTGCGCCATCTGGTCGGCATGCTGCTCGACGGCGACAACCCGGAAGAGTTCCTCGAGCACACCAAGCTCGAACTGTTCCAGGACCAGGTGTTTTGCTTCACGCCCAAGGGACGTCTGATCGCGCTGCCGCGCGGCGCTAATCCCATCGACTTCGCCTATGCGGTGCATACCGACATCGGCAACACGTGCGTCGGCGCCAAGATCAACGGCAGGCCGATGCCGCTGGTGACCGAGCTCAGAAACGGCGACGAGGTCGAGATCATCATCTCGCAGGCGCAGTTGCCGCCGTCAGCCTGGCAAAGCCTCGCCGTCACCGGCAAGGCGCGCTCGGCCATCAGGCGCGCGACGCGCGATGCCGTACGCGCCCAATACGGCAAGCTCGGACGCGAGATCCTGGTGCGGGGTTTTCAGCGCCGGGGCAAGACTTTCAGCGAAGACAATCTCAACCTCGCCCTTAAGCGCCTGTCGCAGAAGACGGTGGAGGACGTGCTTGCGGCGGTCGGACGCGGCGAGCTTGCTTCGGCGGAAGTGCTGCGCGCCGCCTTTCCGGAGGAGGCGCAAGCTGAGCCTGCCAAGCGCCGGCGCAAGATGAAACGCAGCGACGAAGGCTGGTTCGGGCTCGGCAAGGTTATGGGACTCAAATTCCGTTGGCCGGGCTCCAGCGCCCGCGCCAAGAAGGAGGCAAAGGACGCCTTGATCGGTATTCCGATCAGGGGCTTGAGCGGCGATTTGCCGGTGAGCTTCGCCGATGGCGGTGCGGTGCCCGGCGACCGCATCGTCGGTATCCTCACGCACGGTCAAGGCATTACCATCTATCCCATCCATGCCGAGGCGCTGAAAGCCTTCGACGAGGAGCCTGAGCGCTGGATCGACGTCACCTGGGACATCGACGAGGACAATCCGCAACGCTTCCCTGCCAAGCTTGCGTTGACGGTGATGAACGAGCCAGGAAGCCTCGCGCAAGTGGCGACGGTGATCGGCGAGGCTGACGGCAATATCCAGAACATCAAGATGACCAACCGGGTCGCCGACTATACCGAGATCCTTATCGACCTCGACGTCTGGGACTTGAAGCATCTGAACGACATTGTGGCCGGGCTGAAAGGCAAGGATATGGTCAGCAGCGCGGCCCGCGCCCTCTAGCGCGCTGGCTGGCTAGTCGGCCCTGGTTTCCAGAGAAACGCTAACCAAATATAATAGGGCCCTATTGCCAAAGAGCGGTCATCATCCGCTAGTAAATCGGCAGGCGTTACGAGGTGGTGATGCTGTTCAAGCGTCGCAAGTCTGAGAGCATGGCGGAGAGGCTGCGGGTGCATTTATGGCCCCGCCGCAGCTGGAATCGCTCGGGCCGTTACGTCGCCTACCGCTTGCGCCGGCTGAAGGCCACGCCGCACGCGATCGCGCTCGGCTTCGCGGTGGGCGTGTTCTGGGCAGTGACGCCGTTTTTCGGCGTTCATGTCGCCTTGGCGGTCACGCTCGCATGGTTCATGGGCGGGAGCATCGTAGCCGCCATCCTCGGCACGTTCGCCGGCAACCCGCTGACCTATCCGCTGTTCTGGTACTCCACCTACGAAATGGGCACTCTGATGCTCGGGGGAGAGTCAAAACATCACCCCGTCGACCTGTCGGACGGAATCTTCCAAGGCTCGCTGGAGCAGATTTGGCCCATCCTCAAGCCCATGTCGCTTGGCGCGATCCCCATCGGACTCGCCCTTGCCGCGCTGTGCTATGTCGTGGTCAAGCCGCTCGTCGAGGCGTATCAAGCACGGCGCCGGCGCGAGCGTGAGCTCCGCTCCGAGCGTGAGGTTCTCGGCGCCCAATGACCTCTCGACCGGCGAAGTCCGGGCGCGGAGCTTCCGGCGTGCCGCCAATCCGCCTCGGCATCAACATCGATCACATCGCCACCTTGCGCAATGCGCGGGGAGGGCGTCATCCCGATCCCTTGCGTGCGGCGAAGGCGGCGGTCGCGGCCGGCGCCGACAATATCACCGCGCATCTGCGCGAAGATCGCCGCCATATTCGCGACGACGACATCGCGCGCCTCTCCGCCGCCGCGTTAGCACCGCTCAATCTCGAAATGGCGGTGACACCCGAGATGCTAGCCATCGCCCTTGAAGTCCGTCCCCAGGCGAGTTGCCTTGTGCCTGAGCGACGCGAGGAGCTGACCACCGAGGGCGGGCTCGATGTCGCAAGCCAAATCGATACGCTTGCGCCCTTCGTCGGCGAGCTCCGGCGCGCCGGCATCCATGTTTCACTATTCATCGATCCAGAACTTGAGCAGATCCGCGCCTCGCGTCAGGTCGGCGCCGATGCCATCGAGCTGCATACCGGCACTTATTGCGCCGCCGCGACCGCAGGCGATCGCACCACGTTGAAACGCGAGCTTAAGCGTCTTGAAGAGGCTGCACGCGAAGCCGCTTCTATAGGGCTTGAAGTTCATGCTGGGCACGGTTTCGACTACGACAATGTTGGCGCGGTCGCCGCGATTCCCGAAATCGTCGAGCTGAATATCGGCCATTACCTCGTGGGCGAAGCGCTCTTTGTGAGCCTTGCCGAGAGCGTAGGCCGCATGCGCGCCATCATGGACGAAGCGCGCGGCACCCTTCAGCCTAGAGACACGCAAGCCAGGGCAGCCGGAACGTGACCATGATCATCGGGCTCGGCAACGATGTCATCGACATCAGGCGCGTCGAGCGCACCATAGAGCGCTACGGCGAGAGGTTCCTCACCCGCATCTTCACCGAGACCGAGCGGCGAAAATCGGACGGACGCGCCACGCGCGCTGCCTCTTATGCCAAGCGATTCGCCGCCAAGGAGGCCTGCGCCAAGGCGCTCGGCACCGGCTTCCGGCACGGCGTGTTCTGGCGCGACATGGGGGTGGTCAATCTTCCCTCGGGGCGCCCGACTCTGGTCCTCACGGGAGGTGCGCTGCGCGCGCTCGCCAGGATCACACCCGCAGGCCATGACGTGCGCATCGACCTCACCATCACCGACGATTTCCCCACGGCGCAGGCCATCGTCATCATCTCCGCCCTGAAACTCGCCGTCCGCGATTGACCAATTTGCCTCATCACCGGGGAGAGGCTATAGGGGCCAGTCCCGGGGGCGGATTTCTAGCAAACACCTAAGGAGAGAGCTTCGCACGATGAGCGTCGAGGCCGAGAAAACCGAAGCGAAAGGCGGGATGCGGGACACGGTCCGCGTCATTATCCACGCGCTAATTCTCGCGCTGATCGTGCGCGTGTTCCTGTTCCAGCCCTTCAATATCCCCTCGGGCTCGATGATTCCGACGCTCCTGATCGGAGACTATCTCTTCGTTTCGAAATATAGCTACGGCTATAGCCGCTACTCCTTTCCCTTCGGATTGGATCTGTTCTCCGGCCGGGTCTGGGCCGCGGACCCCGAGCGTGGCGACGTGGTAGTGTTCAAGCTGCCGCGCGACAACGAGACGGACTACATCAAGCGCGTCATCGGGCTCCCCGGTGACGAGATCCAAATGGTCAACGGCGTGCTGCATATCAACGGCACACCCGTGCCGAAGGAGGAGGTCGACGACTACGTGGTGAAGGAACCGTCCGGCCGCGAGCGGCACATGGCGCGCTTCCGCGAGACCTTGCCCAACGGCGTAAGCTACCCCGTGCTCGATCTCGTGCAGTCAAGCTTCGGCGACAACACCGAGGTCTACCGGGTGCCCGAGGATCATTTCTTCATGATGGGAGACAACCGCGACAATTCCACCGACAGCCGCTTTCTCTCCGAGGTCGGCTTCGTGCCGTTCGAGAACCTGGTGGGCAAGGCGCAGGTTATCTTCTTCTCCATCGACGAGCGCTCGAGCTTCTGGGAATTCTGGAAATGGCCGACCAGCGTGCGCTGGTCGCGCATGTTTGACGTGGTGAACTGAGCTTGCCGAAGCGGCGGGACACGGCGCTTGACGAGTTGGCCGCACGGCTCGGCCACGACTTCGCCAACCCGGCGCTGCTCAAGCTTGCTTTGACGCATGCGAGCGCGCGGACGAGCACGAAACCCAACGAGGATAATGAGCGGCTCGAGTTCCTGGGCGACCGCGTGCTCGGTCTGGCGATCGCCGAGTTGCTTGCCGATCGCTTTCCCGACGCGAGCGAAGGCGAACTGGCCCGCTGGTTCAATCATCTGGTCCGCGCCGAGACCTGCGCCGAAGTGGCACATGATTGGGAGCTCGGACGTTTCATCCTGATGAGCGGTGGCGAGGCGGGCAGCGGCGGCCGCAACAAGAAGACCATCCTCGCAAATAGCTGCGAGGCGGTGCTTGGCGCCATCTTCGCCGATGGCGGCTTTGCTCCGGCAACCGTAGTGGTGCGGAAATTCTGGGAGCCGCATCTCGGCGAGCTTGAGGAGGCCGCTCCCGACGCCAAATCCGTGTTGCAAGAATGGGCGCAAGGCAAGCGCCTGCCGCTGCCACGCTATCTCGAAGTCGCCCGTGAGGGGCCTGATCACGCGCCGCGCTTCACCGCCGAGGTGCAGGTCGAAGGCGTGCCGCCGGAACGTGGGCATGGCGCGAACAAGCGCGCGGCTGAGCAGGCGGCGGCCCTTGCCATGCTGGTGCGTGAAGGCGTTTGGCAGGCGCCCCAGGATGGCTGACGCCACGGAAACGCGTTGCGGCTTCGTGGCGCTGATCGGCGCGCCGAACAGCGGCAAGTCTACCCTCACCAACGCGCTGGTCGGCGCCAAAGTGTCCATCGTCACGCATAAGGCGCAAACCACGCGCGGACCGGTACGCGGCATCGCGTTGATCGACCAATCTCAAATCATTCTCGTCGATACGCCGGGCATCTTCGCGCCGAAGCGGCGGCTCGACCGCGCCATGTCGCAAGCCGCCTGGGAGCGGGCGTCGGACGCCGATATCGTCGCCCTGGTCATCGACGCCCATCACGGCATCGGCGAGCGGCTCGATCCGCTCCTCGAGCATCTGCCTCAGGTGAAGCGGCCGACCGTCGCCATCCTCAACAAGATCGATCTGGTGGCGAAGCCCGACCTGCTGCACTTGACCGGCGAGCTTTCGGCGTTGAAAGCCTTCGACCGCGTGTTCATGGTCTCGGCGCTGACCGGTGACGGCGTCGCCGATCTCAAATCCTATCTCGCCGAAGCCGTGCCGCCGGGGCCTTGGCTGTTCCCCGAGGACCAGCTCACCGACGCCTCGCTTCGCCAGACCGCAGCGGAGATCACCCGCGAGAAATTGTTCCTCAGGCTGCACGAAGAGCTTCCCTATAAACTGACGGTCGAAACCACCGACTGGAAGGCGCTGAAGGACGGCAGCGTGCGCGTAGAGCAGACCATCTATGTCGAGCGCGAGAGCCAGCGGAAGATCGTGCTCGGTGCCAAGGGCGCGACCATCAAGGAGATTTCCATGGCCGCCCGCGCCGACATCGCCGAGATGGCGGGGGTGAAGGTGCATCTCTTTCTATTCGTCAAGGTGCGCGAGGGCTGGGGCGACGATCCGGAACGCTATCGCGAGATGGGCCTGGACTTTCCGAAGCGTTAGGCCCGAAGCTAGGCGATGGACTGGAGCGACGAAGGCATCTTCCTCTCGGCCAAGCCGCTCGGCGAAGCCAATGCCGTCGCCGAGCTGCTGACGCTGGCGCATGGCCGGCATCTCGGACTGGTGCGGGGAGGGCGCTCGCGCCGCATCCGTCCGCTGCTCCAGCCCGGTAATCTCATCCGTGTCACCTGGCGCGCGCGGCTATCCGAACATCTCGGCGGCTTCAATGTCGAGATGATCGAGGCGCATGCCGCCCGCGTGCTCGACGATGCGGCGGCATTGGCGGCCATCGGCACCTTGGCCGGGTTGGCGCGGCTTCTGCCTGAGCGCGACCCGCATCCTCAGCTTTATGCCGCAACCCTCGGCGTGTTGCGCGCCTTCGACGATGCGCGCGTATGGCCCGCGCGTCTCGTGCGCTGGGAGCTTCAGCTGTTGCAGGAGCTCGGCTTCGGCCTCGATCTCGGCGAATGCGCCGCGACCGGCATCGACGCCGATCTGGCTTATGTGTCGCCTCGCTCGGGCCGCGCCGTGTCGCGCGATGCCGGCCAACCCTATTGCGACAGGCTGCTCAAGCTGCCGGCCTTTCTGCTCAATGACGTGCCTGCCAACGAAATCGATATCGTCGTAGGTCTCGCGCTGACCGGGCATTTCCTCACGCGCGATGTGCTTGAGCCGCGCGGGCTTACCATGCCGCAAGCGCGTGAGCGCCTCATCGCGCTGCTTACGCGGACACCGAAAGCGGCCCTTTCGGCCTAACCCCAAGACAAGTAAAATCGCGGCCATCCGGGAGGCATCGCGCATGTCCGCTCGCCAGCAGAGCAGATACGCAGTAGCGCTATTGCCTCTCGTGCTCGGCCTGTTTGCCCTCGACACACCCGTACTGGCGCAGCAATTCGATGTCTCCGGCGGACGGGCGTCGATCGTCGGCGCCACCAATGCTTATCGCCAGCAGAAGGGCCTGTACGCTCTGCGCCAACACGCCGGGGCAAACCGTGTGGCGCAGGCCTATGCCACTTATCTCGCGCGCACCAACAAGACAGGGCACGGCGCTGACGGGCGCAGCCCCTCCCAGCGCCTGCGCGCCGGGGGTGTTACTTACTGCAAATTCCGGGGCGAGAATTGGCACCGTTCCTGGACCAGGCCCAAGCGCGCCTCGTCGAGCGCGGCCATGGGTAAGGCCATGGCTTTCTGGAAGAGATCGCCGGGGCATGAGCGCGCCCTTAGATCCCCATCCACCGACATTGGCGTGGGCGTCGCCGGCTGGAAGCACGGCGACCGCTGGATCTATACCGAAGTGCAGATGTTCATCGACACCACCTGCCGCGGCGGCCAGGATGTGCCTGCTTCTGTCGCGTCAGTCCCATCTCTCCCCGATCGCAATCCGCAGCGGTTACAGTCGGCACCTTGATTGCGTCATTGCGTTCTCTCCGCTCATTCCCGCGAAAGAGGGAATCCAGAAGAATTATGTGCCATCCTTGTCTCCCTGAGTCCCCGCCTGCGCGGGGACGAGCGGATGTGGTCTTCCCTTGAGCATGCCCTATTGATGCGCTAAGCGCGGGGCATGGGAAAACGCATAACGCCGCCTGATTCGGGGCTGATCGAGCCGGTGAATCTGCGCGAGGCGCTGGAAGAGCGCTATCTCGCTTACGCGCTCTCCACCATCATGCACCGGGCGCTGCCAGACGTGCGCGATGGGCTGAAGCCCGTGCACCGGCGCCTGCTCTACGCCATGCGCCAGCTGAAACTCGACCCCGAAGGCGGGTTCAAGAAATGCGCGCGCGTGGTCGGTGACGTCATCGGCAAATATCACCCGCATGGCGACCGCGCCGTCTATGACGCGTTGGTGCGGCTCGCCCAGGATTTCGCCGTGCGCTACCCGCTGGTCGACGGCCAGGGCAATTTTGGCAATGTCGACGGCGATAACGCCGCCGCCATGCGCTACACCGAGGCGCGGCTGACGGCGGTCGCCGCGGTTCTGCTCGACGGCATCGACGAGGACGCCATCGACTTCCGCGCCACCTATGACGGCGAGGAGGAGGAGCCGGTCGTGCTGCCGGCGAATTTCCCCAATCTGCTCGCCAACGGTTCGTCCGGCATTGCCGTGGGCATGGCCACCAGCATCCCACCGCATAATGCGGGCGAGCTGTGCGACGCGGCGCTGCATCTCATCAAGTTCCCCAACGCCACCGCCGACAAGCTGGTCGAGCTGCTGCCCGGGCCAGACCTCCCCACCGGCGGCATCATCGTCGAGCCGCGCGAGGCAATCGTCGCCGCTTACAAGACGGGGCGGGGGAGCTTCCGCTTGCGTGCGCGCTGGGAGCAGGAGGACACCGGGCGCGGCACCTATCAGATCGTGGTCACCGAGATTCCCTATCAGGTGCAGAAGGCGCGGCTGGTCGAGCGCATCGCCGAGCTGCTGCAACAGAAGAAGCTGCCGCTGCTCGCCGACGTGCGCGACGAGTCCACGGAAGAGGTGCGGCTGGTGCTCGAGCCGAAGAGCCGCAGCGTCGATCCGATGCTGCTCATGGAGCAGATGTTCAAGCTGACCGAGCTCGAGACCCGGTTGCCGCTCAACATGAACGTGCTCAGCCGCGGCCTCGTGCCGAACGTGCTCGGCTTGCGGCAGGTCCTGCGCGAATGGCTCGACCACCGCCAGGTCGTTCTGGTCCGCCGCTCGAAGCACAGGCTCGCCAAGATCGACCACCGGCTCGAAGTGCTCGCCGGCTATCTCATCGTCTATCTCAATCTCGATAAGGTGATCAAAATCATCCGGGAGAAGGACGAGCCGAAGCCCGCATTAATGAAAGCGTTCAAGCTCACTGACGTGCAGGCCGAGGCCATTCTCAACATGCGGCTGCGCGCCCTGCGCAAGCTCGAAGAGATGGAGATCAGGCGCGAGCACGACAGCCTGACCAAGGAGCGCGCGGCGCTGAAGTCCCTGCTCGCCTCGAAGGACAGGCAGTGGAAACACATCTCGGACGAGATCAAGGCGCTGAAAGACCAGTTCGGTCGGAAGACCGAGCTCGGCAAGCGCCGCACGAGCTTCGCCGAAGCGCCGGAGGGCGTGGAGTCCGAGCTCGCCGAGGCGATGATCGAGAAGGAGCCGGTGACGATCGTGCTGTCGGAGAAGGGCTGGATCCGCGCCATCAAGGGCCATCAGACGGCGCCCGGGAGCCTCACCTTCAAGGAGGGCGACAAGCTCAAGCGCTTCGTCAAGGCGCAGACTACCGACACGCTGCTGCTGTACGCCACCAATGGCCGCTTCTATTCGCTCGGCGCCGACAAGCTGCCGGGGGGCAGGGGTCATGGCGAGCCCTTCCGCCTGATGATCGACATCGAAGAGGCGGCCGACGCCGTCGAGCTGTTCGTGCATGAGCCGGGTCGCAAGCTGCTCGTCGCCTCGACCAGCGGGCACGGTTTCATCGTCGCCGAGGACGAGGTCCTGGCCCAGACGCGCAAGGGCAAGCAGGTGTTGAACGTGACCGCGGGGGCCGAAGGCGCCGTGTGCGCGCCGGTCGAAGGCGACAGCGTCGCCGTTATCGGCGAGAATCGTAAGCTCCTACTATTCCCGCTGAAGGAACTGCCCGAGATGCCGCGCGGCAAAGGCGTCAGGATTCAGCGCTACAAGGACGGCGGCCTCGCCGACGCCAAGGTCTTCGCCAAGAAGGAAGGCCTCACCTACACCGACTCCGCGGGCCGTAGCTTCGTACTAACGGAACTCAGGGATTGGTGGGGCGCCCGCGCCCAGGCCGGCCGCCTGCCGCCCAAGGGCTTTCCAAAGTCAGGCAAGTTCGGCCCACGCTTCAGCGATCAGTAATCGCTGATCGTGCGTATCCAGCCCTTGGACGTGAGGCGCTCCTGCGGCTGGAAGCGGTTCTTGTAGTTCATCTTGCGCGAGCCCTCGATCCAATAGCCGAGATAGACGAAGGGATGGCCTTGGGCGTGAGCATGATCGATATGATCGAGGATCATGTAAGTGCCAAGGCTGCGCGCGGACTGAGCGGGATCGTAGAAGCTGTACACCATGGAGACGCCGTCGCTCAGCCGGTCGCATAGCGACACAGCAATGAGCGGCGAGGAGCCGTCGCCCTCGGGGTCAGGCTTCACCCGGTATTCGGTGACGAAAGTCTCGACCACGCTGTCCTCGACCATCAGCGAATAATCGAGCACCGACATTTCGGCCATGCCGCCATCGGCATGACGGGCATCGATATAGCTTCGGAACAGCGAATATTGCTCAGAGCTTGGCGCCGGGCGCACGCGGATCGCCACGAGATCGCGGTTGACGCGGGCAATGCGCCGGAGCGAGCGACTCGGCGTGAACTCGCTCACGACGATGCGCACCGGCACGCAGGCCGAGCAGGCATCGCAATAAGGCATATAGGCGATGTTCTGGCTGCGCCGGAACCCGCCCTTCAAGAGATTGTCGATGAGGAAGCGTGGCTTGTCCCGCGTAAGATGCGTGAACAGCTTCCGCTCGAGCCGCCCGGGGAGATAGGGACAAGGCTGCGGCGCGGTAATGTAGAACTCGGGAAAGTTGCTCTTATGCTCTGTCACGGGCTGCCGACCTGAAACGAATCCAAGCCATTGCCGGCAAGCTTAGTTGATTGGGGGCGACAAGCGCAATGCGTGAAGCCCGCCCCGGCAAAACTTGGAATCACTCAAAATTACGGCCGGTTTATCACCACGACACCCGCCAGAATGTCGTGCAGGCAGCGCTTGCGCTGATCGAAGAAGCACCACAGCAGGATGGGGACGAAGATCACCAGCGACAGCCAGAACAGCAGCGCATGGAAGGCGGCGATGAGAGACGTGACCTTGCCGCCGTACCACATGCGCACCTCAAGCCCCATCATCCGCTGGCCGATGGTGGCGGAATTCGGTCCGCCAATGGTGAAGGCGTTGTAGCCGAGACCCACGGCGGGGAACACGAGACCGAACAGGAGCCAGGCGAGGCCTAGAGTGAGAACGCCGAGTATGGCGACCACGACAACAGCGATGGCCCACAGGATGGCGATGATGATGGCGTCGACGATGAAGGCAAAGAAGCGCTTGCGAATCACGCCCTGGAAGAGCTGCGGTTGCGTGACCGGATCGTAGGCATGCGGCTGATCCACGAAATCCGTGCGGACAGGCTGCGTGCGGGGCTCAAGCTCGTTCATCGCGGTCTCCATTCGGGCGAGGATACCCTTCGCGCGCTAGATGGTGATGGCGCAGCCTGCAAACAAGCTGGCGGAACTCCAGAATACCGATAGGCATCGTAACAGGAAACGTCTCGGGCAGGGCTTAGGTTGCCGAGGCCCGGGTGACGCGATAAGGATTTTCGCCTGGGCGATACGGACGAGGCCACGCGAACGGGGACCAGTCTATGAGTAGAGTGTTGTTTTTGCTTGCGGTCTCGATTGCATTGCTGACCGTTCCGGCAGGCCACGCGGCCGCATGCCAGGGGCAGGAGGTGATCTTCGAGGACCGCTTCGGCGACGACACTGGCGGCTGGTCGGTCAAGGACAGTGTCGATGTGAAGGACGGCGCGTTCACCTTCAAGCTCGCGCCCGACGACATGCAATCCAACCTCAACGTCACCTTCATGGTGGAGAACGCCGATATCTGCTCCGACGCGGTGTGGCCGGAGGGCGAACAGCCGGTGCTCGGCGCCGGCCTTCTGTTTTGGGGCGAAAACAACAAGACCTATTTCCAGTTCGGCGTGCTCAACAACGGCCGCTTCTGGATCGCGCGCAAGCAGGACGGCAAATGGCTCGGCACCATCGCCGCCAATGTCGAATCCCCGGCGATCAATCGTGCGCCGGGCGCCGCCAACACGCTGCGGGTCAAGGCCGACGGCAACAAGGTCGCCTTCTTCATCAACGGCACCAAAGTGCGCGAGCTGCGCGGCCAAGCGCCGAAAGGCGGCTGGCGCTTCGGTCTTTCCGGCGACAATTTCGACAAGCAGAAGGACGCGCGGGTGATCTTCCGCACCGTTAGGGTCACGAATTAGGCTTGAGCCTTGAGCAGCTTTGCCGCGTCGCGGGCGAAATAGGTGAGCACGGCATCGGCGCCGGCGCGCTTGCAGGCGATGAGGCTTTCCATGACCACGCGGTCCTTGTCGAGCCAGCCGCGCTCGGCAGCGCCCATGATCATCGAATACTCGCCCGACACTTGATAGACGAAGGTCGGGAGCCTGAAGGCTTCCTTCACCCGCCACACGATGTCGAGATAAGCAAGCCCGGGCTTGACCATCACCATGTCGGCGCCTTCGGCGATGTCGAGCGCAACTTCGCGCAGCGCTTCCGAGCCGTTGGCCGGGTCCATCTGGTAGCTCAGCTTGTCGCCGTGCAGCCTCGCGCCCGAGCCCACCGCGTCGCGGAACGGCCCGTAGAAGGCCGACGCATATTTCGCGGCATAGCTCAGGATCTGCGTCGTGATGAAACCGTTCTCCTCGAGCGCCGCACGGATAGCGCCGATGCGCCCATCCATCATGTCGGACGGCGCGAGTATGTCGCAGCCGGCTTCGGCCTGCACCAGGGCCTGGCTGATGAGCATCTCGATGGTGCGGTCGTTGTCGATCTCGCCGTCGATCAGCAGCCCGTCATGGCCGTGACTGGTGTAAGGATCGAGCGCCACGTCGCAGATGATGCCGATCTCCGGCACCTCTTTCTTAATGGCGCGAACCGCGCGGCACACGAGATTGCCGGGATTGAGCGCTTCGCTCGCCTGCTCGTCGCGCAGCGCAGGCTCGGTATTGGGAAATAGCGCGATGGCCGGTAGCCCGAGCTTGGCCGCCTCTTCCGCCGCCCTGACCGCGAGATCGACGCTAAGACGCTCCACGCCCGGCATCGAAGCCACGGGGCTCTTCACCCGTTCGCCCTCGATGAGAAAGAGCGGCCAGATGAGATCGTCGACGGTGAGCTGCGTTCCGCGCACCAGGCGGCGCGACCAGTCGGCCCGGCGGTTGCGCCTGAGCCGCGTCGCCGGATAGCCGGGCCGCGTGCTGTCGGCTGTCTTGCCGGCGCGCTTGGCCCGCTCGGTGCGCAGGGAAACTGCTTTGCCTTTGGGAAATGCCATGGGGTCCGCCATGTAAATTCCGTCGAAGTGGCGGCAAGCTAGCACCAGGCGGCGTCTGGTGCCAACACATGCGGTAAACAGGGTTTCTAGCCTAAGCTACCGGCAATAACCCGAGCGGCGATACTTCATATCGAAATGGAAATGATTGCGGTGGGCCGCATCGGCACCGGGCCCGAGCGTGGTGCCGAAATTCTTGCAGGCCTCAGCGTAAATCGTCCGGACAAACGCACTTTTATGTTCGGGGCGCGGCTTTAGCGGTTGTGGCGGTTCAGGCGGCGCGAGGAGAGCCGGTGTGGCCAACACGGGAGGCGGTGACGGCGTGGCCACGACGAAGGGATTGACCCTGATCTTGGTGACCTCGGTGGTGTTACCAATCAGGACTCTGACATGCGAGACCGGGGAGAGACGCGGCTTGAGCGGCAGCGCGGAGCTTGCAGCGAAAGCCGGCGACACGGATCCCGTCGCCTCGGCAAGCCGCACCGGATTCGGTTCAGGCAGAGGCGGCACAGGGGCGACATAGACGCGCGGCCAGCTATCGAGCACGGTGACGAGCACACCCGTTTCAAGCGTGAACTCGGAAATGTCGAGTGCATTGGCCCGCGCGTGCTCGCTCAGAACGCCGTTCGGGTTGCTGTTGCGGTTGCGGCAGGCATAAGAGGCGGCATTGCGCAGCCTCACCACCGGGTGACCGAAAATCTTCATGGCTTCGGGCTGTACCTTTTCCTTCAGCCACTCGTTAAGACCGGCCGCCAGCTTGCAATTGATGATGGCCGGCGGAGAGATCGTGACCTTAGGATTGCTGCCGATCGATTTGACGCGGATCGGCGCCGGCGTGCCGCATATGCCTCTCCTGATCGGCGGCAGCATCTCGTACTCGACAGCCATCTCGGTGAGCAGCTTGTCGCATTCGGCTCTCGCCTCCACGACCTTGCTGTTCAACCAAGGAAGGGTAGGCGCTTCGCCTGGCTCGGTGGTCTCTTGCTCTGCCGTCTTTGTCGCCCGCTCCGGATTGCGCTCGGGCAACGGAACGGTGTCGGTAAGGGCGAACCCCAAGGCCGGCAGGGTCACCGCCAAGGCAAAGACCAGCGGGGCGCGGGGATCGAGCTTCATGCGAGCCTCACTGCCTCCTTGGCAAAGCTTGTGATTTCACCAATTGGGTGCTAGCTGCCCCCCAGCCTTTCGGGGCTGATTTTGGGACGTTTTCGAGCAGGGGGCAACGCGTTTGTCCGAGGGGCTTGGCATCACTTTCGAGGAAATCGAGCGCGCAGGCGTGGTGACGCTGAACCGTCCGTCCCGTCTCAACGCGCTCTCCCGGGAAATGTTCGAGGCGCTCAGCGCACAATACCGGCTCTGGGCGCCCGCGTCGCATATTTACGGTGTGGTGATGCAGTCGGCCCACCCGACCGTATTCTCCAGCGGCGGCGACCTCAAAGTGCTGCATGAACTGAGCGAGCAGGGGGCCCTGCAAGCGATCCGTGAGTTCTATCGCGCCGCCTACACGCATGTCTGGGTGCTTGAGAAGTTCATCAGACCGAACGTGCCGCTGATCAACGGTCTCGCCTTCGGCGGTGGCATCGGCATCACGCTTTACGGCACGCATTGCGTGGCGGGAGAGGGATACCGCTTCGCCATGCCTCAAGTCGGCATCGGTTTTCTCCCAGACATTGGCGGAACCTATTTCCTGCCGCGTCTGCTCGGTTGGACCGGGCTCTATCTCGCGCTGACTGGGCGCGTCATCGGCCCCGCCGATGCCTTTCGCCTGAAACTCGTCAGCCATTACATTCCGTCGGCGCATTTCGACGTGATCAAGGATGCGCTGAGCGACAACCATCCGATCGACCGTCTGCTTGACGGACTGCATCGTGACCCCGGCGAAGGGGAGATCGTGCGATTCACCCCTGCCATCAATCGCATCTTCTCGGCGCCGTCGGTCGAGGAAATTCTTGTGCGGCTCGACGCCGAACGTGGCGAGGACAAATCCTGGGCACAAGAAACCGCGGCGACCTTGCGCGAGAAATCGCCGACGTCGCTGAAAGTCGCCTTCGCGCAGATGCAGCGCGGCAAGTCTCTCGATCTCGCCGATGCGTTGCGTCTCGAATTTCGTCTCGCCTCGCATCTCGTCGCGCGACCCGATTACCGCGAGGGGATCGCCGCACGCATCGCCGGCAAGGGACGTGTGCCGCAATGGAACCCCGACACGCTCGCCGCCGTCGACGACAGCGACATCGAGCGCATGTTCACGACGCCGGTCGAGGACGAGCTCGTGCTGAACGAGACGGCACAAAATAACCAGCAATAAACCAAGACCGTAAGACTCGGCTTTCAGCCAATCTTAAGCGTGTCGCTTAAGCGGATCTTAGGTCGCCGCGCCTATAGTCACGCCCAAGTCGGGATTAATAAAAACTAACGGGGGTAGGCGATGAGTGCAGTTCTGCGTATTGAGCCGAATGCGCGCCATGATGAGGCTGAAGACCTCAAGGGCCGCTATCTGAGTTCCTTGAAGTTCATCGAGCGTCTGCACCGGTTGCTGCTCGACGTGGTCAAGGACGAGTTCGACCGCTTGGGCCGCGACGACGTCAACGGTGTGCAGGCTCTTATGCTCTATCATGTCGGCGATGCCGAATTGACCGCAGGCGAGCTGACCAGCCGTGGCTGCTATCTCGGCTCCAACGTCTCGTACAATCTCAAGAAGCTGGTCGATGCCAGCTTTATCCATCATCAGCGTTCGACCACCGATCGCCGCTCGGTGCGCGTCAAGCTCACCGAAAAAGGGCAGGAGGTGTGCAAGGTGGTTGACGGGCTGTTCCAGCGCCAGCTCAGGTCCTTGCCGCAGGTCGGCGGCCTCGGCGGAAGCGAGCTTGAGACCATGAACAAAGCCATGGGCCGCCTCGAGCGCTTCTGGACCGATCAGATCCGTTTCCAGCTCTAAACACGCCAATCAACCCGTGAGCCTCGAGCCCCGGTAGTTTTGCGACCGCCGGGGCTCGTCTATGCGCCCAAAATCGCCCCATTCCCCGCCTAGTCTCGAATGTGAGGCGCGGGATCATCTCTACGTCGCGATTCGCATGGTAAAGCTTTTGTTTAATTGTTCGCGGCGTAACATGCCTTGCTGCCCAGACACGCATTTGGAAAATCCTTGGCCGTTGAACGAATTGTGACGGAAAAGACCAAGTTCCGGCTGCGAATACGAGTAGAGCGGCAAAGGCAAAGCGCCTATAGTCGATCAGGGATTGAGGCCGCAACAGACGGGGAGCGGCAAATGCCGATATTGCCTTATGGATTGAGGAGCGGGGCCATTCTCGCCACGGCGGGATTGGTCGCGGGCTTCCTCATGTCCAGCGTCGCTCCTTCGAGCGCGGGCCCCTTCTCGTGGCTGACCGGTAGAAATAATCAAGACTCCGGTGGTGGCGGCTTCTTCGGCGGCAATCGCGGATTGAACGACCCGACCGCCAAACCGGGTGCGTCTGAACTGCCGGCCAACGATCCCGAAGCCTACATGATCACCAATCCGGCGCTCGGCACGCCGACGCTGTCGAGCCGGAACATCGCCGCGACCAAGGCGGCGATCGAGAAATATAAGGCCATCGTCGCACAAGGCGGCTGGCCCATGATCCCGCCCAAGGTGATGAAGCCCGGCATGCGCGGCCAGGATGTCGCGACCTTGCAGCGGCGACTTGAGATCAGCGGCGACCTCGTCGGCAGGAGCATACCCGGCGAGTACGATGCCGGTGTCGTCGCCGCATTGAAGAAATTCCAATTGCGGCACGGCCTGCCGCCGACCGGCGTCATCGACTCCAAGGCCATGGTGGAAGGGCTGAACATGCCGGCGAGCTTCCGGCTCGCGCAGCTCCAGACCAATTTGAAGCGGCTACAGAGCCTCTCCGCCAACACGGGTAGCCGCTATGTGGTGGTCAATATTCCGGCTGCACAAGTCGAGGCCGTCGATAGCGGCCAGGTGATCATGCGAAACGCCGCGGTGGTCGGCAAGATCGACCGCCCGACACCCGAACTCTCCAGTCGCATCCATGAGATCAATTTCAATCCCTATTGGAACGTGCCGAAGAGCATCGTGCAAAAGGATCTGGTGCCCAAGGGCCGGCTGTTCGCTAGCCGGGGCCAGGACATGCTTGCCGCGTATCGCATGCAAGCCTTCGACCGGGCCGGCAATCCGATTCACCCGCAGCAGATAGATTGGAACAACCCCGAAGTTTACAACTACAGTTTCCGGCAGCTTCCATGGGAGGAGAACTCCCTCGGCTTCGTGAAGATCAACTTCCCAAACAAGGACGCCGTGTATCTCCACGACACGCCGCTCAAGGGCCTGTTCGGCCAGGCGGTGCGATTCGAAAGCTCGGGCTGCGTGCGCGTGAACAAGGTCGAGCAGCTCGTCGCCTGGATCCTGCGCGACAATCCCGGCTGGGACATCAACCGCATTCATCACATGAAGCAGAGCCGGGAGCAGCTCGACGTGAAGGTGGCAAGGCCTGTGCCGGTCTTTATCACCTATGTCAGCGCCTGGGGCACGCCCGACGGGCAGGTACAATTCCGGCCCGATATCTACGGCCATGACAGCGGCGCCGTCGCAGCCTCGACCTTCTGATCCCTCTTAGCACCGCCAAACTCTCACGATAAGCCGCCCATGGCTTGGGTGTTGCTGGCGCGCCCGCGCGACATGTGGTAGAGCGGGCCGGATGGTTGAGGTGCGCCTCGCAAGGAGAAGCAGGCGGGGCAAGCGCCCCCTTTGGCTAAGCGGGCAGTCAGAGTTCGAGGAGCGGTAGCATGACGGCAAGTGATGCGAGGCGTGCCGAGGCGAGCGGAAGCGACTTCTTCACCAAGCATCTGGAGGACGCGGACCCCGAGGTCTGGGACGCGATAGAGCGCGAGCTCGACCGTCAGCAATACGAGATCGAGCTGATCGCTTCGGAGAACATCGTCTCCAACGCGGTGCTCGAAGCCGCGGGCACTCTGCTCACCAACAAATATGCCGAAGGCTATCCGGGCCGGCGCTATTACGGCGGCTGCCAATATGTCGACGTGGTCGAGCAGCTGGCCATCGACCGGGCCAAGCGGCTGTTCAACTGCAGCTTCGCCAACGTCCAGCCCCATTCGGGCAGCCAGGCCAACCAGTCGGTAATGCTGGCGCTGATCAAGCCGGGCGACACCGTTCTCGGCATGTCGCTCGCGCATGGCGGCCACCTCACCCACGGCGCGCCGCCCAATCTGTCCGGCAAATGGTTCAACGCCGTGCAGTATGGGGTGCGTCAGGACGACAACCGCATCGACTATGAAGAGGTCGAGCGCCTGGCGAAGGAGCACAAGCCCGCTCTTATCATCGCTGGCGGCTCGGCCTATCCACGCATCATCAACTTCAAGAGGTTCCGCGAGATCGCCGATTCCGTCGGCGCGTATCTCATGGTCGACATGGCCCATTTCGCCGGGCTGGTCGCCGCGGGGCTTCATCCGAGCCCGCTGCCGCATGCACACGTTGTCACCACCACCACGCACAAGACGCTGCGCGGGCCGCGCGCCGGCATGGTGCTCTCCAACGACGAGGAGATCGGCAAGAAGATCAACTCCGCGCTGTTCCCCGGCCTGCAGGGCGGGCCCTTGATGCATATCATCGCCGCCAAGGCCGTCGCCTTCGGCGAGGCGCTCAAGCCCGAGTTCAAGCTCTACGCCAAGAACGTCATCGACAACGCCAAGGCGCTCGGCGAGACCCTGGTCAAGGGCGGCGCCGCGCTAGTCTCGGGCGGCACCGACACGCATCTGATGCTGGTCGACCTCAGGCCCAAGAAGCTGACTGGCAAGGCGGCTGAGATCGCGCTCGGCCGCGCCAACATCACCTGCAACAAGAACGGCGTGCCATTCGATCCCGAGAGACCCGCGGTCACTTCGGGTATCCGCTTGGGCTCGCCCGCCGGGACCACGCGCGGTTTCGGCATTACCGAGTTTCAGACCATCGGCGGCATGATCATTGAGGTGCTTGACGGCCTTGCCGCCAATGGCGACGAGGGCAACAAAGCCGTGGAACAGAGCGTCAAGGAGCGCGCCATCGCGCTGTGCGAGCGCTTTCCCATCTATCGGTGATGCGCGACGAGTGGCGGTGAGGAAGGGGAGGGCGCTCGCTCATGCGATGCCCCTATTGCAACAGCACCAACACGCAAGTGAAGGACTCGCGTCCTAGCGAGGACCACACCACGATCAGGCGCCGCCGCGTGTGCGCAGATTGCGGCGGCCGTTTCACCACTTTCGAGCGGGTGCAGTTGCGCGAGTTGACCGTGGTCAAGCGGTCTGGCCGTCGCACGCCCTTCGACCGCGACAAGCTGATGCGATCGGTACAGATTGCGCTGCGCAAGCGCCCGGTCGATCCGGAGCGCATCGAGCGCATGGTGAGCGGCATCGTGCGCCGGCTGGAGAACATGGGCGAGAACGACATCAACTCCGAGACCATCGGCCGCCTGGTGATGGAAGCCCTTAAAAATCTCGACGATGTCGCCTATGTGCGCTTTGCCTCCGTGTACAAGAATTTCCGCGAGGCCAAGGACTTCGAGGCGCTGCTAGGCGAGCTGGCCGGCGGCGAACCTTCCGAAGATGCGCCCAAGAAGGCGGCCGCTGCCGCCGAAGACTAGTCAGAGCCAAGAATCTGCCGATGAGCGCACGCGACAAGGAGCATATGGCGCAGGCGCTTGGCCTTGCCCGGCGCGGGCTTGGCCTCACCTGGCCGAACCCGTCGGTCGGCTGTGTGGTGGTAGCGACATCGGGTGAGATCGTCGGGCGCGGCTGGACGGCGCCTGGCGGACGTCCCCATGCCGAAGCCATCGCGCTTGAGCGCGCGGGCGCTAAGGCCGAAGGCGCGACCGTCTATGTCACGCTTGAGCCTTGCGCCCATGAGGGACGCGACACAGCCTGCGCCGACGCCATCGTCGCGGCGAAACCTAAGCGCGTGGTCATCGCCCTGCGCGACCCCGATCCGCGCACGTCGGGGCGCGGGATCGAGCGCCTCAAGGAGGCCGGCATCAAGGTCACCGAAGGCGTCATGGCCGCCGAGGCCGTCGAGATCACGCTTGGCCATCTCATCCGCGTGATGCTTGGGCGTCCTGCGGTGACGCTCAAGATCGCGGTCGGCGCCGACGGCCTGATGCCGAGAGGCAAGGGGGTGCCGGTGTGGATCACCGGACCCGACGCCCGCGCCCACGCGCATCTCCTGCGCGCACGGAGCGACGCCATCCTGGTCGGCCGCGGCACCGTCCTCGCCGACAATCCGAACCTCACCTGCCGCCTGCCCGGCATGTCGTGCCACTCGCCGGTGCGCGTGGTGCTGGATCGGCGCCTGCGCACGCCGCCCGGGGCGCAGATCTTCGACGATGTCATGGTGCCAGTCTGGCTCGTCTGCGCCGCCGGCGAATCTCATCCCAATGCCTCGGCATTGCAGGAACGCGGCGCCGAGATGGTCCCGGTCCCGGTCGATACCGACGGGATGCTCGCCCTTCAACACGCTCTGGAGAAGCTCGCCGAGCGCGGCATCACAAGCGTGCTGGTCGAAGGCGGTCCACAGGTGTCGCGCGCCTTTCTCGACGCCGATCTCGTTGACGAGGCGGTGGTCTATCAGGGGCCGCGACCGGCGGGCGACGGCGCGTTGATGCCCTTCGCCAGCGACGGGCTCGACCGGCTCACCGCAAGCGGCGATTTTCAGCAAATTCGTTCACGCACGTTCGGTCCCGACCGGATGACGTGGTGGCGGCGGAATCGTAAATGTTCACTGGCCTTGTCAGCTTCATAGGCACGCTTGTCGAGCGGGACGGCGCGCGCTTCAGCATCGCCTCCCCATTCAAGCGCAAGAGCCTGGAGGAGGGCGCGTCGCTCGCTTGCGACGGCTGCTGCCTCACCCTCGTCGACGTTGGCAAGGCAAAACAAGGCGCAATGTTCACCGTCGAGGCCTCCAACGAGACTCTGGCCCGCACCACGCTCGGCGACTGGCAGGAAGGGCGCCGCATCAATCTGGAACGCGCGCTGACCTTGGGCGATGCGCTGGGCGGCCATCTCGTCACCGGGCATATCGACGGGCGTGCCAGGATCTTTGCCGCCGCCGTCGATGGCGACAGCGTCAGATTTGTGCTGGAGGCGCCAGCCGACTTGGCCCGCTTTATCGCCCCCAAAGGCGCCGTGGCGCTCAACGGCGTCTCGCTCACCGTTAACGATGTCGAGGGCCTCCGCTTCGGCGTGAACATTATCCCCTACACTCTGTCGCACACGACATGGGGAGACCTTGGCCCCGGCGATCTGGTAAACCTTGAAGTCGATATTCTGGCGCGCTACGTCGCACGCTTGGCGCAACATGAAGGCCGCCTCCCGTGACCGCTCTGAGCAAGACATCGGGCGAGACCCGCCATCATCAATTCCTCTCGCCTATCGAGGAGGTGATCGAGGACGCGCGCAACGGCCGCATGTTCATTCTGGTGGATGCCGAGGAGCGGGAGAACGAGGGTGACCTCATCATCCCGGCGCAGATGGCCACGCCCGACGCCATCAACTTCATGGCCAAGCATGGCCGCGGGCTGATCTGCCTCGCGCTCACGCCCGAGCGCGCCAAGCAGCTGCATCTCGAGCTGATGTCACGCTCGAACCGATCGCGCCATACCACCGCCTTCACCGTGTCGATCGAGGCTCGTGAAGGGGTCTCGACCGGCATCTCGGCGCATGATCGCGCGCACACCATCTCGGTCGCCATCGATCCGACCAAGGACTATCGTGACATCATGACCCCCGGCCATGTGTTTCCGCTGGTGGCCAAGGACGGCGGCGTGCTGGTGCGCGCCGGACATACCGAGGCGGCGGTGGACCTCGCGCGCCTCGCCGGTCTCTATCCGGCGGCCGTGATCTGCGAGATCATGAACGACGACGGCACCATGGCGCGGCTGCCCGATCTGATCGCCTTCGCGCAGGCGCATGGACTCAAGATCGGCACTATCGCCGACCTGATCGCCTACCGGCTGCGCTACGACCATCTGGTCAAGGTCGTGGCCGAGACTAGGCTCGACAGCGCCTATGGCGGCGCCTTCGAACTCAAGGTCTATGCCACCACCGTCGATCCGGCCGAGCACGTGGCGCTGGTCAAGGGTGATGTCGCTTCCGGCGAGCCCGTGCTGGTGCGCGTGCATGCCTTGAATACGCTCGACGACGTGTTCGCCTCGGGTGGCCATCGCGAGACCTTGGTACATAAGGCCATGGACATTATCGGGACCGAGGGGCGCGGCGTGATCGTGCTGATCCGTGAATCGCGGCCCGATGCCATCTCGGCGCGGCTTGGGACGGAAGCAGGGGGCCAGCAGCGGCTGATCGAATACGGTATCGGCGCCCAGATCCTGCTTGATCTCGGTGTGCGCGAGATGGTGCTGCTCTCGAACTCTCCGGCGCGCAAGATCGTTGGTCTTGAAGGTTATGGCTTGAAAGTGGCCGGCCACCGGAGCTTGGAGTAGAGGATGGCCCGCAAAGGCCCACGTTCGGTCCTCATCATCGAGGCGCGCTTCTATGAGGACATCGCCGACGAGCTCGCCCGCGGCGCCATCGCCGAGCTCGACTCCCATCAGATGGCCTATGAGCGGCTGGCCGTGCCGGGCTCGCTGGAAATCGCCTTGGCGCTCAGCCTCGCGCTCGCCAACGGCTTTGTCGGCCGGGCCGGGCGGCATCGCGGCTGCATCGCGCTTGGCTGCGTGATCCGCGGCGAGACCACCCATTACGACATCGTGGCGCGGGAATCGGCCGCCGGCCTGCATCAGCTCGCCGTGCAGCATGCCGTACCGATCGGCTTCGGCATCTTGACCTGCGACAGCCGCGAGCAGGCCTGGGAACGGGCGAGCGTCGATGGACGCAACAAAGGCGGCGACGCCGCGCGCGCCTGCCTCACATTGATGCAGCTCGAACAGCATTTCTCCTCGGCGAGCCGGCGCTAGCCGCTATGGCCGAACCCGTCAAACCCCAAAATCGCGCCGCTTCACGCAGCGCCGCGCGCATCGCCGCGGTGCAGGCCCTCTATCAGATGGACATGACAGGCATCGACCTCACCGACGTGATCGCCGAGTTCGAGGCCTATCGCCTCGGCAAGCAGATCGAGGACTGCCAATACGCGGATGCGGAGGCCGCTTTCTTTCGCGACCTCATCGAAGGCGTGGTGCGGGAGCAGCTCGAGATCGATCCCTTGATCGACCAGCAGCTGGCAGAGGGTTGGCGGCTGACCCGCGTCGATTCGATCCTCCGCGCCATCCTGCGCGCGGGCGTCTACGAGCTGATGTTCCGCGACGACGTGCCGGGGCGCGTGGTGATCACCGAATATGTCGATATCGCGCACGCCTTCTTCGCCGGCGACGAGCCAAAGGTCGTGAACGGCGTCCTCGACAAGCTCGGCCACAAGATCAGGCCGCATAAATTCGCAGCGCAGGGCTCCACCGATGGTTGACGATGGCGCGCGCGCCAAGGGCGAGGGGCTTGGCGAGTTCGACATCATCGCGCGCTATTTCGCGCCGCTCGCCACCGACAAGGCGGCGCTCGGCTTGCGCGACGACGCCGCGGTGCTGCTCATCTCTGAGGGCTATGAGCTGGTCGCCACCTGCGACACGCTTGTCGAAGGCGTGCATTTCTTGCCCGGCGATCCGCCCGACTCCATCGGTTACAAGGCCCTGTCGGTCAATCTTTCGGACCTCACCGCCAAGGGCGCGCGCGGCTACGCTTATCTCTTGTCGCTGGCGGTGCCGCGCGAAACCTCTCCCGCCTGGTTCGAAGGCTTTGCCTCGGGGCTGCGCACACTGCAAGAGAAGACCGGCATCGCGTTGGTCGGCGGCGACACCACGGCCTCGCCGGGCCCCTTGACGATCACCATCACCGCGCTCGGCCTGGTGACGCACGGCCATGCCGTGTTGCGGCACGGAGCGAAAGCGAACGACCGGCTCTATGTCAGCGGCACGATCGGCGACGCGTATCTCGGGCTTCGCCTGCTCAAGGAGCCTGCACTCGCACGGTCCTGGGATTTGTCCGACGAGGACGTGGACTTTCTCGTCGCCCGCTATCGGCGGCCTCAACCGCGCACCGGCCTCGTGCTGCTGATCCGCAATTTTGCGCAAGGTGCCATCGACGTCTCGGACGGACTGGTTCTCGATACCGAAAAACTCGCCAAGGTCTCCCATGTTGGCGCGGTGATCGAGACATCGCGCGTGCCGTTCTCGCCCGCCGCACGAAAAGCACTCGCCCGCGCGCCTGAGCTGCTCGAAGCCATGATCACCGCCGGCGACGATTACGAGATCGTGGCGGCGGTGCCGGAGACGAGCGCCGCCGATTTCGAGGCAGCGGCTAAAGCCAAGGGCACGAGCCTCACCATGTTCGGCCGCATCGAAGGGGGAGGGGACAAAATCCGCGTGATCGGCCCCGATGGCGCCCCCCTCACGCTCACCCGCAAGGGCTTCTCCCACTTTGGATAACGGCTTTCGACATACCCGCATTTGACCCGGCATCCATGCCATTACGGCTCAGCAAATCGAAGCGCCAATGGAATGGATTGTCGGGTCGTGCGCGTGACCGACGTCCTCCCGCAAGCGCGATTCCACCCTGCTTGTTCGGGTTCAGGCGCGTTGCAGCATATAAAAAACATAGCCGTAGCTATCTTCAGCGGTTTTGAAGATCTCGATCTCTTTGACGGTGTCACGTGCGAAGTTCCTGATCGAAGGGTCTGAGTGATCAACAAAAGCTTGCGCGCGCGTTTCGAGGATGTCGTAGTAGCCGTCAATCCACGCCTCCCTAGGAAGCGTATAGGTGTCGAGCACGTTGTAGCCCGCGTTTTCAGCGACTGTGATGTTTTGGGTAATGTGCTGCATGTCCGGGTATCCGGATAGGAAGAACTCTCTTGCCGTATCCGGAACCCGCTCGCGCAGCCACGCCAGTTCGCTCACAACGGCAAAACCGTCTGGGGCTATTGCTCGCGCCCAAGTTTTCAGCGCGTTGGCGAAGCCGATATTGTACGCAGCCCCTTCCGACCAAAGCAGATCAACGTGTTGAAAGACGTCCGGAATGTCTTTCATATCCATGCAATGCGTCTGTACAAGGCGCTCGATCCTAGCTTCCGCTGCTCGCCGCGTCAGATCGTTCAAGAACGGCTCATGTGAATCAACGGCGTGAACGAGAGTGTCGAGTTCCTTCGCCAGCACCATTGTCTGGCGGCCCGCACCGCAACCGGCATCAACAATGACGTGAAACTCGTTTTTCGGAAGAAGACGCAGGACATGCAGAGTATGAGCATAGCCTCCTGGGCCGAGTTTTTCCATACCCCCGAAGATAAGGTCGACCGGGTCCTGTGTGCTCATAGCTCGTTCCATTGCTTATTACGGCTGGCTCCACGCAGCCTGTTGCGTCCTGCCCATAACTTTGGCATTTTCCGCCCCACTTGAGCAGCCACTCACGGGGGCAAGAGGGCAGGCGCTTAGAGACGTGCCTCGCCTTCCGTAGCCTGCATTCCCCCAAATTCCCAACCGAGCCGACCGGAGATAGTCCGACATGACCTGGGTTCTTTATCTCATCATTGCTTGCGGGGCGCTGTCGATCGCCTATGGCATCGCGACGACCAGGGCGGTTCTCGCCTCAGACCCCGGCACCCCCCGCATGCAGGAGATCGCCTCGGCCATCCAGGAAGGGGCGCAGGCCTATCTCGCCCGGCAATACACCACGATCGCCATTGTCGGCGTGGTGATCTTTTTCATAATCGCTTATCTGCTCGGCATCCCACCGGCCATCGGCTTCGCCGTCGGCGCGGTGCTGTCGGGTGCCGCCGGCTATATCGGCATGCATGTCTCGGTGCGGGCCAATGTCCGTACTGCGCAAGCCGCGACCAAAGGACTGGCCGAAGGCTTAAGCCTCGCCTTCCGCGCCGGAGCCATCACCGGTCTGCTGGTGGCCGGCCTCGCTCTTCTCAGCGTCTCGGTCTATTTCCTCATCCTCACCCAGTTCGCAGGGTACAGCCCCACCTCGCGCACGGTCATCGACGCACTGGTGGCGCTCGGCTTCGGCGCCTCGCTGATCTCCATCTTCGCCCGTCTCGGCGGCGGCATCTTCACCAAGGGTGCCGATGTCGGCGGCGATCTCGTCGGCAAGGTCGAGGCCGGCATTCCCGAGGACGATCCGCGCAACCCGGCCACCATCGCTGACAATGTCGGCGACAATGTCGGTGATTGCGCCGGCATGGCGGCAGATTTGTTCGAAACCTACGTGGTGACCGTCGTCGCTACCATGGTGCTTGCCTCGATTTATTTCGTCGGCGTCGGCGAAGAACGCGCGATGCAGATGATGATCTACCCGCTCGCCATCGGCGCGGTGTGTGTGATCACCTCGATCATCGGCACGTATTTCGTGCGGCTCGGGCCGAGCCAGTCGATCATGGGCGCGCTCTATAAAGGCGTGATCGCCACGGCCGTGCTGTCGCTCATCCTGCTATGGCCGCTCACCGCCTGGCTGGTCGGCATGGACACGGCGATGCAGGTCGGGGATGTGACCTATACCGGCTGGTCGCTTTATCTGTGCGGCGTGGTCGGGTTGATCGTCACCGCGCTGATCATCGTCATCACCGAGTATTACACCGGTATGAACTACCGGCCGGTGCACTCGATCGCCAAGGCCTCCGTCACCGGCCATGGCACCAACGTCATCCAGGGCCTCGCCGTGTCGCTGGAAGCGACCGCGCTGCCGGCACTGGTGATCGCCGCCGGCATCATCGTCAGCTACATCCTGGCCGGAACCTTCGGCATCGCCATCGCCGTCACCACCATGCTGGCGCTGGCCGGCATGATCGTGGCGCTCGACGCCTTCGGACCCGTGACTGACAATGCCGGCGGCATCGCCGAGATGGCGGGCTTGCCGCGGGAGACACGCAAGACCACCGACGCGCTCGACGCCGTGGGCAACACCACCAAAGCGGTGACCAAGGGCTATGCCATCGGCTCGGCGGGGCTCGGCGCGCTGGTGCTGTTCGCGGCCTATACCGAGGATCTCAAATATTTCGCGGCAAATGCCGCTCAATTCCCGTATTTCGCCGGTGTCGATCCAACCTTTTCCCTGTCAAATCCCTACGTCGTTGTCGGTCTCTTCCTCGGCGGGCTGCTGCCCTATCTGTTCGGCGGCATCGCCATGACCGCGGTCGGCCGCGCCGCCTCCTCCATCGTCGAGGAGGTCCGCCGCCAGTTCAAGGAGAAGCCCGGCATCATGAAGGGCACCGAGCGGCCCGATTACGGGCGTGCGGTCGACCTTCTCACCCGCGCGGCGATCAAGGAGATGATCGTTCCGTCGCTGCTGCCGGTGCTGTCGCCGATCGTGTTCTTCTTCATCATCAACGCCATAGCCGGCAAGAGCGCGGCCTTCTCGGCGCTCGGCGCCATGCTGCTCGGCGTCATCATTACCGGCCTGTTCGTGGCCATCTCGATGACGGCGGGAGGCGGGGCCTGGGACAACGCCAAGAAATATATCGAGGACGGCCATTACGGCGGCAAAGGCTCGGAAGCGCACAAGGCAGCCGTGACCGGCGACACTGTCGGCGATCCTTACAAGGATACCGCGGGGCCTGCCGTGAACCCGATGATCAAGATCACCAATATCGTGGCGTTGCTGTTGCTCGCGGTGCTCGCCCACCAATAGGGCGGCAAGAGAGAGGTCAGATGCCCGGGATGCCGCTCGCGCCGGGCGCCCCTCTCTGGTCCTTGAACATCTTACGCTGCGAGATACCGCCGAAAATTTGCTCGAGGAACGACAGATCCTTGCCGCGGGCCGGCGTCTCGCCTTTGTAATAATTGACCACGATGCCGTCCTTCAACCCGTAATGGGCGACTTGCCTCACGCTCTGGCTCCCGTCGAAATAGACCGCCACCACCTGCCGGTCGATCTCGTAAGGCTTGAGGAAGGCGATCGTCTTCTGTGTGGTCGAGATATAGTAATAGGCGTCGCCGCCGATGGCGCTGGTCGTGTCGGGCGAGCCGAGCACAGTCTGGATTTCCTCCTTGGACATGCCAGGCCCAATTTGATCGAGGTCCACATCCATGAATACATGCCCATGCCGGTCGATCTGAGCCCCGCAGGCCGCAAGCATGGCTGCACCGAGCACGAGCGCGGCAAAGGCGGGCAGCATGGCCCGGAAGGAGACCGGCTTCACTTTGGGCAACCCTTGATGAACCCCGTTGACGTGCTGTGCTTGTTGCCGCTTGAGCCTAGAACGGCGGAAAGTTAGACGAAGGTGGCCCTTTCTTTGAACCCGATTCCGTGGCGCAGAAACGGCGCAGCTGCAGAGAAACTCTATGGCGCGATTGTGGCGCAGGCGCGGCTTCCCCTTTTCTACCAAGCGTTTGGCCTTCCCGATACCCTGGAAGGTCGATTCTCGGTGCTGTCGCTGCACCTGTTCGCCGTCCTGCATCGCTTAGGCCAGGGTAACGACGAGGCGCTCTACCTGTCGCAGAAGCTCATGGACACTTTCACCGCGGACATGGAGACGGTACTCCGGGAGATCGGTGTCGGCGATCTCAGCATCCCGAAAAAAATGAGGGGGCTCGCCGCTTCGAGCACGGCCTTGCTGCAAAGCTACGCGGCGGCTTTCGCCGAAGGTGACGAGGCACTCGCCGCTACCATTGCCGAGACGCTGCCGCTCGACGGCGACGCCGCAGTGGCTTCGGCTCAGTCTCTGGCCCCCTATCTTAAGGAGGTCGTTCGAAAGTTTGAGGCGCAACAGATTTCCAGGCTGATTGCCGGAAAGGTGAATTTTCCTCAGATTTCAGAGACCTCTGAATAGAGGCTGGGAGATCGGTTGCATGGCTAATGACGCTGATACGCCGCCGCTGTCGCGCCCCCGGCGCGTCGACGAGATCGAATACGGCGCCGAAGGCGAGATCGCGGTCACCAAGAGCGAGATGGCGGCCATCGCCACTCTGCTCGATCTCAAGGCGCTGGAGGATCTCTCCTTCGTCTACCGGATTCGTCCTGGCGGCGGCGGCCGTTTGCATCTCAGCGGTCGTCTGAAGGCTCGCGTGACCCAGACCTGCGTCGTCTCGCTCGATCCCGTAGAGACCAGCCTTGACGTGCCGGTCGAGGCGGAGTTCTGGCCGGTTTCGCTGATCGAGGCGCTTGAGCAAAACGCCGAAGACTCCGCCGGAGCATTCGATTGGCCCGAACCCATTGCCGATGGCCGGATCGATTTCGGCCCGCTGATCTACGAGAGCCTGGCTACGGCGCTCGACCCATATCCCAAGCGGGAGGGTGCCAGCTTCGAATGGTCGCAAGGGGCGGAACCGGACCGTGACGCCGGGAGCGGCCCGTTTGCGGCCTTGGAAGAGATGAAACGCCGCTGATTGGGCCAAATACGCGCCAAAATCCGGTTGTCACCGGCAGGCTTTTAAGTCTAATCCGGGTTTGTTTTCGGGGGTTGCCATGGGCTTAGTGATCCCAAAGGCGACGTCTTTCCAGATCGGTACGGAGAATGGGTGCTCCAGTCACCATAGCGCTCGACGCCATGGGCGGGGACCACGGACCAAGCGTGGTCATCCCGGCTGCCGCGCTCGCGCTGATACGCCATCCAGGCATCCGCTTCATCCTGGTGGGCGACGCGGCCCGTATCGAGGCTGAGCTCAGCGCCCATCCGACCCTCGCCAAGAAATCCGAGATCGTCCACACCGATGTGGCTGTGGCCATGGACGCCAAGCCGAGCCAGGCGCTGCGCCGTGGCCGCTGGAAATCCAGCATGTGGCTCGCGCTCGAGGCCGTGCACGACAAGCACGCCTCGGCCATGGTGTCGGCCGGCAATACCGGCGCGCTCGTGGCCATGGCCAAATTCTGTCTGAAGACCATCGTGGGCGTAGACCGCCCGGCCATCGCCGCCATCTGGCCGACCGTCGAGGCCGAATGCGTCGTGCTCGACGTGGGCGCCAATGTCGGCGCCGATTCACGCCAGCTCGTCGAGTTCACGCTGATGGGTGCCGCGCTGGCGCGTGCGCTGTTCGGGATGGAAAAGCCATCGGTCGGTCTGCTCAATATCGGCGTCGAGGAGGTGAAGGGCGTTGAGGAGATCAAGGCCGCCCACGCCGTGTTGAAGGAGGCGCCGCTCCCCATCCGCTATCACGGCTTCGTTGAAGGGGACGATGTGGGACAGGGGGTCGTCGACGTCGTGGTCACCGACGGCTTTACCGGGAACATCGCCTTGAAGACGGCCGAAGGAACGGCTAAGCAGATCGGCGCATATTTGCGGGCCGCCATGGGACGCTCGCTCCTGGCGCGCCTCGGGTCCGTTCTGGCTCAGGGCGCTTTCCGCGCCCTCAAGGAGAAAATGGATCCGCGTCAGCTGAATGGCGGCATTTTTCTTGGGCTAAACGGCATCGTCGTCAAAAGCCATGGCGGTACCGACGCCACGGGCTTTGCATGTGCCATCGATGTCGCCTACGACATGGCGTCAAGCGGCGTGGTCGAGCGCCTTGCCAGCGATATCACCGGCTTCCATGCCAAATTGGAGCTCGAGGGTGCAGCGTAAGCTTGGGAGTAGGGTGAATTGAGTGCAGTCCGGACAGTGATCAAGGGGTGCGGGGGGTATCTGCCCGAGCGTGTCGTCACCAATGACGAAATCGCCAAGATGGTCGATACCTCCGACAGCTGGATCACGTCGCGGACCGGCATCAAGGAGCGCCGTATTGCCGCCGAAGGCGAGCTGACCTCGACCATGGGCGCGATTGCGGCGCGGGCGGCCCTGGACGCCGCCGGCATGGCGCCCGAGGATATCGACCTCATCATCCTCGCCACCTCGACCCCGGACCAGACTTTTCCCGCCACCGCCGTCACCATTCAGGCCGAACTCGGCATCACCCAGGGCGCGGCCTTCGACATGCAGGCGGTCTGCTCGGGCTTCGTTTTCGCCTTGGCCACGGCCGATAATTACCTGAAAAGCGGCCAGTTCAAGCGCGCACTGGTGATCGGAGCCGAAGTCTTCTCCCGCATCATCGATTGGAAGGACCGTTCGACCTGCGTCTTGTTCGGCGACGGGGCCGGTGCCGTGGTGGTCGAGGCCCAGAAGCTGAACGGGGCCCTGACCGACCGGGGTATCCTTGCCACCTGCTTGAGGTCCGATGGGCGCTACCGTGACAAGCTCTATGTCGATGGCGGACCCTCCTCGACCGGCACGGTTGGCCATGTCCGCATGGATGGCCCAGAGGTATTTCGCCATGCCGTTACCAAGATCAGCGAAGTGATCGACGCCACGCTTGAACAGGCCGGATATCGTTCCTCCGATATCGACTGGTTCGTACCCCATCAGGCCAACAAGCGTATTTTGGACGGTGCTGCGCGTAAACTTGGACTAAACCCAGAACGTATAATCGTTACTCTCGATAAACATGCGAACACCTCGGCGGCTTCTATACCCTTGGCCTTGAGCACGGGGGTCGCCGACGGACGCATCAAGCGGGGCGATCTGGTGCTGCTGGAGGCTATGGGGGGCGGATTCACGTGGGGCGCGCTTTTGATCCGGTGGTAACCCGAAAGCCACACTCGGACAGAATATGACGCAAAATCAGGAATTTGATTGCGTGAGAGATTGACCCTTTCGCGCCCGCTCGATTAGCATCTTGATTAGTCCCGCGACTGGGGGAGCGTACGCACAATGAGCGGGAAGACACTGACACGCGCCGACCTGGCGGAGGCCGTGTTTCAGAAGGTTGGTTTGCCGCGGAACGAATCCGCCGAGATCGTCGAGCTCGTGCTTCGCGAGATCGTGGCGAGTCTCGAGCGGGGAGATACCGTCAAGTTGTCTTCGTTCGGCTCGTTCGGCATTCGCGACAAGGGTCAGCGCATCGGCCGCAACCCGAAGACGGGCCAGGAAGTTCCGATCACGCCAAGACGCGTACTCGTGTTCCGCGCCAGCAACATCATGAAGCAGCGCATCAACGATGCGCTGTCGCGGCGTAAAGCGGCCGAATAGCTCGCAAGTTTGACGTCGAGGAGGAAGAGCGTTGGATAAGGCGCCCGAGGCGTTTCGCACCATCAGCGAAGTGGCTGACGAGCTCGAAGTGCCGAAGCATGTGCTGCGTTTCTGGGAAGCCAAGTTCATTCATCTGAAGCCCATGAAGCGCGGCGGCGGCCGGCGCTATTACCGGCCCGAGGATGTTGCGCTTCTGCGAGGCATTCGCCTGCTGCTCTATAACGAGGGCTACACCATCAGAGGCGTGCAGAAAATTCTCAAGCAGCACGGACCGCGCTACGTCATGGATTATCGACGCGCGTCGGACGGCGGCGGAGATGAAACCATGTCGCGTTCTCCCGCCATTCCCGATATCGCCGCCGAGACGGCACAAGGCGGCGCTAGTCTCGCGCGAAATCTCGGCGAGGCGTGCACCCCCAAGCTCGACAAGGCGGCGCTCATCGCGTTGCTCGATGAGATCGAGATCTGCCGAGATATCCTCGAAGCGGCAAGAGACTAGAGCGGGTTTTTCGAAACCGGTGCGTGGAGCACCACAATGGCCCTCAGCAACGCGCCCCTAACGCGCCTTCATCGCTGCCGCTCTCGTGTAAGAGGTCCATGCCCGAGTCCCTGGTCGTTAAGATAGAGACTTCGAGATGCTCGATTTTCTCATGCATCGCACGCTTTACCCTGACGATCCGTTCGTTTACCTCGGCGATAGTCAAGCCGGGCTGAAATGTCAGCACCACTTCGACGAAGACAACGCGGCCCGAGCGCCGTGACCTAATGCTGTCCAACCGCTCATATTCGCTGGCCAGACTCACAAGCACGTTGTTGACGGTCTCGTGGACTGCGGGACCAGCGGTGCGGTCGACGAGGTCTGGGATGCTGGATCGGAGCATACCCCAGCCATTCCAGACGATGAACGCGGCGACGAAGATCGATCCTAGCGCATCGGCCCACGTGACGACAACGTTGTCCGTCGACAAGGCGGCCACGGTCATAGCCAAGAGAACGACCAAGGAGGAGACGAGTTTCACCATACGCGCACGTAACTGGCCGAGCATGACAAGGGTCGTTTCCCCGCGCGACGCGTGCCGCATCGCTCTCCAAGCGACAAAATTTATGTACGCGTTGACCGCACCGATGATGGCGGCGAGCGCGAGCCCGAGTGGAGTACCGACAGGCTCATGGCCGCTGATCACGGTGAAGGCCTTGTAGGCGATCCAGGCCGCCGCGCCCAGCATGCCGAGGGCCATCACGAAATTCGTGATCTGCTCGAGCTTGCCGCCGCCGAACTCCATGTCCTGGAGCTTGCCTCGATGCACGCGCCGCATGACCTTATAGGAGAAGTACTCGATCATCATCATCATCACGCAGCGGATCGACTCCGCCATCAGCGTGAGCGAACCGCCGAAAATCGCGATGGGGATCATGAGGGCGATTATGCCGCCATCCGCGAGCAGGCCAAAAAGGACGGAGTGTTCCTGCTCGCGCTGTCTCGGCGTGATCGTGAGATCCATGGCGCTTACAGCCGAAGCCGCGCCTTCACGATATCGAGAAGGCCGAGACCGGGAAAATCGACATAAGCTGCGGTGCCGATGGGGCAGGCGTTGATGTCGGCATCTGACGGAAAGAGCTTGACGAGGACCTGGCCGATGCCCGGTGCGCGTCCCTTGGCAAGGGCGGCAAGCTCGGTATTTCCCATGGTGGCCGCCGCGCCGCGTTCGAGCAGCACGGTCCCGCGGCGAAGGTGGCGTTCACCCTCGAAAATGACATCGGCGGTATCGCCTGGTGCGAGGAGCGCAAGCTCCACATCAGAGACAGGCACGTCGACCAGCATGATGCCGCAATCGATCCAGCTGATAACCGGCATTCCGGTCTGTACCGACGAGCCGGGAGAGGCCATGAGGTTCCAGACCATCGCACCAGGCCGCGCCTCGATCCCGAAGCGCGTTTCCTTATCGTAGACGGCGCGAGTCGTATCGAGGACCAGTTCGGTGGCGGTAATTTTAGCTTTCGCGGCATCGAGATCTGACCTCGTGCGCGACAGGTTCAAGCGCATTTCCTCGAGGCTGTTGCGGAAGGCCTCAGCCCCGTCGGCGCCATCGTCGAGCAAAAGCACGCCGTGATTGGTGCCCTCGCGGCGGACTGTGGCGCGCTCCAGCTCGGCCTTGAGTTCGGTCAGCCTGCGTTCGAGGTCGAGTGCAACCATCGCGGTGTCTACCGCAGTTTGCGAAGCTTGGTCGTTGGTGGATAAATTCTCAAGCCGGTTTACCTGCACGCGCCCAAACGCAAGCCGTTTCTCGGTATGGGCGATGGCTTGATCCGCGTACGCGATGCGCTCGTCGATATCCCGCTTGTAGGTGCTCGCGTAAGCCTCGGCCGCCTTGGCACGCGCGTCGATCTCAGTGTTGAGCGTTTCAAGCATTGCTTCGAGCCCCGCGACCCGTGTCTTGGCGAGTGTCAATGCCGCTTCGGCCTTGGCCACCGCAGTCCCGTCGGCAAGCGGGTTTTGATCTCGGCAATGTGTCCGTTGGCGCCGGCGCGTGAGCCTGGATAAAGCGGATGGGTGTCGAAATAGCCCTGGATCGGAGATCTCACGACATTGATCCAGGTCGTAACGGCCGCGTCACGGATAATGATGGAGCGAAGGTAAGGCCCGCCGATCCAGGCGATGTAAATGAGAAGGGCGGTAAGGGCCGCAAGTCCAAGGACGCGCTGCGTCAACAGTCGATTTGTTCTTGGCCGGTCAGGAGTTTTCTGGTCCGCACTCGTCACGGATGGCGCCTTCTATTAGTTGTTATTGAACAGATCGGATCGAGAGGCGGACAACTTATGATAAGTCTGCCCGCGGACAAAGGGTCGCGGACAAGATTTGTGACAATCGGCGAGCGGAGTGAGGGTGAATTCCCGGCCACGACGGTCACGCGACGCTCTCGGGTGGCTTGTCTCCTGCGTTCGAGGGTGTATATGCAGGCGTCGCCGCATGGCTGGCGTCGGAGCGTAGCGCAGCTCGGTTAGCGCACCGGTCTGGGGGACCGGGGGTCGGGAGTTCAAATCTCCCCGCTCCGACCATTTCCCCTCTTAAGTGCTTGTTCGCCGGATCATAAAAGACACGGGCAGGATTATAGGATCGGTGCGCTGCAAACGGATGTGCTGCACGCGCCTGTGCTGGTCAAGCGGTTGGGGTAACAAAGGGTTCTGCCACTCAGACAGGCGCTAAACCATCCGAAGCAACCAGCGTACTTTTTGTATTCTTTTCCTTGTTCGCAGCCGTGCAGTGTCTCGACAAACACGCGACAGCTCGTGTGAATGGACGTGAAGTCATAACACCAGCGCGTTTGAGTCGTACACGTCTGGCAGAACCACAAGCAATACCAGTTCCTCTTGCACACAGTGACTTCCCGTTGCTCATCAGCGACGGCGATTGAGCTAATCCATGCAGCAAGGACAACGGTGACAACGGCGATGACGGTGAGCCGAATGGACTTCTGGTTCATGGGGCAGTCTTCCGTTCTCTCAGGCGCCTCCTTACTGATCCAATGCCGCTTTTGTCGTAGATACAATAGGCAATCGCAGACGCCCTCCAGAGCCGAAGACGAAGCTGGTGCCGGCGCGCGTGGCGGCGGCGATCGCCTCGACCGGTGCGTTGGCCGCGGCAAAAATGGAGCGGATCGGCGGCACTTTGAGGCACAGCACGGCTAACGTCACCGTGACGCCAAGGCCGACAAGAACATTTCGCCAAGAGACGGCGGAGCGTTGCTCGCTGATCGCAAAGGTAAGGGCGAGCAGGACCAAGACCCCAAACGCCGATTGCAGTGCCAGATTGCCCATCCGCCTTCCGCTCCCGGGTGCCTTGCGATTAGGAGGCCGTAACGGCTTCCTGGTCTTGTTTCTCGTAGGAGCCGGCGCCGAGCTCGGCGATGTAGAAGTCGATGACGGCCTGCGTCATGTTCTCCGCGGTAAAGCGTTCGGCTACGCGCGCCTGTAGCTTGGCGGCGCGCGCCAGGAACGGCTTGGGGTCGGCGAGGAACACCCGCAACTGGCTGGCGAGCGCCTCAACGTCACCCGGTGGGATCAGCGGCATGCCGACATCGCCGACGATCTCGCGAATGCTTCCGACATTGGTGGTGATCAGCGGCATGCGCGCTGCCGCAGCTTCCAGCACGATATAGGGAAAGGACTCTTCCCGCGACGGCACCACCACGCAACGGGCGCGGACAAAGGCAGTGCGCGCGGCTTGCACCCCCGAAAAAGAGACCCGCGAGCCAAGCCCGAGTTTGCGTGCGAGCCGCCTGACGCGCGCCTCGTCGGGTCCGCTGCCGACGACGATCGCCTTGCCGGGGAAAATGTTCTGATGCGCGGCAAGCGCTTCGAGGAAAACGTCGATGCCCTTCGCCTTGCTCAGCTCGCCGATGAACACGAAGTCGGCCGCATTGTCCTCGAGCAGCGACTCGTAGAACTCGTGGCGGTAGAGGCCGTTCGGGACGATCCGCACCGGGCAGGCCGGCTGACCGACCGTTTCGGTATAAAGCTGGCGCGCGAAGCGGCTTTCGAAAATCATCCCGTCGGTCAAAGGCGCGAGACGGCGTTCGGCCATGCGGGTGAAATGCCCGATGGGCGACGTAGGCGAATGGTCCAGGCTGCCCCCATGCGGCGTGTAGACGATCTTGGTGTGCTTCCCCTTGCGCTTGAGCTTGCGCCCGGCGAGCCGCGCATAGGCGCCGCCTTCAAGGCCATGACCATGCAAGACATCGATGTCGAGTTTGGCGGCGAGCTTGGCGATCTTGCCCTGGGTCAGCCAGTCGGCGAAGCCCATGCGGCGCGTCATGGGAATGCGGGTGACGCCGAGCGCGCAATTCTCGGCAAGGCGGTTGAGTGCCACGCCGAACTCCTCGTCCCCGGCTTGCGGATCGCAGATCACACCGATCTCGGCGCCCATTTCCGCTTGCCCCTCGACCAGATCGTGGACATGCCGGAACAGGCCTCCGACCGGCGCGCGCAAGCAATGCAAGATGCGGAATCTGACGCTCACGGTGACCTGGTTCAGGTGCTTGGGATGGCGATCCTGTGAGCTTTAGAAGAAGCGCTCCCGAACGTAAATAGTGTCGCCGATCGGGCTGGAATCATCCACAGCGTCAGTTGGGCCGCTGCATCCAGCGGATGAGGAGGCAGGCGGGCAGCACCCAGAGAAGGCCGGCGGCGAGGAAATAGGCGAACTGTGCCCAATGCGGCGCCAAGGTGATGCGGCCCGCGCCGACAATCACCGCGATCCAGGCATAGACGGCGAGGAAGACCAGCAGCACCCCGGTGCCGATCAGCTTGCGGGTCCTGACGCGCATGACGGCATAGTGACTGACCCCATACATCTTGTCATGCCCGGCCGTGACGAGGGAGATTGTCTGCGGCGATGGGGGGTGGTGGGCCGACATTGAGTTTGGGGGCTGGGGCCGCTATCAGACCCTATGACCTCAGCCGCAGCCCAAAGCGTCGCTACCTCACCCCCCGAAAACACGATGCCCGCCAGGCACGCACGCGCGCTGCGGCTCTGGCTCGCAGGCCTTGCGTTCCTGATCGTCGCCATGATCCTGGTCGGCGGCGCCACGCGGCTCACCGAATCCGGCCTCTCCATCACTGAATGGCAGCTGGTCATGGGCGCGATCCCGCCGCTGTCGGAGGCCGATTGGCAGGAGGCGTTCGCGGCCTATAAGCAGATCCCCCAATATACCGAGCTCAATCGCGGCATGAGCCTCGATCAGTTCAAGACCATCTATTGGTGGGAATGGACGCACCGCTTTTTCGGGCGGCTGATCGGCGTGGTCTTCTTCGTGCCGTTCGTCGTGTTCTGGGCCGTGGGCTATATCCCGCGCGCGCTCAAGCCCCGCCTCATCTGCCTGTTCGTTCTCGGCGGCCTGCAAGGCGCGATAGGCTGGTACATGGTGAAGAGCGGATTGGTCGATCGCACCAGCGTCAGCCAATACCGGCTGATGGTGCATTTCGGCCTCGCCGTCGCCATCCTCGGCTATACGCTCTGGCTTCTGTTCGACCTCGGCATCGGCACACAGTCTCGTCACGCACGCGACCGCATCGGTGCGACCACTTGGGTCGCCGCGCTCGTACTGGCGCTCATTTTCCTGCAACTCCTGAGCGGCGCCCTGGTGGCGGGTCTCGATGCCGGCATGGGCTACAACACCTGGCCGTTGATCGATGGCGCGTTCATTCCGCGCGGCCTCGATGCCACCTCACCCTGGTATCTCAACCTGTTCGAGAATGGGCTTGCGGTGCAGTTCAATCACCGCATGCTCGGCTATACGGTCGTGCTGGCGACTTTGGCGCAAGCCATCTGGCTTGCGTTCCGGCGCCCGCCGCAGCCGCTGATCGGCACTGCATCGACCCTCGCCGTGCTGTCAGTGCTGCAAGCGACCCTTGGCGTGTGGACACTGCTTCTCGCCGTGCCCATCGAGCTTGGCATCGCGCATCAGGCCGGCGCTATCCTGGTCTTCGCCACCGCGCTCTACCATCTGTGGCTGACCCGCCACGCTGCTGTGGAGACTCAAGCCGTCGCGAGCGCCTGATCGAGATCGGCGATGATGTCGTCGACGTTCTCAAGGCCAACCGAGAGCCGCACCACTTCGTCGCCCGCGCCGGCGCGCGCACGTTGCTCGTCGGTGAGTTGGCGGTGGGTGGTGGACGCGGGGTGAATGATCAGGCTCCGTGTGTCGCCGATATTGGCGAGATGGCTGAACAGCTTGACATTGCTGACAAGCGCGATACCCGCCTCGTAACCGCCTTTCAGCCCGAAGGTGAACACGGCGCCGGCGCCATTCGGGCAATAGCGCTTGGCGAGCGCCTGAAATTCGTTGCCCGGCAGACCTGCGTAATTGACCCACGCGATTTTGGGGTGACGCGCGAGCCACTCGGCCACGGCCAGCGTGTTGTCGCAGTGACGCTGCATGCGGAGCGGCAGCGTCTCGATGCCGGTCAGAATGAGAAACGCGTTGAACGGCGAGATCGCCGGGCCGAGATCGCGCAAGGACAGCGCGCGTGCGGCGATGGCGAAGGCGAAATTGCCGAAAGTCTCGGCGAAGGTGATGCCGTGATAGGAAGGCGAGGGCGACGACAGGGTGGGATACCTCCCGCTCTTCAGCCAGTCGAACGTACCGCAATCGACGATGGCGCCGCCGATCGAGTTGCCGTGCCCGCCCAGGAACTTGGTTAGCGAATGCACGATGATGTCGGCGCCGTGCTCGATGGGGCGCGTGAGATAGGGTGTGGCCAGCGTGTTGTCCACGATCAGCGGCACGCCGGCTTCCTTGGCGACCTTGGACACCGCCGCGATGTCGGTGATGATGCCGCCGGGATTGGCGATCGACTCGATGAAGATCGCCTTGGTCTTTGGCGTGAGCGCCGCGCGGAAGGATTCCGCCTCGGTGGTGTCGGCCCAGCGAACCTCCCAACCGCATTTCTTGAAAGAATGGGTGAACTGGTTGACCGAGCCGCCATAGAGCTGGCGCGCGGCGATGAACTCGTCGCCCGGCTCGAGCAGGGTATGGAACACCAGAGCCTGCGCCGCATGGCCGGAAGCGACCGCTAACCCGGCCGTCCCACCCTCCAAAGCGGCAAGGCGCTCCTCCAACACCGACTGGGTGGGATTCCCGATACGGGTATAGATGTTGCCGAAGACTTCGAGGTTGAACAGCGCCGCCGCGTGCTCCACGTCGTCGAACACGAAAGACGTGGTCTGATAGATCGGCGTGGCGCGTGCGCCGGTCGCGGGATCGGGCTGGGCGCCGGCATGGATGGCCAGCGTGTTGAAACCAGGCTTGCGCTCCGTGGACATCGTCACCCCCCTAGGCTTCGGCTCACGCGACTATAGCAGAGCAACAAAACGGCGCGGGAGCATCCCGCCAGCCTTATTCAGACGCTGAACGCAACACACGATGCTGCAGGCCTTTGGCGCCGAGCATCGGCCGCTTGTTGCTGATCCGTCGCGAATTGACCCCCGCCCAGCTGAGCTCGCCGGAGAGCCGTCCATATTCGATCTTAGGACAGCGGTTCATCACCACTTTAAGCCCGGCCTGCTCGGCGAGCTTCGCCGCCTCGTCGTTGCGCACACCGAGCTGCATCCACACCACCTTGGCGCCTAAGCCGATCGCCTCGCGCGTGATGGGCAACGCCGCCTCGGAATTGCGAAAAATATCGACGATATCGACCGGCTCGGCGATGTCGGCGAGCGAGGCGTAGACTTTCTCGCCGAGGATCTCCTTGCCGGCCTGACCGGGATTGACCGGGATCACGCGGAAGCCCTTGGACTTCAGATATTTCATGGCGTAGTAGCTCGGCCGTGACGGGTTGGCGCTCGCTCCCACCATGGCGATGCTGCGGTGGGTCACGAGAATGTCGGTTATATAAGCGTCGCTATAGGAGTCGTGGTTCATGGATGCGGGCAGGGGCCGGGCTGGTCACTCCGGCCAGCGCGGCGCGCGCTTGTCGATAAAGGCGCCGATACCTTCCTCGGCCTCTTCATCGAGCATGTTCTCGACCATCACCGTGGATGCATAGCGGTAGGCGTCTTCGAGGGACATGTCGAGCTGCCGGTAGAAGGCGTCCTTGCCGATCTTGAGCGTTCGCTTCGGCTTCTCGGCGATCTTGCGGCCGAGCTCGACCGCTTCGTTGACCACGCGGTCGGGCGCGACCACGCGATTGACGAGGCCGAGCGTGCGTGCGTCATCAGCACTCACCATGTCGCCGAGCAGCAGCATCTCCATGGCCGCCTTGCGCGAGACGTTGCGGCTGAGCGCCACCATGGGGGTTGAGCAGAACAGCCCGATATTGACTCCCGGCGTGGCGAAGCGGGCATCGTCGGCGGCCACCGCCAGATCGCAGCTCGCGACAAGCTGGCAGCCGGCCGCGGTGGCGATACCGTTCACGCCCGCGATGACCGGCTTCGGACAGCGCACGATGGCAAGCATCATCTCTGAGCATGCGGTCATGGTCTTGGCGAAGAAATCGCGGCCGCGGTCGGGATCGTTGCGATGCGCCGTCAGCTCCTTGAGATCGTGGCCGGAGGAGAAAGCAGTGCCCGTGCCGGTGACGACGATGGCGCGGATGGCATCAACGACGCCAAGCTCGCGCACGGCGTCATGCAGCACGCCGATCAACGCAAGAGAGAGGCTGTTGCGCGCCTCGGGCCGGTTGAGGGTCAGAACAGCGACCGGCCCCCGATCCTCCCGCAGCAAAATGAGCTCGTTCTTCATGCGGTGAGCCTAGAGCATGGACCGTAGCGGCAAGGCAAGATTCGTGATTTGCCATGCGTCGTTCCGGCGAGAGTGGAAACCAGAAGACTGGACACCGGCTTGCGACGGTGTGACGGGTAACAGGTATTATCATACCACATTTCTAATCGGCTGATTTGTATTAATATTTCGCCGGTGCTTGACCTCTACCGGGTGAAGACGCTAGAAGCCCCGATCCTTTCGACCAGAGAAGCGACCATGAAGACCTTTTCCGCCACGCCCAAGGACATCGAGAAGTCCTGGATCCTCATCGATGCCGAAGGCCTCGTGGTGGGCCGGCTCGCGGCGCTGATCGCCACCAGGCTCCGCGGCAAGCACAAGCCGAGTTTCACGCCGCATATGGATTGCGGCGACAACATCGTGGTCATCAACGCCGGCAACATCGTGCTCACCGGCAACAAGCGCTCCGACAAGGTCTATTACTGGCATACCGGCTATCCGGGTGGCATCAAGGAGCGCAGCGCCGAGAAGATCCTCGACGGCAAGCATCCCGAGCGCGTGCTGCAAAAGGCCGTGGAGCGCATGGTGCCGCGCGGCCCGCTGGGGCGCAAGCAGATGAAGAATTTGCGCATCTATGCCGGGGCCGAGCATCCGCATGAGGCGCAGAACCCGGTGAAGCTCGACGTCGCCGCGCTGAACGCCAAGAATGCAAGGAGCGCCTGAGACCATGAGCGAAACGATGACGTTGGAGGATCTGGCGCCGCTCAAAAGCGAGACCGCCGCGCCGCCGGCCCGTGTCTACGAGAAGAAGGTCGACGCGCAGGGGCGCGCCTATGCCACCGGCAAGCGCAAGGATGCCGTCGCCCGCGTCTGGGTGAAGCCCGGACCCGGCAAGATCACCGTCAACGGCAAGGACCATGTCGCCTATTTCGCGCGGCCCGTCCTCCAGATGATCCTCAAGCAGCCGCTGGTGACCGCCAAGCGCGAGGGGCAGTTCGATATCGTATGCACCGTGAAAGGTGGAGGGCTTTCCGGCCAGGCCGGCGCCGTGCGTCACGGCATCTCCAAGGCGCTCACCCGGTTCGAGCCGGAGCTGCGCGGCGTGCTCAAGAAGGGCGGGTTCCTGACCCGCGACGCGCGCACGGTCGAGCGCAAGAAATACGGCAGGGCCAAAGCCCGACGTAGCTTCCAGTTCTCCAAGCGCTAATCCGTCGTTTCCGGCGCAAGCCGGAATCCAGTCGAAAACTCAATCATCAATTGCTGGATACCGGCTTTCGCCGGTATGACGGGTCAAGGCGGTCCGTTCCCGATCTTCACTTAGGTAAGCCTCACCATGGCTAACAAGACCATCAGAGCAGCAGTGCTCGGCGCGTCCGGCTATACCGGCGCCGATCTGATCCGGCTCGCCGCGCTTCATCCCGCCATCAAGCTCACGGCGCTGATCGCCAAGGGACATGCCAGGCAGACGCTCGCGCAAGTGTTTCCCCATCTGGCGAGCCTCGATCTGCCCGCTCTCGTCACCGCCGATCAGGTGGATTGGAGCGCGGTCGATGTCGCCTTCGGCGGATTGCCGCACGGCACCGCCCATACCGAGATCGCGCAGCTGCCGGAGCGCATCAGAGTGATCGACATGTCGGCGGATTTTCGCCTGCGCGATCCGTCTCTCTATGCCGAGTGGTATGGCGGCGAACATAGCGCGCCTGCGCTGCTGGAAGATGCGGTCTATGGGCTGACCGAGCATTACCGCGACGCCATCAAGGGCGCACGCATCGTCGCGTGCCCCGGCTGCTACCCGACCGCCGTGCTGCTGGCGCTCTTGCCGCTTGCCAAGGCAAGGCTCCTCTCCCCTGACGACATCATCATCGACGCCAAGTCTGGCGTGTCGGGAGCCGGGCGCACGGTGAAGCAGAACCTCCTATTCTCTGAAGCGGGTGAGGGGCTTTCCCCTTACGGCATCGGTAATCACCGTCACGTGCCGGAGATCGAGCAAGAATTGGGCTTGGCCGCGGGGGGGCCCGTGAGGATCAACTTCACGCCCCATCTCGCGCCCATGTCGCGCGGCGAACTCTGCACCATCTATGTGCGGCTTGCCGGCAAGACCACGGCCGCCGATCTTCGCCAGGCCCTGACCGGCGCTTATGCCGATGCCGCCTTCGTGCGCGTGGTGGAGGAGGGGACAATCCCGGCGACGCAGCATGTGCGCGGCTCGAATTTCTGTCATATCGGCGTGTTCGCCGACCGCATCCAAGGCCGCGCCATTGTCATCTCGGCCATCGACAATCTGGTTAAGGGCTCAGCCGGCCAGGCGTTGCAGAACTTCAATGTGATGCACGGCCTCGACGAGACGACAGGCCTCGAGCAGCTCCCGCTGTTCCCGTAATCCCCCGGCCTAGCCGCGGCTCTTCACGTAAGAGCCGGGCGCATCCTCGATCGGCTTGAGCGGGCCGCTAGAGGGATCGCGCGCCGGTACTTTCTCACCCGAATAGGCGGCAAGCCAGGCACCCCAGTCGGGCCACCATGAGCCCGGCGTCTCGGTAGCTTGCGCGATCCAGTCCTTCAAGGTGGGAGCGGTGCCGCCAGCCCAGAATTGATATTTCATCCTGGCTGGCGGATTGACTACGCCGGCGATATGGCCCGATCCCGCCATCGCGCAACGCACCGGTCCGCCGAACAATTTGCTGCCGCGGAACACCGACAATGCCGGGGCGATGTGATCCTCTTTGGTGAAGAGCTCGTAGACCGGGATGGTTATGCGGGAGAGATCGAGGCGCACGCCGCCAAGCTCCATCTCGCCTTTGCTCAAGCGGTTCTGAAGATAGAACTCCCGCAGATAGAAGGCATGATTGGCGGCAGGCAGCCTTGTCGGGTCGGCGTTCCAGAAGAGGAGGTCGAATGGGAAGGGTTTCTTGCCGAGCAGATAATTGTTGACCACGTAAGGCCAGATTAGGTCGCGCGGACGCAGCATGTTGAACACCGCGGCCATGCGCGAACCGTCGAGATAGCCCTGCTCGGCCATCATCTCCTCGAGCGCGGTGAGTTGCGCGTCGTCGATGAACACCAGGAGATCGCCCGCCTCGCTGAAATCGACCTGGGCGGCGAGGAAGCTTGCCGAGGAGACCCGGTCGTCGCCTTTCGCCGCCATATAGGCGAGCGTCGAGGCGAGCAGCGTGCCGCCAACGCAATAGCCGAGCGCGTTGACGGTGCGCGAGCCAGTCTGCCGGGTTACGGCGCCGATCGCGGCGAGGATGCCCTCGCGCATGTAATCCTCGAAAGTCTTCTGCGCGAGCTTGGCGTCGGGGTTCACCCAGGAGACCATGAATACGGCGAAGCCCTGATCGACCGCCCATTTGACGAACGACTTATCCGGCACGAGATCGAGGATGTAATATTTGTTGATCCAGGGCGGGACGATGACAAGCGGGCGTTCGTAGACCTCCGCCGTGGTCGGCGCGTATTGGATGAGCTGGATGAGGTCGTTCTGGAACACGACCTTGCCAGGGGTGATGGCGAGGTTCCGCCCCACCTCGAAAGCCGACAGATCCGTCTGACTGATGCTCAGCAAGTCCTTCGACTGTTCGAGGTCTTGCGCGAAATGGGCCATGCCCTGAACCAAATTCTCGGCGTTGGTGGCGAGCGTGGCACGCACCACTTCCGGATTGGTTAGGGGGAAATTCGACGGCGAGAACGCCGCGAGCATCTGGTTGAGATAGAACAGCGCCTTCTTGCGCGTCTTGTCGTCGACGCCCTCGGTGTTGCGGGTGACGTCCTCCGCCCAACGCGAGGTGATCAGATAAGCCTGCTTCCAGAAATCGAAGAACTGACTGTTCGACCAGTCCGGGTCCTTGAAACGATTGTCGCCGGGCTCGGGCACGACGACGGGCTCCACATCCTCGCCGAGAAAGCGGCGGAAGGAACGACCCCACAAATCCGCATAATTCCTGAGCAGCTCGCCTTGCGCCGCGGCCAATTTGCCGGGATCGCTGACCCAATGGCGCGCGACCTCGCCAAGCGATTTCGCCGCTTCGCTGACATCGGAAGCCATGCTGTAAGGGCCTTGCCCGTTGGCCCTTGAGCGCTCGGCCAAAGTCGAGAACACCTTGGTGCCCTGGTCGAACAGGCGCACCATGTTGCGGGCCAGCGCGTCGATTTGCGTGGCTTGAGTTCCGTCTGGCGTTCCCTGCGGCCCGATATTTCCGGCGCCCTTATTGTGCTCCTGCATTGATTTGTCCTTATTTTAACCCCCGATTAACCATGCTGAAGCCAGCTTGGCATGGGAGGAAGACCGCCAGCTTCCGCACGATCACGCATTGTGCTATGCAATATATAGGCCGTGGGCGGTGCCCATCGCCAGGGGAAAGTCCGCGAGGGACAACGTCTTACTCATGCTTCTGCGACCGGCATGTTGCATCGTCTCGATGCTGTCCGCGCTTTGGCTCGGCGGCTGCTCCGACACGATCACCGCTGAAGCGCCTCCCTCCGCAAGCACGCTGGCACGACAATACGACAGGACCCTGACCAAGAATGAGCAAAAAGAGGCCATCAGAGACCTCAGCGCCGAGACCAAGCAGAAAAACGCAAACGCACGCCAGACAAATCAGGCAGAGGACCAGAACTGACAGTTAACCCGCGTAGACCGCGCCGCTTGCCCGAAAGCCCGGTTTCATGGTTCAAGAGCGGATTCTCCTTAGGGGTCTGAATGGGTTGGGACCCGCGCGTCAGTGAACAGCGATTTCCATAGAATCAAGCGCTTGCCGCCTTACGTCTTCGAGCAGGTGAACCGGCTCAGGCACGAGGCGCGCGCGCGCGGCGACGACATCATCGATTTCGGCATGGGCAACCCCGACATGCCGACGCCACCTCATATCGTCGCCAAGCTGGTTGAGACGGTGCGCGATCCGCGCACCAACCGCTATTCCGCGTCCAAGGGCATTTCAGGGTTGCGCCGCGCGCAAGCCGCCTATTACGCGCGCCGCTTCGGCGTGAAGCTGAATCCCGACACGCAAGTCGTGGCCACGCTCGGCTCCAAGGAAGGTTTCGCCAACGTGGCGCAAGCCATCACCGCGCCGGGTGACGTGATCCTGGTGCCCAATCCGACCTATCCGATCCACGAGTTCGGCTTCATCATGTCGGGTGGCGTGATCCGGCATCTGCCGGCGCGCACCGATTCCCAATTCATGACCTCGCTCGACAAGGCGATGCGCCATTCGGTGCCGAAGCCTTCGGCGCTGGTGCTGAACTATCCCGCCAACCCGACCGCCGTGGTCGCCGACCGTGACTTCTATCGGGAGGTCGTGCGCTTCGCCAAGAAACACGATCTCATCGTGCTCTCCGATCTCGCTTACGCCGAGATATATTTCGAGGGCGAGCCGCCGCCGTCGATCTTGGAGATACCGGGCGCCATGGACCTCGCGGTCGAGTTCACCACGCTCTCCAAGACCTATGCCATGCCTGGCTGGCGCATGGGCTTCGCCGTCGGCAATGAGCGGCTGATCCAGGCCCTCGTTCGCGTGAAGTCCTATCTCGACTACGGCGCCTACACCCCCATTCAGGTCGCGGCTACTGCCGCGCTGAACGGGCCGCAGGACTGCATCGACGAGATCCGCGGCATCTACAAGCGGCGCCGTGATTGCCTGGTCGATGCGCTGACGCGCGTCGGCTGGCCGATCCCCTCGCCGCCCGCCACCATGTTCGCCTGGGCGCCGATCCCCGACATGTTTGCCCATCTCGGTTCGCTCGAATTCGCCAAGCTCCTGCTGGAGAAAGCCGGGGTGGCGGTGTCGCCGGGCGTTGGCTTCGGCGAGTATGGCGAAGGGCATGTGCGTATCGCGCTGGTGGAGAACGAGCAGCGCATCCGTCAGGCCGCACGCAATATCCGGAAATTCCTCGCCGAATCTGCCAAGTCCCTGCACAACGTCATTCCCATCGCCTCTACCGCGAACCGAACCTTCTGAGCCCTTCCCATGACGAATGGACTCAAGGTTGGACTGGCCGGTGTCGGCACTGTGGGCGGTGGCTTGGTGAAGCTTCTCGCGGCGCGCGGCGATACGCTTGCGTCGCGAGCAGGAAGGCCGATCGAGCTCGTTGCCGTATCGACGCTCGAGCACCGCAAAAATCCCGATGTCGACATTTCACCTTTTCGCTTGGTGAAAGACCCGGTGGCGCTTGCCAAGGATCCCGGCATCGACGTGTTCGTCGAATTGATGGGCGGCGAGGGCGGCGTGGCGAAGGAGTCGGTTGAAGCGGCGCTCCGCGCCGGCAAGCACGTGGTCACCGCCAACAAGGCGCTGCTCGCCCATCATGGCCCGAGCCTCGCCGCACTCGCCGAGAAGCACGGCGTGGCGCTCAATTTCGAGGGCGCCGTGGCCGGCGGCATTCCCGTGGTCAAGGTGATCCGCGAGAGCCTGAAAGGCAACGATATCTCCCGCGTCTACGGCATCCTCAATGGCACCTGCAATTACATCCTGACGATAATGGAGCGGGAGGGCAGGGCCTTCGCTGACGTGCTGAAGGAGGCGCAGAAGCAGGGTTATGCCGAGGTCGATCCCACCTTCGACATCGGCGGTTTCGACACCGCGCACAAGCTCGCGCTGCTGACCAGCCTTGCCTTCGGCACGCGCACCAGTTTCGAGTCGATCTATATCGAGGGCATCGAGTCGATCACGCCCGCCGATATCGAGGCCGCCGACGATCTCGGCTATCGCATCAAACTGCTCGGCGTGGCGTTGCGCACCGACAGCGGCATCGAGCAGCGCGTGCATCCGACCATGGTGCCCAAGCATACGGCCATTGCCGAGGTCGCCGGCGTGGCCAATTGCGTGGCCATCGACGGTGACTTCGTCGGCGACGCCATGCTGATCGGGCTTGGCGCCGGCGGTGGACCGACTGCTTCCGCGGTGGTCAGCGACCTCATCGACATCGCCCGAGGGTCAATTCTGCCGCCCTTCGGCACCAAGGCGAAGGATCTGATGCCTTACAAGAAGGCGCAGATGCGCGCGCACGAGGGCGGCTATTACATCAGGCTATCGGTCCATGACCGAACCGGCGCCTTCGCCGCCATCGCCAGCCGCATGGCCGAGCAAGGCATCTCCATCGAGAGCATCGTACAGCGCCGCGCCCGCGCCGAATTGCCTGGCTCAGACAGGCCACATAAGGGCTCGGCCGCTGACGTGGTGATGATTACCCATCAGACGACCGAGGCCGCGGTCCGCAAGGCGCTTGCCTCGATCGAGCGCGACGGCCATGTCGCGGCCTCGCCGCAGATGATCCGCATCGAAAAACTGTGATAGAGACTCTGTAAGCAGCAAGACGCGGCAGTGAGATCGCGCAAGCGCTGGGAGGAAGGCGTGTCACAGGCGGCGGTTAAGACCGAGCTCGACCGGGCTCTGGCGCTCGACATCGTGCGGGTCACCGAGGCTACCGCCGTCGCCGCGGCGCTTTGGCGGGGGCGCGGCAACGAAGCCGCCGCCGACGAATCCGCCGCCACCGCCATGTATCGCGAGCTCGCCCGCCTTCCGATCGAAGGGGTGGTGGTGGTCGGCGAGGGCGAGGAGAACGAGACGCCGCTGCTCTATATCGGCGAGACCGTGGGCGCGGGCCACGGGCCCGAGGTCGATCTCGCCGTCGATCCTATCGAGGGCTCCACGCTCTGCGCCAAGGCGCTGCCCAACGCGCTGTCGGTGATGGCGCTCGCTCCCCGCGGCAGTCTCCTCAAAGTGCCCGACATCTATATGGACAAGATCGCCGTCGGGCCCGGGTTTCCCGAAGGCTTGGTCGATCTCGACGCGTCTCCCGCCGACAATCTCAAGGCGCTGGCGCTGGCCAAGGGCGTGGCGATCGGCGATATCAGCGTCTGCATCCTCGACCGGCCGCGCCACGCCAAGCTCATCGAGGAGGTGAAGGCGGCGGGCGCATCGCTTCGCCTCATCGGCGACGGCGACATTGCCGGCGTGATCCATGTGACCGAGCCTCTGGAAACCGGCATCGACATCTATATGGGCATCGGCGGCGCGCCCGAGGGAGTGCTCGCGGCCGCGGCGCTCGCTTGTATCGGCGGACAGATGCAGGGACGGCTGGTCGCAGCCAACGAGCAGCATCGTGGGCGCGCCCGCGCCGCTGGCATTCACGATCTCGGCCGCAAATACACCATGCGCGACATGGTGATGGGCGATCTCTCCTTCGCCGCCACCGGCATCACCGACGGCTCTCTGCTGGAGGGCGTGAGCTTCACCAAGGAGGCGGTCTTCACCCACAGCGTCATCATGCGTGCCTCGACCCACACTGTGCGCTGGATCAGGACCGAGCATCCCGATATCGGCAAGTTCGACTGAGCGGGGAAGGGGCCGAATCACCTTACACTCGCGGGGATGCAGCGAGTGGATGCGTAGCGTGACGGCAGCCCTAAAAATCAATGTGGCAGAAGGCGATAGCGCGCCAACCATGCTCGGCGTGGAGCGCTCGGCGCGTGGTTATCGCTGGACCGAGCGGCTCGATTCCAGCCGCGCGCTCGCCGCTACGGCCATTTCCCAGGCGCACGGCCTGCCCGAGCTTCTCGGCCGGGTGCTCGCCGCGCGCGGCGCCGAGCCGCACAATGCCGCCCGCCATCTCGACCCGACCTTGCGCACGCTGATGCCCGACCCCACACGGCTGCAAGACATGGAGCGTGCGGCGGAGCGGTTTGCCGCCGCCATACGCGCCGCGGAGCCGATCGCAGTATTCGGCGACTACGATGTGGACGGCGCCGCGTCGGTCGCGCTCATCGAGCGCTTCCTTCGTGCTCACGGGCAGACATGTGAAACCTACATTCCCGATCGCCTGACCGAGGGCTATGGACCGACGCCCGAGGCGCTCACGGGGTTGGCTGAAGCAGGCGCCCGGCTGATCCTCACCGTCGATTGCGGCACCGCCGCCGTGGAGGCGATCGCCGCGGCTAACGCAGCCGGCGCCGAAGTCATGGTCATCGATCACCACCAGGCCGACGAGGTGCTGCCGCCGGCTTTCGCCGTAATCAATCCCAACCGCCAGGACGATCTCTCCGGGCAAGGACATCTCGCCGCGGCGGGTGTGGTCTTTTTGTTTTTGGTGGCGACCACGCGCCTGCTCCGCCGAGACGGCTATTACCGCGACCGGCCAGAGCCGGATCTGCTCGGCCTGCTCGATCTCGTGGCGCTCGCCACCGTTTGCGACGTGGTGCCGCTGAAGGACACGAACCGCGCGTTCGTGGCGCAGGGACTCAAGGTTCTTCGTCTCCGAAACAATCAAGGCCTGCGTGCGCTGGCCGATGCCGCTCGCATCGACGCGGCGCCAACCTGCTTCACCCTCGGCTTTATCTTGGGTCCGCGCATCAATGCCGGGGGCAGGGTGGGGGCGTCGAGCCTTGGCGCGCGATTGCTCGCTTGCGATGACGAGATCGAGGCGCGCGGAATCGCGGCCAAGCTCGAGGCCGCCAATACCGAGCGCAAGGCGATTGAGGAGCGCATGTTGGAAGAGGCCTTCGCTCTCGCCGAAAACTCCCTTGAAGAGGAGCCGGAGCGGCCGTTCGTCTTTCTCGGCGGCGATGGCTGGCACAAGGGCCTGCTCGGTTTGATCGCGGGACGCGTCGCCGAGCGCTTCCAGCGTCCCTCCTTCGTCATGGCCTTCGACCCTGACGGCACCGCGACCGGATCGGCGCGCTCGATCGCCTCAGTCGATCTCGGCGCCGTGGTGCGGGCGGCGGTGCATGAGGGCCTCTTGCTCAAAGGCGGCGGCCACGCCATGGCCGCGGGCTTCAAGTTCGAGCGCCAGGGCCAGGATGCGCTGCTCCATTTCTTGCTCCGACACCTCACAGGGCAGGTGGCTCAAGCCGCTGCCATCCGCCAGCTTGCTTTTGACGGCGCGCTGTCCGCCCGCGCTGCTACGCTCGAGCTGATCGATCTCATCGAACGAGCCGGGCCTTACGGGCCAGGGCATCCCGAGCCGCGTTTCGTATTTCCGGCGCATCGCCTCTCCCGTGTGCGCAGCATCAAGGAGACGCATCTGCGCTGCACGCTGCACGCCGCCGACGGCGGCCGCATCGAGGCGTGCGCTTTCCGCGTGGCCGGCACGCCGCTCGGCGAGACTCTGCTCAGTGGCGAGGGACTTACGCTGCATGTGGCCGGGCATCTCCGCCGCTCGTCCTGGCAGGGCCGCGACAGCGTCGAGCTCCTGATCGAGGATGCCGCCGACCAGCGCTAGTGGCAGGTGCCCACATTCTTGCGAGCCTCGGCCAAGCCTTCTATATGACGAGGCTCGGTGCGCCCCCTTCGTCTAGTGGTCAGGACGTCAGGTTTTCAACCTGAAAACAGGAGTTCAATTCTCCTAGGGGGCACCATTTTGCTGTTCGCGCAATAGTAGAAATAGATTTACAATTTCTCTAAATGCGCGAACACGATTCACCCGACGATTCAGGTGGAGAGACTGCCGACCCGCCATCGCGAAAGGCGGAAGCGGATGCGGCCAATCTGCGTAAAATTATGCTGCACGATCCTCCTCATTGGGTTTGGGAATCGCGTCGCTCCTGGATACAAACCCTGACCGTCGTCGCGGTCGCGCTATTTGGTGCCTGGCAATTCGTTCTGAAGGAAATCCTTTGGCCAGCGGCCGCCCCTATCAACCTGACGGCGGAAGTAACGATCAAAGAGGCCGGGCATCGGGCGGACGGCAGTGCAGAAAAAGCGGGATATGCGGCAATCGAGCTTGTGGTGGTGGCAAAGAATCCGAGCAGCCGGCCCGTTTATCTGTTGCCGAATATCTGGTTTGCCCAGGGCGTTAAGATTGACACGCGGCGGGAGAAGAGCGGTGTTTGGCTAGGCCACGCGAACGACAAAATCGCCAAGAGGGAATTGAGCGAAGAGGGCATGCATTACAAAAGGACCAACAGCTACCTGGTAGCCGCGAGCAGCGTCTTCACCGACTTCGTTCTATATCCCAACGAAACAATATCTAGTTCGTACGTATTTTACGTGCCGCGTGGCGAATACGATCTCCTGAACGTCTATGTGGACTTGCCAAGCACGTCCGCGAAAGACTCGGCAGAGTACGTCTGGTCGGTGGATCCCTACGGATCCGTCGCGGGTCACGGGTACAAAGTTGAGCAAGGCCGACGCGGAGACGAAATTACTGAACTGGTAGAGGCCTATATCAGTCCCGAATTTCACTTGCAGATGGCACGTTCCTTCCGCCAGCTTTCATTATGGCCGAGCGAAGCACGATGAGCGCCTTATTTTGCGCTTACCACTTGCCCGTATTCGGCATGGACGCCCAAGGCTCCTGCGGTCGTAATGGTTTGCCCTTCTGCAAAAACTCGATGGAGATGTTGTCGGGTGAGCGGATGAAGGCCATGTGGCCGTCGCGCGGGGGACGGTTGATGGTCACGCCGTTCTTCATCAGGCGCTCGCAGGTCGCGTAAATATCGTCGACCTCGTAGGCCAGATGGCCGAAATTGCGCCCCTCGCCATAGTTCTCAGGATCCCAATTGTAGGTCAGCTCGATCTGGGCGTCCTCGTCTCCCGGCGCCGCCAGGTAGATCAGAGTGAAGCGCCCTTGCTGGCTCTCCATGCGTCGGACTTCCTTTAGGCCGAGTTTGTTGCAGTAGAAGTCAAGCGACTGATCGAGATCGGAAACGCGTACCATCGTGTGCAGATACTTCATACCGGCCGCCTCCTTATTCTCATGACCTCAAAGGTAAGCGCACCCTTAGCCCGGGCTGCTTGGCCGTGGCAAGCGGAGGTGCCTACTCCCTTTTTGGCCTCCCGGATGCAGATTGCAGTGCGATTGTTGCATAAGGTCCACAGCATGCGCGACCTATCACCCGCGAGCGTCGAAATCGAAAATTCTCTCGTCGCTAGAATTATTTGCACCGTCTGGACGCCAAGTTGGCAACTCTCTTGGACTCATCGTCACTTCGTCTCACATGAGAGGAGTTTCGCTTGCCGATCAGATGGTTGACTGTACGACGGACGACGAATGCCAAATCGTAGGGGGAATTGTGGAGAAGGAGCAGCGCTCTGGAAAATTCCTCTAGCCTCGTTAAGCGGCAATGCTATGTTCGCGGCTTGTGTATTCCAGTCGATTCGTGTGTGGGGCGTCGGTCGGCTGCGTTCGGAAGTGAGAGCGGGGGAACGTGGCATGGGGGCGAAAGAACCGCCACTTGTAGAGGGCATTACCCAACACGATGAGGAAGCCGCAGTTGATGTCTTCGAAGTATCAGGGTCGATCAAGTGGTTCGATGCGTCAAAGGGCTATGGGTTCATCGTTCCCGACGAGGACCTTCCCGACATTCTCCTGCATGTGACTTGCCTGCGCCGCGACGGCTTTCAGACCGCCTACGAAGGGGCGCGTGTGATCTGCGAGGTGTTGCGCCGGCCGAAAGGCTTGCAGGCTTTCCGCATCCGCGACATGGACGATTCCACGGCCATCCATCCGTCGCAACTGCCGCAGCGGACCCATGTGATCGTGGTTCCGGAGAGCGATTGGGAGCCGGCCGTGGTCAAGTGGTTCAACCGGCTGCGCGGCTTCGGCTTCCTGACCCGCGGCGGCCAGAGCCTCGACATTTTCGTGCACATGGAGACGCTCAGGCGCTGCGGCTTCACCGAGCTCCGGCCGGGGCAAACGGTGCTGGTGCGCTTTGGACGCGGGCCGAAGGGCCTGATGGCGGCGGAGCTCAAGCCCGACGGTGCGCACGGACCGTCATCTCACTAGCGCAAGCAACGTTCGATCCGGTGGGCCGCCTCGTCGCGGCCTTTTTACTTGGGCTCGCCCTGATTGCGCCGCTTTCCCCGGGCTTCGCCGCAAGCACCGGCACGCTGGTGCTCAAGACGGAGTCCGGCGATCACAATTTCAACATCGAAGTGGCGACCACCGATCAGGAGCGTGCTCTTGGCCTCATGTTCCGGCGCTCGCTTCCCGAGCATAGCGGCATGCTGTTCCTCTACGACCGTCCGCAGCCTGCGGCCATGTGGATGAAGAACACCTTCATTCCGCTCGACATGATCTTCATCGCCCCCGGGGGCACGGTGCATCGCATCGAGACCCATACCGAGCCTTTTTCCACGCGCTCTATCCACTCCGGCGGCGACGTGGTCGGGGTGCTGGAGCTGAATGCCGGGGAGGCCGACCGGATCGGCCTGAAACGGGGGGATAAGGTCCTCTATCCAGGACTCGCCAAGGGCACAGACTGGTAAAACCGCCCCGTATTAGCGTTTTCCTTAAGCCTGGAGGCTAGCCTCTAGCCGTATGGGGAACTATGTATCTGGCGGATGCCCGGATCGGCCGGGCGTCCGACATTTTTTGACCGGCGATCTCATCGGGGCATAGCGCAGTCTGGTAGCGCACCTGCTTTGGGAGCAGGGGGTCGCAAGTTCGAATCTTGCTGCCCCGACCATCGCCGCTCGGTAGAGGATAAGAGCATGGCCGCGATTGCCCGCATCTATAAGCCGGCCAAGAGCGCGATGCAGTCGGGCACGGCAACTTCACGTGACTGGGTGCTGGAGTTCGTGCGGGAGCAGCCTCGCGTCATCGAGCCGCTGATGGGCTGGACCAGCTCGGCCGACACCAAGCAGCAAGTCCGCATGAGCTTCGCCACCAAGGAAGAGGCGATCGCGTTCGCCACGAGTCAAGGCATCGCCTTCCGCCTCGAGGAGGCGCGCCAGAGGGAGATCAGACCGAAATCCTATGCGGAGAATTTCAAGTTCGGCCGTCCCGATCGCTGGACGCATTGACGGCCATGCTTACGAAATCTTTCAGGTATAATCCGGAGATCCAAACGGTCCCGTAGCTCAAGGGATAGAGCATCTGCCTTCTAAGCAGAGGGTTCAAGGTTCGAATCCTTGCGGGACCGCCAATCGCATTTCGACTACGCAGACGCGCAACCTTTCACCGGTGAGGGCTCTCATGCGCCTAGTTGTCGCTCTCGCTCTAAGTCTGGTCCTGTCCGGCGCCGCGGCGGCCGAGCCGAAGCTAGTGTGGGAGGTCAAGGGCCTGGCCCAGCCTGAATCGGTGGTGCAGGATCCGGCCACAGGCGTCCTCTATGTCAGCAATGTTGCCGGCGCCGTCATGCAGAAGGATGGCAACGGATTCATCGCCAAGCTCAGGCCCGACGGCACTATCATCGCGCGGGAATGGGTCAAGGGACTCGACGGCCCGGCCGGTCTCGCGCTGCATGACCGCACGCTCTATGTCGCCGACATCGATCAACTGGTGGCGATCAACATCGCCTCGGGGGAGATCGTCAATCGCTACCCGGCGGAAGGCGCGCTGTTCCTGAACGACGTCGCCACCGACGAGGCGGGGACCGTCTACGTCTCGGATCCGCCCACCAACACCATCTGGCGCCTCAAGGACGGCAAATTCGAGCCGTGGCTGGTTAGCGATGCCCTGAACAAGCCGAACGGCCTATTGGTGCAAGGCGACAAACTCATCGTCGCGCCCTTCGGCGATATGCCGAGCGAAGGACAGGAGGCGAGGCTTGCCGGCCTCCTGGCCGTCTCCCTGGAGGATCAGGCCATCACGCCGCTCGGCGGCGACGCCGTAATCGGCAATCTCGACGGCCTCGCAGCGCTCGAGCCCGGCACCTACCTGGTCACTGATTGGGCCTCGGGCGGGCTTTACCGTGTCACGGCCAAGGGTGAAGCCGTGCGCTTGCTTCCGCTCCGTCAGGGCAGCGCCGACCTCGCCTATTTCCCCGACAAGAAAACGGCGATCATCCCCATGATGATGAACAATTCGCTGGTCGCCTACACGATCGACTAGGCGTCTCAAGCTGCAGCGTTGAGCCTGGCAAAGCCTGCGTCGAGGTCGGCGCGCAGATCGTCAATGTCTTCAAGCCCGATATGCAGGCGTAGCGCCGGGCCTTTGTGAGTCCAGCGCGTGGCGGTGCGGTACGCATGCGGATCGAAGGGCAGGATCAGGCTTTCGAAGCCTCCCCAGGAATAGCCCATGCCGAACAGGCTGAGCCCGTCCACCATGGCGGCGACGGCCTTCTGCGACACAGGCTTCAGCAGGACTGAGAACAGGCCCGTGGATCCGGTGAAGTCTCGCTTCCACAGATCATGGCCCGGACCGGTGGGAAGCGCCGGGTGGAGCACGCGCGCCACCTCGGACCGCGCTGTCAACCATTCGGCGATCGCCAGCGCCGACCTCTGGTGACGCTCAAGGCGCACACCGAGGCTGCGCAGACCCCGCAAGCCGAGATAGACGTCCTCAGGCCCAGGGCATAGCCCCAGATCCTCATGCGCCTTGGCCACCGCGGGTGCGGTCTCCTTGTTGGCCGTGACAGCGCCCAGCATGGCGTCGGCATGACCGACAATGTATTTGGTGGCGGCCTGGATCGACACGTCGACGCCATGCGCGAACGGCTTGAAGTAGAGCGGTGTCGCCCAGGTATTGTCCAGGACCACTACGGCGCTCGCGCGATGCGCGGCTTCAACGATGGCCGGAATGTCCTGCACCTCGAAAGTCTGCGAGCCGGGAGATTCGGTGTACACCACCCGCGTCTTCTTGGTGATCAGCTTCTTGATGCCGGGGCCGATCATCGGGTCGTAATAGGTAACCTTGACGCCGAGCCGCTTCAGCATGTTGTCGCAAAAGCGCCGTGCCGGACGATAGATGCTGTCGGTGACGAGCACCTCGTCGCCGGCGGAGAGGAAGGCGAGGAGCGACGTGACGATGGCCGAGAGCCCGGAGGGCGTGAGCAAAGTGCTGTGGCCGCCCTCAAGCTCGGCGATGGTGTCTTCGAGTGCCTTCACCGTGGGCGTGCCGACCCGCCCATAGGTGAAATCCTGTGTGTTGGACTCGAGCGCCGCCAGTGTCGGAAACAGCACCGTGGATCCGCGATAGATCGGCGTGTTGACGAAGCCGTGGAAGCGTGACGGTTCGCGACCGGCATGCGCCAGCCGCGTCAACGGTTTCTGCTTCTTGGTGCGTTTACTCATTAAGCCTCAGGAGAGGCCGGGGGCTAACCGGTCTCGATAGGAAGATCTGGATCGGCACCCCACTCGGACCAGGAGCCGTCATAGACCGCTGTGCGGCGATGGCCAAGCTCGGCGAGTGCCAGCGCCAGCACACTCGCGGTGACGCCCGAGCCGCAGCTCGTCACCACCGGCTTGTGCAGATCGACGCCCGCTTCGTCAAACAAGTTCTCCAGTTCGCGCGGCGATTTCAGCGTGCCGTCGGCATTGAGCAGCTTCGCATAGGGGACATTGTGAGCGCCGGGGATATGGCCTGAGCGCAGCCCCAGCCGAGGCTCGGCGGCCTTTCCGGAAAAGCGCTCGGGCGAACGCGCGTCGACCAGCTCGGCAGACTTGTCCTTGAGCAGCGCCTTGATGTCTGAGACGTCGCGCACGAGGTCGGCGTTGCGGCGCGCGGTGAAATGGCGCGTGGTGCGGGCGAGCGGCTCGCCGCTCTCCAAGGGGCGACCCTCGCGTTTCCATTTCGGCAAGCCCCCATTCAGCACGCTCACATCCTCCACGCCCATGACGCGGAAGGTCCACCACACCCGCGCGGCGCTGTAGATGCCCGCCCGGTCATAGACCACGATGCGCGAGCCGTCGCCGATGCCCATCGAGCGCATGCGCGAGGAGAATTTCTCCGGCGGCGGCAGCATATGGGGCAGGGGGCTCTTGGTATCGGCAATATCGTCGATGTCGAAGAACAGCGCGCCCGGAATGTGCTCCTCGATATACTCGGCGCGCGCGTCCTTGCCTTCGCCCGGCATGTGCCAAGTGGCGTCGATGATCACGAGGTCGGGCGCATCGAGCTCGCGGGCAAGCTCGTCGGTCTCGGTCAGCCAAGTCTTCGTCGTCAGCAAAACGGGTCTCCTCCAGGACTAGACGAATACACGGGGGGCGGCCGCTTGGCCTTGGTCGAGCCAGGCCGGGACCGGCAGCCCCTTCTCCTTCAGGAATTTGGGGTTGAACAGCCTCGATTGGTAGCGGGTCCCGTAATCGGCGAGGACCGTGACGATGGTATGACCGGGGCCGAGGTCGCGGGCGAGGCGCATGGCGCCGGCGACATTGATGCCGCTCGACCCGCCGAGGCACAGCCCTTCCTCCTGCAACAGGTCGAAGATGATCGGCAACGCCTCGGCGTCGGGGATCTGATAGGCCTCGTCGATCTTGGCGCCTTCGAGATTGGCGGTGATGCGGCCTTGGCCGATGCCCTCGGTAATGGAGCTGCCTTCCGCCTTGAGGGTGCCGTGCTTGTAGAAATTGTAAAGTGCTGCGCCAAGCGGATCGGCCAAGCCGATGACCACATTGGGATTATGCTCCTTGAGCCCCATGGACACGCCGGCCAAGGTGCCGCCGGTGCCGACCGCGCAGACGAAACCGTCGACCTTTCCGTCGAGGTCACGCCATATTTCCTGCGCCGTTGTTTCGATGTGCCCCTGCCGATTTGCGACATTGTCGAACTGATTTGCCCATATCGCCCCGTTGGGTTCGGTGCGATTGAGCTTCTCGGCGAGCCGCCCGGAATATTTCACGTAATTGTTGGGGTCCTTGTAGGGGACGGCGGGAACCTCGATCAGCTCCGCGCCGGTCAGACGCAGCATGTCCTTCTTCTCGTCGGACTGGGTCTCAGGGATGACGATGACCGTCTTCAAGCCGAGCGCATTGCCGACCAGCGCAAGCCCGATACCGGTATTGCCCGCTGTCCCCTCGACCACCGTGCCGCCCGGCTGCAAGGTGCCGGCGTTCAGCGCGTCGCGGATGATGAACAAGGCGGCGCGGTCCTTCACCGACTGGCCGGGATTCATGAACTCGGCCTTGCCCAGGATCAGGCAGCCGGTCTCCTCCGACGCCCGCTTGAGCTTGATCAGCGGGGTGTCGCCGATCGCCTCGATAATTCCATTGCGGTAGGGCACGGGGAGCCTTCGGGAATCTGTAGGTCTTGCGGCAACCTAATGAGCGGAAGGAAGCCCCGCAAGACAGGGAAATTGCGCGAAACCCCTGACCGATGGCATGGCGTTCCACCACGGCACGCCAAGACTCATCATTGGCGTAGAGCCTGCCTATCTAAAGCAGGTCGCCCCTGGGCTGGCATTCGGGAAAGCCTGTGATATAGACCGCGTGGCCAAAGCGGGGCGCGCTAACCCTTAAAGCGGGCGTGGTGGAACTGGTAGACACGCCAGATTTAGGTTCTGGTGGCTTCGGCCGTGGGGGTTCAACTCCCTCCGCCCGCACCAACTTCGTTGGTGGTTGGATAAAAGACTAAGCGCCGCATGGCGCCGAACGATGGTGGATTGAAGCGGTATGAACGTCACGGAAACGAATGCGGAAGGTTTGCGCCGCCAGTTGAAGGTGGTGATCGGCGCCGCCGAGCTCGAGCAGCGCCTGTCAGCGCGGCTCGACGAGCTGAAGGGCAAAGCGCGGCTGAAGGGTTTCCGGCCGGGCAAGGTGCCGAAGGAGCATCTGCGCAAGGTCTATGGCCGCTCGGTCATGGCCGAGGTGGTGCAGCAGGCCGTGGCCGAGACCAGCCGCGAGGCGCTATCCCAGCGCGAGGAGCGTCCCGCCTTCCAGCCGACCGTGGGACTGCCCGAGGACGAGACCGAGATCGACAAGATCTTCGAAGGCACGAGCGATCTTGCCTATACGCTGTCCTTCGAGGTGCTGCCGAAATTCGAGACCATGGAGTTCGGCAAGATCAAACTGGAGAAGCCGGTCGCCGAAGTGACCGACGCCGATATCGACCAGGCGATCGACCGCATCCGCTCCGCCAATCTCAATTACAAGCCGAAAGAGGGCGGCGCCAAGAGCGGCGACCGTCTGACCGCCGACTTTGTCGGCAAGATCGACGGCGAACCGTTCCAAGGCGGCAGCACCGAGGACGCGCAAATCGTGCTCGGCAGCGGCAATTTCATTCCAGGCTTCGAGGAGGGCCTCACCGGCGCCAAAGCGGGCGAGGACCGTGAGATCGATGCCACGTTCCCGGAGGATTATCCGGAGAAGAGTCTCGCCGGCAAGACCGCGCGCTTCGAGGTGAAGATCAAGGAGGTGGCGGCGCCCGAGACGCCGGAGCTTACCGACGATTTTGCCAAGGGCCTCGGGGTCGAGTCGGTCGCCAAATTGCGTGAGACAATCAAGGCACGCTTGGAGCAGGACCGTGCCGTCGCCTCACGTCTCAAGGTGAAACGCGCGCTGCTCGACGCGCTCAACGAAGGCCACAGCTTCGATCTGCCGCCGACGCTGGTCGACAACGAGTTCCAAGCGATCTGGCGTCAGGTGACCAGCGATCTCGAAACATCGAAGCGGAGCTTCGCGGACGAGGGCACCACCGAGGAGAAGGCGCGCGAGGAGTATCGCGACATCGCCGCGCGGCGCGTCAGGCTCGGACTGGTCCTGTCGGAGGTGGGCAGCCGCAACCAGATCACGGTGACCGACGACGAGGTGAACCGCGCTTTGCTCGACCGCATCAGGCAGTTCCCAGGCCAAGAGCGGAAAGTCTACGACTTCTACCGCAACAATCCGGAGTTGCTTGCCGAGATCCGCGCGCCCATCTTCGAGGACAAGGTGGTGGACTACATTCTCGAGCTGGCCAAGGTGACGGACAAGTTCGTCACCGTCGAAGAGCTTTATGCCGACCCCGATGAGCCCGGCCACGACCATGATTCCGACCACCATGGACACGACCATCATCATGACCACGATCATGACCATGACCATCATGGCCACAAACATAAATAGCTAAGCGGAAGCCGGGGGTAAGCATGATCCCCTCTTCCGTTTGCCTCGCCGGCACCATATGTAGTAGGCCGAGCTTTGAGATTCGCGGGAGCCCCGCGTCAGGATCAGCATGACCAATCCCGTCGATACCCATCTGAACACGCTTGTCCCCATGGTGGTCGAGCAGACCAACCGTGGCGAGCGCGCTTACGACATCTATTCGCGCCTGCTCAAGGAGCGCATCGTGTTCGTCACCGGCCCGATCGAGGACCACGTGGCCTCGCTGATCACCGCGCAGTTACTGTTCCTGGAGGCGGAGAACCCGAAGAAAGAGATCTCCATGTACATCAACTCGCCCGGAGGCATCGTCACCTCCGGCATGGCGATCTACGACACCATGCAATTCATCCGCCCGCCGGTCGCCACGCTCTGCATCGGCCAGGCGGCGTCCATGGGCTCGCTCCTGCTCGCTGCCGGCGAGAAGGGCATGCGCTATGCGCTCCCCAATGCGCGCATCCTGCTGCATCAGCCCTCGGGCGGCTTCCAAGGCCAGGCGAGCGACATCGAGCGCCACGCCGAGGACATCATCAAGATGAAGCGGCGGTTGAACGAAATCTACGTCCACCATACCGGGCAGGACTACGAGACCATCGACCGCACGCTAGACCGCGATTATTTCATGTCGGCGGAAGATGCGAAGGCTTTCGGCCTGGTCGACGAGGTGATCACCAAGCGGCACAAGCTGGAAGAGAAGGTCGAGAAGCTCGCACCGGTATCGTAGGGGTGAGCGGCGCCCAGTCGGCGTTTGCGGCGGGTCTTAAGTCACGTCAGGGCCGGGCGCCTTAATTGGCGACAGCCTCAAGAATTGTGTCCCCAGCGTGGAAAACTGGGATTAATCAATCCTTGATCAGTGCCGCCCTAGCATGGTGTGATTGCCCTGAGGGCAGCTTTTCCTGGGAGGAAGCTCACACTTGCGAGGCGGAACGAAGCGCCGGCTGACGTAAAAGGCATACAATGCCAACGTCCTATGGCGACGGATTGAGAACTGGATGAGCGAATGAGCAAGGTGAGCGGAACCGATTCGAAAAATACTCTCTACTGCTCTTTCTGCGGTAAGAGCCAGCACGAGGTGCGCAAGCTCATTGCGGGCCCGACCGTGTTCATCTGCGATGAATGCGTCGAGCTGTGCATGGACATCATCCGCGAGGAGAACAAGAGCTCGCTGGTGAAGTCCCGCGACGGCGTGCCCACGCCGATGGAGATTTGCGCCGTCCTCGACGATTACGTGATCGGCCAGGATTACGCCAAGCGCGTGCTCTCGGTCGCCGTGCACAACCATTACAAGCGGCTCAATCATTCGAGCAAAAGCTCGGACGTTGAGCTCGCCAAGTCGAACATTCTGCTGATCGGCCCGACTGGCTGCGGCAAGACGCTGCTGGCGCAGACGCTCGCGCGCATTCTCGACGTGCCGTTCACCATGGCCGACGCCACCACGCTCACGGAAGCCGGCTATGTCGGCGAGGACGTGGAGAACATCATCCTCAAGCTGCTGCAAGCCGCCGACTACAATGTCGAGCGGGCGCAGCGGGGCATCGTCTATATCGACGAGGTCGACAAGATCAGCCGCAAGTCCGACAACCCGTCGATCACGCGCGACGTGTCGGGCGAGGGCGTGCAGCAGGCGCTGCTCAAGATCATGGAAGGGACCGTCGCTTCCGTCCCGCCGCAGGGTGGCCGCAAGCATCCGCAGCAGGAATTCCTCCAGGTCGACACCACCAATATCCTGTTCGTGTGCGGCGGCGCCTTCGCCGGGCTCGAGAAGATCATCGCGGCAAGGGGCCGGACGACATCGATCGGCTTCGGCGCCAAGGTGGAAGCCGTCGACGACCGGCGCACCGGCGACATCCTCAAGGGCGTGGAGCCCGAGGATCTGCTCAAATTCGGGCTGATCCCCGAGTTCATCGGCCGCGTGCCGGTGATCGCCACGCTCGACGATCTCGACGAGCCGGCGCTGATGCGCATCCTGACCGAGCCCAAGAACGCGCTTGTCCGGCAGTATCAGCGGCTGTTCGAGATGGAGGACGTGCAGCTCACCTTCGCCGAGGAGTCGCTGGGCACCATCTCCAAGAAGGCCATCGAGCGCAAGACCGGCGCCCGCGGGCTTCGCTCGATCATGGAGAGCATCCTGCTCGACACCATGTTCGAGTTGCCGTCCTTGCGCGGCGTTGAGGAAGTGGTGATCAGCTCCGAAGTGGTTGAGGGTAAGGCGCGACCTTTGCGCATCTACTCCGACCGGCAGGAAGAGATCGGATCGAGCGCTTAGGGATAAACCCCATTCCTGCTTGAAGGAGGGGACGAATCCCACTCAAAATGGGGAGAAACGCGGGCTTCTCCTTCAGGACCAGGCACTTGAAGGCATCCCCGCCGGTCGCTACCTACGCAGGCTGGCGGGTTAACATGCCACAGAGCCCGCGCCGCCGCTTACCGGGATAATATCCGGCCCGCTCGCTAGATACGAAAGTGACGGAAGATCATGACTGAAGCAAAGCCGTCCACGAAAAAAGAGAGCGGCCCGGAGCTTTATCCGGTCCTGCCGCTCCGCGACATCGTCGTCTTCCCGTACATGATCGTGCCGCTGTTCGTCGGCCGCGAGAAGTCGATCGCTGCGCTGGAAGAGGTGATGCGCGCCGACAAGCAGATCCTGCTCGTGGCGCAGAAGAATGCGAGCGACGACGAGCCGTCGACCGACGGCATCTACACCATGGGCACGCTCGCTTCGGTGCTGCAGCTGCTTAAGCTGCCCGACGGCACGGTCAAGGTGCTGGTCGAGGGCACGCGCCGCGCCACCATCAGCCGCTACACCGACAATGACAATTATTTCGAGGCTGAGATCGAGCGCGTCGAAGAGACGCCAGGCGCCGAGGATGAAATCGAGGCGCTGTCGCGCTCGGCCGTGTCCCAATTCGAGAGCTATGTGAAGCTCAACAAGAAGATCTCGCCCGAGGTGCTCGGCTCTGCGAGCCAGATCGAGGACTATTCCAAGCTCGCCGACACCATCGCCTCGCATCTCTCCGTCAAGATCGGCGAGAAGCAGCAGATCCTCGAGATCGTCTCGGTCTCCGAGCGGCTGGAGCGCGTCTTCACGCTGATGGAGAGCGAAATCTCCGTGCTGCAGGTCGAGCGCAAGATCAGGAGCCGCGTCAAGCGTCAGATGGAGAAGACGCAGCGCGAGTACTATCTGAACGAGCAGATGAAGGCGATCCAGAAGGAGCTCGGCGACAGCGAGGAAGGCCGCGACGATCTGGCCGAGATCGAGCAGAAGATCGAGAAAACCAAGCTCTCCAAGGAAGCGCGCGAGAAGGCCATCGGCGAGCTCAAGAAGCTGCGCCAGATGAGCCCGATGTCGGCCGAGGCCACGGTCGTGCGCAATTACCTGGACTGGCTGATCTCCATCCCCTGGGGCGTCAAGGGCAAGATCAAGCGCGACCTCGACGATGCCCAGAAGATCCTCGACCAGGACCATTACGGGCTGGAGAAGGTCAAGGACCGCATCGTCGAATATCTCGCGGTGCAGAACCGGACCAATCAGCTGAAAGGCCCGATCCTCTGCCTGGTCGGCCCTCCCGGCGTCGGCAAGACCTCGCTCGGCAAGTCCATGGCCCGCGCCACGGGCCGCGAATTCGTGCGCATGAGCCTTGGCGGCGTGCGCGACGAGGCCGAGATCAGGGGCCACCGCCGCACCTATATCGGCTCGATGCCCGGCAAGGTCATCCAGTCGATGCGCAAGGCGAAGAAGATCAATCCGCTGTTCCTGCTCGACGAGGTCGACAAGATGGGCGCCGATTTCCGCGGCGACCCGGCCTCGGCCCTGCTCGAAGTGCTGGACCCTGAGCAGAACCACACCTTCAACGACCATTACCTGGAGGTCGATTACGACCTCTCCAACGTGATGTTCGTCACCACGGCCAATACACTCAACATCCCGCCGGCCTTGATGGACCGCATGGAGATCATCCGCATCGCGGGTTACACCGAGGACGAGAAGATCGAAATCGCGCGCCGCCACCTGATCCCGGCGCAGACCAAGGCCCACGGCCTCGAAGCCGAGGAGTTCACGCTCGAGGACGATCCCCTGAAGGAGATCATCCGCCGCTATACGCGCGAGGCCGGCGTGCGCAATCTCGAGCGCGAGGTCGCCAAGCTCTCCCGGAAATCGGTGAAGGAGCTGCTGACCACCAAGAAGAAGTCGATCAAGATCACGCTCAAGAACCTCGAAGATTATCTTGGCGTGCCGAAATACCGTTACGGCGAGGCCGAGCTCGAGGACCAGGTCGGCGTGGTCACCGGCCTTGCCTGGACCGAGGTGGGCGGCGAGCTGCTCACGGTCGAAGGCGTGATGATGCCGGGCAAGGGCAAGATGACCGTGACCGGCAATCTGCGTGACGTGATGAAAGAATCGATTCAGGCGGCCAACGCCTATGTGCGCTCCCGCGCCGTGGATTTCGGCATCGAGCCGCCGCTGTTCGAAAAGCGGGATATCCACGTCCATGTGCCGGAAGGCGCCACCCCCAAGGACGGCCCCTCCGCAGGCGTGGCGATGGTGACGGCCATCGTCTCGCTGATGACCGGAATCCCGGTGAAGCGCGAGGTCGCCATGACCGGCGAAATCACGCTGCGCGGCCGGATCCTGCCCATTGGCGGCCTCAAGGAGAAGCTCCTTGCGGCGCTGCGAGCAGGCATCAAGATGGTCATCATCCCTGAGGAAAATGCCAAAGATCTCACTGAGATACCGGACGAGCTTAAGAATGCACTCGATATCCGTACCGCCGCCCGCATGGAGGAGGTGGTGAAGATCGCCTTCACCCGCCCGCCGCAGCCGATCGCGTGGGAGGAGGAGGTCGAGGGCACCCAAGTCGTGCCGCCCGCGGACGAGGAACCGAGCGCCGGCGTGACCGCTCATTGAGCCGCTCCGGCACATCCCGCCGCAGATTTGCCCGAATTAATGGTCCGGCCCTGTCCACAGAGTCGGACCATTTTTGTTGATTTTCCGCGTTTCTTGGGCCAGTCATACACCAACTGTTGGTGAATCGGAGCGTACCCAAACGGCCTCGAGGGTGATTGACCCCTCTCGATTGGGGCCCGAGCGAAAGGATGAGACCGTGAACAAAGCTGAGCTGGTCGCCCATGTGGCGAGAGACTCCGAGCTGTCGAAGGACTCGGCTGAGAAGGCCGTGGACGCGATTTTCAAAAATATCGAGAAGGCCTTGAAGGGTGGAGACACTGTGCGCGTCGTCGGCTTCGGGAATTTCCAGGTCGCGCAACGCAAAGCCTCCGTCGGCCGCAATCCGCGCACGGGCGCCGAGGTGCAGATCCCGGCTTCCCGCGTGCCGAAATTCCGCGCCGGCAAAGCCCTGAAAGAGGCCGTCAACAGCTAAGCGTCTCGAGCGCGAGAGTTCCGGGGCGGAGCCTTGCTTTTGGTGAGGCTTCGCCTTTTTGTTTGCTTCATTTCCTATAGGCAGGCCCGCGCGCTTGTTCTATCGCTTGTCGCGAAGGGCGGTTAGCTCAGCTGGAAGAGCGCCTGGTTTACACCCAGGAGGTCGGCAGTTCGAGCCTGTCACCGCCCACCACGCTTCGCCCTTCGGGCTACGCGTGGCGCAGCCACGCATAGACCGTTAGGCCGAAGCCGTGTCCGGCGTAGCTTGAGCGAAGCGAGAGCTAAAGACGGGCGGGAGCGGACATGTGGTACGTCTACATAATCCGCAGCGTGAGCTCCCCCGAACGAGCTACGTAGGTAGCACGGCCGACCTGAGACGGAAAATCGTCTCATACGTCCAGTTCATTCCGGGCATGATCCTGTTCGGCATGACCCAGATCACCGGCAAGGGCATCGACAAGAACACGCTCGACGGCGTGCGCATGATCCGCCGCGCCGCCAATACCGGTTCGACCCGAGCCATGCTGATCCTCGCCAATTTCTACAATTCCGGCGCCTATGGCGTCGGGCTCAATCCCGTGGAGGCCAAGAGCCTCATCGCCAAGGCGGCGTCTCTCGGCGATCCGGCTGCCAAGGACATGCTGGCGAGCCTCGAGGACGGTGGTCAGGACAAAAAGGCCCCGTAGACTTAGGGCTGACAACCTGGGGTTCCTTGACAGTCTGTTCCTATTTTGTTCTGATCTACGGTTCGGCAACCGGGGTGGGACGGGTGCGTGCGTAAGCCCGAGCAAATCGAGCGCCTGTACCTGGATTTCGACTGCTTCTTCGCCGCGGTCGCGCAACAGGTCACGCCCGCGCTACGGGGGCGCCCGGTCGGGGTCGTGCCCTTCGCCGGCACCGGCCATACCTGCATCATCGCCTGCTCGCCCGAGGCCAAGCTCAGCGGCGTCAAGAACGTCATGGGCGTGGCCGAGGCGCTCGCGCTCTGCCGCGATTTGATCCTGGTCCCGCAAACTCCCGATCTTTACCGGCGCGCTCACAACGCGCTCGTCTCCGAGATCAGCGCCGTGCTCCCGGTCGATGCCATCAAGTCGATCGACGAAATCACCTGCCGCGTGGCGCCGGTAGACCGCGCCGATCCGCTCGTGCTCGGCCGGCGTATCAAGAAACGCATCGCCGAGCAGATCGGCTCGTTCATCACCTGCTCCATCGGCTTCGGCGCCAATCGCCAGCTCGCCAAGATAGCCTGCAAGGCGAGCAAGAAGGCCGGCGACCGCTACGGTAACGGCAATCTGGCCTGGCATCCGCGCGACATGCCGGCCCCGCTGCTCGCGCTCGAGCTCGAGGACATCCCGGGCATCGGCAGGCGCATGAAGGAGCGGCTCGCGCAGCGTGGCATCGCCAGCATGAGCCAGCTGCTCGCGACCCAGCCGAAGCAGATGCGCAAATTGTGGGGGAACGTCACCGGGGAGCGGCTGTGGTACGCGCTGCATGGCTACGACGTGCAGGCACCGCCCGCCCAACGCGGCATGTATGGTCATGGCCGTGTGCTGCCGCCCGATCACCGCTCGATCGAGCACGCACACCAGGCGTCGCGACTGCTGCTGGTCAAGGCGGCGCGACGCATGCGGCGCGACGAATACCGTGCCGGCGCGCTGTGGCTCTGGCTGTCACTGAAGGAGAGCGGATGGAGCGCGGGCAGGGGGCTGGCCGAAATCTGGGACGACCACGCGGCGCTTGTGGCGCTCGAAGAGTTATGGCGGGAGGCGCGCCGAGACCTGCCGCCACGCACGCGCATCATCCAGCTCGGCGTCACCTTGGGCAGCCTCACCTCGGCGCATGTGCGCCAGCTCGATTTCTTCGCCGACGACGACCGCGCGCGGCAGCGCTGGGAGGCGATCACCGAAAGTATCGACGGGCTCAACCGCAAGCATGGCCGCACCCTGGTCAGCCTCGGCCCCTGGGTGCCGCCGCCGGGCGGCTATGCCGGAGGCAAGATCAGCTACACGCGCATCCCCCGCATCGAGGATTTCTGGTGATGAGCTGGAAGGCCGATCTCAAGCTTGCCGATCTGCCGCCGGGGGAACGCCTGGAAGTTGTCTGCCGCGCCTGCGGCAAGGCGCGCTACGAGACGGCACGGGAACTTCTTAGCTACGATGAATTCAGCCAGGCCTATATCGACGAGGTTGAGCAGGGCTTGCGCTGCGCCGACCGGTTCTGCCGCGGGGCGGTGCGGATCGCCCAGGTGCATGACGGCAAGACCGACGGATTCGTCGGCGGCTTGGCGTAAGGGCCGCTAACCCCTGCATTTCCGGGGCCTCGCCTTGACTTGGTGAATCCCACGCCGTACATGCAAGGTTCGCCTCTGGCCACCGAACGGCCCGCAAGGGGGTGTAGCTCAGTTGGTTAGAGCGTCGGCCTGTCACGCCGAAGGTCGCGGG
>JBBDYM010000049.1:0-12954 GCA_040901485.1 Methyloceanibacter sp.
TGTTTTCCGCGTCATTCCCGCGAAAGCGGGAATCCAGTAACCACTGACGTGAATGGCCGGGACAAGCCCGGCCATGACCAATCATCATGTGTGAAGACGTCTAAATGCTGAGCGTGCTGTTCTTTTATCTCTTCGCCACGGTCTGCATCGGGGCGGCCTTCATGGTCGTCGCCGCCAAGAATCCCGTGCACGCCGTGCTGTTCCTGATCCTCGCCTTCTTCAATGCCGCGGGGCTGTTCGTGCTGCTCGGCGCCGAGTTCCTCGCCATGATCCTGGTCGTGGTCTATGTCGGCGCCGTGCTCGTGCTGTTCCTGTTCGTGGTGATGATGCTCGACGTCGATTTCGCCGAGCTGCGCGCGGGCTTCCTCAGATATCTGTCGGTCGGCGCCGTTATCGGCCTCGTGCTGCTGGTCGAGCTGGTCTTCATCCTCACCGCCTGGGTCACGGCGCCCGACATCGTCGCGCAGGCCCCGGCGCCAGCCGCGGCGCAAATGTCGAACACCGAGGCGCTCGGGCGTATCCTCTACACGCGCTACGTCTATCTGTTCCAGGCGGCGGGCCTCATTTTGCTGGTCGCCATGGTTGGCGCCATCGTGCTGACGCTACAGCACAAGCGCTATGTGCGGCGGCAGTCGATTGCGGAACAAGTCGGCCGCACGCGCGAGGAGTCCGTCGAGCTGGTCGAGGTCGAATCGGGGAGGGGGCTCACATGACCATCGGCCTCTCCCATTATCTGACCGTGGCGGCGATCCTGTTCACGCTCGGCATTTTCGGCATCTTCCTCAACCGCAAGAACGTCATCGTCATTCTCATGTCGATCGAGCTGATGCTGCTCGCGGTGAACCTCAACCTCGTCGCCTTCTCCGCCTTCCAGGGCGATCTCGTAGGTCAGGTGTTCGCCATGATCGTGCTCACCGTGGCCGCGGCGGAAGCGGCCATAGGTCTCGCCATCGTCGTCGTCTATTTCCGCAATCGCGGCACCATAGACGTGGCCGAAATCGATCTTCTCAAGGGCTGAGCGGGGCACGATGTATCAGGCCATTCTCTTCCTTCCGCTCATCGGCGCCATCTTCGCCGGATTTTTCGGCCGGCTGGTCGGCGGGCGTTCCGCCGAAGTCGTCACCACCACGTTGGTGCTGATCACCGCGCTGCTCTCCTGGCTCGCCTTCTATCAGGTGGCCATCGAGGGCCAGGAGACGCGGATCGAGCTGATACGCTGGATCGAATCCGGCGCTCTGAAATCCGTGTGGTCGCTCCGCATCGACACGCTCACCGCGGTGATGCTGGTGGTGGTCACCACCGTGTCGGGCCTCGTGCATCTTTATTCCATCGGCTACATGGACGAGGACCCACACCGGCCGCGCTTCTTCGCGTATCTGTCACTATTCACCTTCGCCATGCTGGCGCTGGTCACGGCCGACGATTTCCTCCAGTTGTTCTTCGGCTGGGAGGGCGTGGGGCTCGCCTCCTATCTGCTGATCGGCTTCTGGTACAAGCGGCCCGCGGCTAACGCCGCCGCCATCAAGGCGTTCATCGTCAACCGCGTCGGCGATTTCGGCTTTGCCCTCGGCATCTTCGCCGTCTTCGCCGTATTTGACACCGTGCAATACGACACGGTGTTCGCGTCGGCGCCCGACCAGGTCGGCAAGACCATGGCGTTCTTGGGGATGCAGGTCGACGTGCTGACGCTGATCTGCCTGCTGCTGTTCATGGGCGCCATGGGCAAGTCGGCGCAGTTCCTGCTGCATACCTGGCTGCCCGACGCCATGGAGGGCCCGACCCCCGTCTCGGCGCTGATCCATGCCGCCACCATGGTCACCGCCGGCGTGTTCATGGTATCGCGCCTGTCGCCCCTGTTCGAGCTGGCGCCGATCGCGCTCGCCGTGGTCGCCATTGTCGGCGCCACCACCGCCTTCTTCGCCGCGACCGTGGGGCTGGTGCAGAACGACATCAAGCGCGTGGTGGCGTACTCGACCTGCTCACAGCTTGGCTACATGTTCGCCGCGGCCGGCGTCGGCGCTTACGGCGCCAGCATGTTCCATCTCTTCACCCATGCCTCGTTCAAGGCGTTGTTGTTTCTGGGCGCGGGCGCGGTGATCCACGCGCTGCATCACGAGCAGGACATGCGCCGCATGGGCGGCTTGCGCAAAGTGCTGCCTTTCACCTGGGCAATGATGCTGATCGGCACGCTGTCGCTGACCGGCTTCCCCTTCACCGCGGGCTTCGTGTCCAAGGACGCCATCATCGAGGCGACCTATGCCGCGCATAGCTGGGTCGGGACTTACGCCTTCGTGCTGACCTTGATCGCCGCGGTGATGACCTCGTTCTATTCCTGGCGGCTGATGTTCCTCACCTTCGAGGGTAAGCCGCGCGAGCCGAAGGAGGTGCTGGAACACGCGCATGAGCCGCCCTGGACCATGGGCCTGCCGCTCGTGCTGCTGGCCATCGGCGCGCTGCTGCTCGGCGGTCTGTTCTTCAACATGTTCATCGGCGCGGGCCAGGCGGAGTTCTGGCGCGGATCGCTGGTCACGCATGAAGGCGTCCATCACGACGTGCCGCTGTGGGTGGTGCTGTCGCCGACCATCGCCATGGCGGCAGGCTTCGCCGTCGCCTGGTATTTCTACATCACCAACCCGCTGGTGCCGTTCGGCCTGTCGAAGCGCTTCAACGGGCTCTACAAATTCCTGCTCAACGCCTGGTATTTCGACGCGCTGTACGATGCGATCTTCGTGCGGCCGGCCAAGCGGCTCGGGCATTTCCTGTGGAAGACCGGCGACGGCACGGTCATCGATGGGCTGGGCCCTGACGGCGTGGCGGCGCGGGTGATCGACATCACCAACCGCGCGGTCAAGCTCCAGAGCGGCTACATCTATCATTATGCCTTCGCCATGCTGATCGGCGTGGCGCTGCTCATCACCTATTTCATCTTCGCCTTCGGGGGATTGAAGCCGTGAGTTATAGCTGGCCGATCCTCTCGACCGTCACCTTCCTGCCGCTGCTCGGCGCGCTGCTCATCATGCTCTTGCGCGGCAACGACGAGAGCGCCTTCCACAACGCGCGCTATATCGCGCTTTGGACCACGCTGATTACCTTCGCGCTGTCGCTCATCATCTGGCGCGATTTCGACGCCGCATCCGCGCAGTTCCAGTTCGTGGAGCTGAGGCCCTGGCTCGGGCCCATCAGCTTCCATATGGGCGTCGACGGCATCTCCATGCCCTTCGTGCTGCTCACCACCTTCCTCATGCCGCTCTGCATCCTGGCGAGCTGGACCGCCATCACCGCGCGCGTGAAGGAATACATGATCGCCTTCCTCGTGCTCGAGACGCTGATGATCGGCGTGTTCACCTCACTCGACCTCGTGCTGTTCTATCTGTTCTTCGAGGGCGGGCTGATCCCGATGTTCCTGATCATCGGCATCTGGGGCGGCCAGCGCCGCGTCTATGCGAGCTTCAAGTTCTTCCTCTACACGCTCGCGGGCTCGCTGCTTATGCTGCTCGCCATCATGGCCATCTATTGGGAGGCGGGCACCACCGACATCCCCACGCTGCTCGCCCATAGCTTCCCGCGCGACATGCAGACTTGGCTGTGGTTCGCCTTCCTCGCCTCTTTCGCCGTGAAGCTCCCGATGTGGCCGGTGCATACCTGGCTGCCCGACGCCCATGTCGAGGCGCCGACCGCGGGCTCGGTGATCCTTGCCGGCATCCTCCTGAAGATGGGTGGCTACGGTTTCCTGCGCTTCTCGATCCCCATGTTCCCGCTCGCCTCGGCCGAGTTCGCGCCGCTCATCTTCGCGCTCTCCGTCGTCGCCATCATCTACACTTCGCTGGTGGCGCTGGCGCAGGAGGACATGAAGAAGCTGATCGCCTATTCGTCGGTCGCCCATATGGGCTTCGTCACCATCGGCGTGTTCACTCTCACCATGCAGGGCCTGCAAGGCGGCATCTTCCAGATGCTGTCGCACGGCATCGTCTCCGCCGCGCTCTTCCTCTGCGTCGGCGTGATCTACGACCGCATGCACACCCGTGAGATCGCCGCCTTCGGCGGCCTGGTCGCCCGCATGCCGCTCTACGCCTTCTGCTTCATGGTGTTTACGCTCGCCAATGTCGGGCTTCCCGGCACCAGCGGCTTCGTCGGCGAGTTTCTGGCGCTGACCGGCGCCTTCCGCGTCAACACCTGGGTCGCTTTCCTCGCCACCACCGGCATTATCCTGTCGGTGGCCTATGCGCTGTGGCTCTATCGCCGCGTCATTTTCGGCGCGCTGGAGAAGCCGAACCTCAGATTGATCAAGGATTTGACCTGGCGCGAGGTGGCGGTGATGACGCCGCTCGTGCTGCTCACCATCTTCTTCGGCTTCTATCCTGCGCCGCTGCTCGACGCCTCGTCCGCCTCGGTCGAGGCGCTGATCCGCAATTATGAGACAAGCCTTGCCGCCGCCGAGCAGGCGCGGCTTGCGCTCATGCCTTGAGGATTCCGCTTATGCCCGAAGCGCTCAACCTCGAAGCGGCCCTGCCCGAGCTGACCCTCGCGGTCGGGGCCATGGCGCTGCTCATGCTCGGCGTCTTCATGAAGCGCGAACGCGGCGAGCTCATCCTCTGGCTGTCCGTCTTGCTGCTCGCCTTGGCCGGCGTATTCGTCGCGGGCGGCGAAGGGACGACCACCTTGTTCAACGGCAGCTTCATCGTCGATCCCTATGCGCGCATGATGAAGCTCCTGGTCCTTGCCGGCGCCGCCATCGCGCTGGTCATGTCGGTCGAATATTGGCGCGACGCCGGGGGCGTGAAGTTCGAATTCCCAATCCTCATTCTGTTCGCCTCGACCGGCATGCTGATGATGATCTCGGCCAACGATCTCATCGCGCTCTATGTCGGACTCGAATTGCAAAGCCTCGCGCTCTACGTGGTCGCCGCCTTCCGGCGCGACTCCGCGCGCTCGGCGGAAGCTGGGCTCAAATATTTCGTTCTCGGCGCGCTTGCCTCAGGGATGCTGCTTTATGGCGCCTCGCTCATCTACGGCTTCACCGGCACGACCGAATTCGCCAAGATTGCCGCCACGGTGCAGCCTTCCGGCGTCAATCTCGGGCTGATCTTCGGGCTGGTATTCCTGATGGCCGGTTTCGCCTTCAAGATCTCCGCCGTGCCGTTCCATATGTGGACGCCCGACGTCTATGAGGGTGCGCCGACCCCCGTCACCGCCTTCTTCGCGGCGGCGCCGAAGCTCGCCGCCATGGCGCTCACCGTGCGCGTGCTGATCGCTGCCTTTCCGGCGGTCACCGTCGAATGGCAGCAGATCGTGGTGTTCCTGTCGATCGCCTCCATGGGCCTTGGCGCCTTCGCGGCCATCGGCCAGACCAACATCAAGCGGCTGATGGCCTATAGCTCGATCGGCCATATGGGTTACGCGCTAGTCGGGCTTGCCGCCGGCACACCGGAAGGCGTGCAGGGCGTGATCGTCTATCTCGCCATTTATCTGGTGATGACGCTCGGCACCTTCGCCTGCATTCTCGCCATGCGGCGGGGAGGGTGCGAGGTCGAGGACATCGACCAGCTCTCGGGCCTCTCCCGCACCAGCCCGTTCATGGCGTTCATGCTGGCGCTGCTGCTATTCTCTCTTGCCGGTATCCCGCCCCTTGCGGGTTTCTTCGCCAAGTTCTACGTGTTTCTCGCCGCCATTCACGCCGGTCTCTATGCGCTCGCCGTCATCGGCGTACTCTTGAGCGTCGTGGGCGCCTATTATTATCTGCGTATCGTCAAGCTCATGTATTTCGACGCCCCCGCCGAACGATTTGAGCCGATGTATCCGTCGCTTGCCGCCGTGCTCGGGGCTAGCGGGTTGTTCATTCTGCTCTATTTCGTCTATCCGGCACCGCTGGTAGCCTTCGCCGGAGCCGCAGCCAAGTCACTGTTTTAGATGACCTATTCTTCACCGCCATTGCCAACCGGCTACCGTCTGCTCAGGCTTGAGTCGGTCGACTCGACCAATGCCGAAGCGCGGCGGCGCGCTCTTGCCGGTGAGCCCGGCCCGTTGTGGATCTGGTCGGCGCGCCAGTCCCAAGGCCGCGGCCGCAGCGGGCGCCAATGGATATCGCTCCACGGCAATTTGTTCGCGAGTCTGCTGATCCGGGTGAACGCCCCGCTCCAGACCGCCTCGCAGCTTGCCCTCGTCGCCGGCATCATCACCTACGACACCATCGCCAAGCTGATCGCCTATGAGGGACGGTCCGATCTCCTTCTCAAATGGCCGAACGACATTTTGCTGGCCGACGAGAAGGTCGCCGGCATGTTGCTTGAGAATATCGAGAGTTCCGGCGAGAACCGGTCTGTGGTGGTGATCGGCACCGGCATCAATCTCGCCCATTTTCCAGAGAACCTGCCGCAGGCGGCGATCAGCCTTGCCGCCTATGGATTGACGGTGTTGCCGGCCGACGCGCTCGAAGTGCTGGCCAGGACCACCCATGAATGGCTGGCGCGCTGGGGCGAGGGCTACGGCTTCCCCACCATCCGTCGCGCCTGGCTCGACCGTGCGGGGCCCACGGGCCGCCCCTTGCGTGTGCAGGTCAACGGCGAGGAGATGGAGGGCACTTATGCCGGGCTCGATACCGACGGCGCGCTCAGGTTCCGCGCGGCGGACGGCGTCGAGCATCGCATCATGGCCGGCGACGTGTTTTTCGCGCGGCGGTGAGGCGCCGAAGCTCCGACATGGCCCGAAAATCCAATCGTAAGGAGGCCGAATTCGTCTTCGTGCCGCTCGGCGGTGTGGGCGAGATCGGCATGAACCTCTATCTCTACGGTTATGGCCCCGAAGGCGCGCGCGAATGGCTCATCGTCGACATGGGCGTCACCTTCGGCGGCGATTACGAGCCCGGGATCGATGTCATTCTCCCCGATATCCGCTTCCTGGAAGAGGAACGACACAATATTGCCGGCCTTCTTTTGACTCATGCCCATGAGGATCATTTCGGCGCCGTGGCCGATCTCTGGCCGCTGCTCGGCGGCGTTACCGTGTACGCCACACCCTTTACCGCCGAGATGTTCAAGTCGAAGCTCGCCGAGTTTGGCGGCGCCAAGGACTTTCCCCTCGAGATCGTGCCGATGGGGGACCGCCGCACCATCGGCCCCTTCGATGTCGAGCTGGTCAGCATGTCGCATTCGATCCCCGAGCCGTCCGCGGTGGTGATCCGGACGCCACTCGGCGCGGCGCTGCACACCGGCGATTGGAAGCTCGATGAGAACCCGCTGACCAGCGCACCCACCGACATTGCGCGGCTGAAAGCGCTGGGGAATGACGGGGTCGCGGCGCTGATCTGCGATTCCACCAATGCCGTGCGCGACGGGGTGTCGCCGTCCGAGGCCGACGTCGCCGTGGTGCTGGACAAGCTCATCCGCGAGGCGCCGCGGCGCGTGGCGGTGACCACCTTCGCTTCGAATGTCGCGCGCATCCGCTCGGTGGCAGAGGCCACAAGCGCCGCCGGCCGCGAGCTGGTGGTGGTGGGCCGCGCCATGTATCGCGTCATCGAGGCGGCGCAAGCCACCGGCTATCTCGATCCCGATCTTGCGTTCCACGATGAAACGGCGTTCGAGAGCCTGCCGCCGCGCAAGGTGGTGGCGCTTTGCACCGGGAGTCAGGGTGAGTCACGCGCCGCCATGGCGCGCATCGCGCTGGACGAGCATCCCAACGTGGAACTCGATCCGGGCGATCGGGTGATCTTCTCCTCGCGCACCATTCCCGGCAACGAAAAGGCGGTGGCGCGCGTGCAGAACGGCCTTGCCGACCGAGGCGTCGAGGTCATCACCGACCAGGACGCGCCGGTCCACGTCTCCGGCCATCCAAGGCGCGGAGAGCTTGAGCAGCTCTATGGCTGGGTGAAGCCGAACATCGCCATTCCCATGCATGGCGAGGGCCGGCACCTCGAAGCGCATGCGAAGCTTGCCGAGAGGCTCGGCGTCAAGGAGGTGGTGCGGGCACGGAACGGCGCCATGGTGCGGCTCGCGCCCGGACCGGCGGCCATCATCGACGACGTGCCGGTGGGGCGCCTTTATCGCGACGGCGCGATCCTGACTCGCGCCGACGACGGCCAGGTCCGCGACCGCCGTCGCTTGAGTTTTGCCGGAACGGTTTCGGTGTCGCTGGTTCTGTCCGACAAAGGCGCGCTGCTCGCTGAGCCGGAAGTGGCGCTGACCGGGCTCCCCGCTGCCGACTCGGAAGGTGTCTCGTTCGAGAGCATCGTCAGGGATGCGGCCTCGGGCACCATCGACAGCATCCCGCGTCCCAAGCGCAAGGATCAGGCGCTGGTGAGCGAGGCGGTGCGCCGCTCCGTGCGCGCCGCGGTCAACCAGGCCTGGGGCAAGAAGCCGATGTGCTCCGTGCTCCTGACAGTGCTATAGGGAATCGCATGATCGGACGCTTGAACCATGTCGCCATCGCCGTGCCTGACTTGAAGGCCGCGACCGAGGTCTATCGCACCACGCTCGGCGCTCGTGTGTCGGAGGAGGTGGATCAGCCCGAGCATGGCGTGACCACCGTGTTCATCGAGTTGCCCAACACCAAGATCGAACTGCTCGGCGTGCTCGGCGACAATTCGCCCATCGCCGGATTTCTCGAGCGCAATCCGGATGGCGGCATCCATCATCTCTGCTACGAGGTGCCCGACATCAAGCTAGCGCGCGACCGGCTGGTGGCGCAGGGTGCGCGGGTGCTTGGCGGCGGCGAGCCGAAGATCGGCGCGCATGGCAAGCCCGTGCTGTTCCTGCACCCGAAGGACTTTTGCGGCACCCTGGTCGAGCTCGAAGAGGTGTAGGCCGCGAGGCGGCATGGCCTCGAGGAGGCGTAAGCATGAGCCTCGCATTCGCATTGGCGATCTATTTCGTCATCTGGTGGATCGTGCTGTTCGCCATGCTTCCGATCGGCGTGCGTACGGCCGAGGAGGCCGGCGAGAAAGCGTCGCCGGGAACGGCCGAGAGCGCGCCGCTCTTCCCGCGTCTGCTGCCGAAGATGCTGGCCACCACGGTAGTCGCCACAATTGTGTTCGCGTTCGTCTACGCGATCGTCGTCCACCGCGTGATCACGCTCGACGACATCCCATTCTTCCCGCGCTACGAGCGGGTGCAATAGGTCGGGGGTCGTTCGTTTCTTTCCGCATAGTTTCCGTTCCAATTCGCCAAATAACCGCAAAAGAGCGCAAAAAAAAGCAAGGCCGAACCGGCCTTGCCTTTAGTCGCGTGACTCCTTGTCTCCCAAGCCTTGCAGGGCTCGCCCGTCGGTTATGACAATCGAGAAATGCCGGCTAAAGAGCGGCGGCGCCCATGCCTCAGCATGTTTGGCGCGCCTGGAGTTACTTCCTCCCAAGACTTGGACCAAGTCCAATCTCAACGCGTGACTTCGAGATCGTTACCGGTCCCGAACGCTCCCACGTTGTGCTGGCACACTAACGCGCTTGCGCCAAATTGTCACCATGATTGTGACCTGTCGCCGCAGATTTATGCGTCCGCGCGCCTATTGGCAGAGATGCTTTGCTTCAGTCGCGCCGTACCTAGAATTTCTTGTTCTGATCGACGTCCACTACTTGCCGTTGCACCAGCGCCTTTATTGGGCGCCCAAAGGCGGCAGAAAGCGCCGTGCGGCAGGATTGCTTAGGCTTGCGAAAGTAAGCTATTAGCCGCCTTTGAGGGGCCCGCGAGGGTCCACCCCCCGCGTCAGGCATTGCCCGTTCAACGGGCGGCAGCGCGACCCGCGTCCGCCCTCTAACGCCCAAAAAGCCACCAAATGCGCCTCAGCCGCTATTTCCTGCCACTCCTGCGCGACGACCCAAAAGAGGCGGAGATCGTCTCACATCGGCTGATGCTGCGGGCCGGGCTGGTCCGCCAGGCGAGCGCCGGAATCTATTCCTGGCTGCCCTTGGGGTTCCGCGTCCTGCAAAAGATTGAGCAGATCGTGCGCGAGGAGCAGGACCGCGCCGGCGCCCTCGAATTGCTCATGCCGACGATTCAGTCGGCCGAGATCTGGAAGGAAAGCGGCCGTTACGAGGTCTACGGCAAGGAGATGCTGCGCATCAGCGACCGCCACGAGCGCGATATGCTCTACGGTCCGACCAACGAGGAACTGATCACCGTCATCTTCCGCGACGGGGTGAAATCCTACAAGGAGCTGCCGCGCATCCTCTATCATATCCAGTGGAAGTTCCGCGACGAGATCAGGCCGCGATTCGGCGTGATGCGCGGGCGCGAATTCCTGATGAAGGATTCCTACTCCTTCGATCTCACGCAAGAGGACGCGCGGAGGTCCTACAACAAGATGTTCGTCTCGTATCTCCGCACCTTCAGCCGCATGGGCCTAAAATCGATCCCCATGGCGGCGGAGACGGGGCCGATCGGCGGCGATCTCAGCCATGAGTTCATCATTCTCGCCGATACCGGTGAGAGCGAAGTCTATTGCCACAAAGACCTGCTTGCCTTGGAGGCCCCCGGTCCCGACCTCGACTATGAAGGCGACCTGACACCCCTGATCATGGACTGGACGGGCAAATACGCGGCGACCGTGGAGAAACACGACGCTGCCCGTTTCGCCAAGGAGGTTCCGGCGAAGGATCAAGTGACGGCACGCGGCATCGAGGTCGGACATATCTTTTTCTTCGGCACGAAATACTCGCAAGCCATGGGTGCGCGGGTGCAAGGGCCTGACGGCGAGCTGGTCACCGTACAGATGGGATCCTACGGCATCGGCGTGTCGCGCCTGGTCGGCGCGATCATCGAAGCCTCCCATGACGATGCCGGGATCATCTGGCCCGCCTCCGTGGCGCCGTTCGATGTCGGCCTGATCAACCTCAAGGTTGGCGATGCCGACACGGACAAGGCCTGCGACGACTTCTATGCGAAGCTCGAACAAGCGGGTCTGAGCGTGCTTTACGACGACCGCGACGACAGGGCAGGGGCCAAATTCGCGACCATGGACATGATCGGCCTGCCCTGGCAGATCATCGTCGGGCCGAAGGGCGTGAAATCCGGGGAAATCGAGTTAAAGGAGCGCGCGTCCGGCGCCCGCCATAGTCTCACCTTCGATGCGGCTTTGAATCGCCTGGTCGCTTCGGCAAGCGAGGCGCGGAAGGAGGCGGCATGAGCACCACCGGCAGCACACGGGCCTTCGCGCCCTTCGAATGGCTGGTCGCTCTGCGCTACCTGCGACCGCGTCGCAAGGAAGGCTTCATCTCGGTCATCGCGCTGTTCTCCTTTATCGGCATCATGCTCGGCGTGGCCACACTGATCGTGGTCATGGCGGTGATGAACGGCTTCCGCCAGGAGCTGTTCAACAAGATGCTCGGGCTGAACGGCCATGTCGTGGTGCATAGCCTCGGCAACTTCACCGATTACGACGAGGTCGCCGGCCGCATACGCGAAGTGCCGGGAGTCAAATTCGCTCTACCTCTGGTGGAAGGCCAGGTCATGGTGTCCACGCCATCGACCTCGAGCGGCGCGCTGGTGCGCGGGCTCCGCGAGGGCGACCTCAAGCAGCTCACCGCAGTTTCCAAGAATGTGCGTTTCGGCACGCTCGACGGCTTCGACAAGGAGCCGGGCGTTGCGCTCGGCAGCCGTCTCGCCAACGAGCTTAATGTCAGAGTGGGCGATGAGGTCTCGCTGTTGACGCCTCGAGGCGCCTCCACCGCGCTCGGCACCGCGCCCCGGGTGAAGCGCTATCCGGTGGTCGCCATCTTCGAAATCGGCATGTCGGAATACGATTCGAGCATCATGTTCATGCCGCTCAAGGAGGCGCAGCTTTATTTCAATCAGCCCGACAATGTCACCGTGCTCGAAGTGGTGTTGGATTCCCCGGACGAGGTCGGCAAGCTCGGCCCGCGCATCATCACCGCCGGCGGCCCCAGCATATATATCAGCGACTGGCGCCAGCGGAACGCGACCTTCTTCACCGCGCTCGAAGTCGAGCGCAACGTCATGTTTCTCATTCTCACGCTGATCGTGCTGGTGGCCGCGCTCAATATCATTGCCGGCCTGATCATGCTGGTGAAGGACAAGGGCCACGACATCGCCATTCTGCGCACCATGGGCGCGACCCGCGCCGCCGTCATGCGCATCTTCTTCATCACCGGTACCAGCATCGGCGTGGTCGGCACCTTGGCCGGCTTCGCGCTCGGCATGCTGGTCTGCGCCAATATCGACCGCTTGCGCGCGCTCATTGGCTGGATCACCAGCACCGAGCTGTTCGCGCCCGAACTCTATTATCTCTCGCAACTGCCGGCGGAGATGGACACGGGCGAGACCGCGTCGGTGGTGATCATGGCGCTAGTTCTCTCGATCCTCGCCACCCTCTATCCTTCCTGGAGGGCCTCGCGTCTCGATCCCGTCGAAGCCTTGCGCTACGAGTAGGCGGACGGTGGATAGCCCCAAACAGCCTGCACCGGCGCTCCGCCTTGAGCGGTTAGAGCGCGCGTACACGCAAGGCGACCGCAGCATCGATGTGCTGAAGGGTGCAACCGCCTCGTTCTTTCCGGGCGAGACCGTGGGGCTGCTCGGCCCCTCCGGCGCCGGGAAATCGACTCTGCTCCATATCGCCGGCCTGCTCGAACGGCCCGACTCCGGCGCCGTGATTCTCAACGGCGTCGATTGCGTCGCTTTGTCCGACAACGAGCAGACCCGCATGCGCCGCATGGAGGTCGGTTTCGTCTATCAGTTCCATCACCTTTTGCCCGAATTCTCCGGGCTGGAGAATGTCGAACTGCCGCAGCTCATTCTTGGCGTGAGCCGGGAACAGGCAAAGACGCGCGCCAAGCAGCTTCTCAGATCGCTCGGGCTTGAAGACCGTTGGGACCATCGGCCCGCCGAGCTATCCGGCGGCGAGCAGCAACGCGTGGCCATCGCCCGCGCCATCGCCAACGATCCCAAGGTGCTGCTCGCCGACGAGCCGACCCGCAATCTCGATCCGCCCACCGCCGAACGCGAGTTAGAGGAG
>JBBDYM010000050.1:0-38926 GCA_040901485.1 Methyloceanibacter sp.
ACCCCAGCCCGTTCGGCACCAGTCGGGAACATAAACCGCGTCGCGCCCAGGGAGAGCAACATGGACACCACCACCCTCCTCATCATCATCCTGATAGTGCTGATTCTCTTCGGTGGGGGCTGGTACGGTCGCGGGCGCTGGTTCTAGTTTCAGCTTAGGCGCCGGTGGCCCAACTCAGCCTCTCTGCGAGATCCTAGCGCGGCAAGATCCCTTGGTCTCAGGAACGGAGTGCCCTCTCCCGGCGTTGTTGCTGCACGGAGCGGGCATTCCTGAGGGAAAATTGCCATGATCAAGATAGCAGGCAGTGTCCCGGTAAAGACGCGCTTACCCCTGACCGCGTGGGTTCTCGCAGGGCTTGTGACACTCTTTTCAGTGGTGTCATCGCTCGTGCACGTTACGCCCGCTTCAAATCAAGCCCTGTCGGTGTCAGCAAAAGAAACTCACCAGGCCAGTGTGAATTGGTAGGCCGGCTTCGGCGAGCGCCTTGCTCCGTGTTACCCGCGCGACCGCCTCGGAGGTGACTAGAATTCGGCCGTGCGCGTCGAAAGGTCCTTCAGCGTCGTGCGCCACGCTCGCAATGACCTCTATTAGCTCGCGGTGGGCCAGGGATTTGAACCTACACCTCGATTTTTAGGAAGGGATGATTACGGCGGATTCGCTCCTCCGCTACCACTGTTATCAACTTCTGCTCCCTCTTAGAGGTTTCGGTGTCGGGTATGAGAATAAAGAGCGCTAGGGTCGCTGTAGACCTCGATCGGCATGATGCCCGGTTTCTTACGAGGGTGTAGGACGATCGCATTGATTAAAGTCCGGAACCACGTTGCGGTTTCTGAACTGTAGCATTCAGCGCGAACACCAAGCCACCCTCATCGCCACCGCTCACGAGTTCTGCCTGGGATAGTCTAGGGTTCAGTAGACCGCGAGTTCAAGATTTTAGCATCAAGTGATTGCTCCGACCTAGACCGCTTCTGTCGCAGTGCGCTCGTTTTGCATCGTCTTGCGACGCCTTCGATAAAGGCATTGACCGACATATCAAAAGCCGCATTGCGGTCTAACGCCTTGAAAGCAGGAATGAGTGCCAAGGTCGCGGGGCAGGCCAGGGGATCAAGAGTCCTCAGCTCGGCCTCGTCATCGGCGCTGATTGGCCGCAACAAGCCCTCAGCCTCCGCCAACGAATAGCCGAGAATAAAGGCGTAGAACGCAAGCCCAAGTCCGGCGACCTCGGCATCGGTAAGACCGGCGATCTGCAATGCACGATAAACTACTTCGCTGGAGGCATGATCCGCAGGCCCCGTCGCGTGGTAGCGGAAGTGCAGATGGAAGAGGCGTGGATGACGGTGGGCAAGATTTCGGTACGCTTCGGCAACCTTGCGTAGGTCGGCCTGCCAATCGGTGCTCGGCAGTGGCAGCTCGACTGTAGCCAAGGCGCGATCCGCAATGCGCCGCAAGAGCTCGTCCTTCGAACCAAAGTGATGCAGAACCGTCATGGGGTCGACGCCGATCCGCAGGGCTAGCTTACGTACTGAAAAGCCGAGCTCACCGTCGCGCGATAACATGTCGAACGCCTCATCCAGGATCGCATTCTTATCCAGGCCTCGCCGGCCGCGCGGCCGGGAGGCGTGTTTGGGCGCTGATTGCCTTGACATTTCTTCACCGTAGCCAATAAGGTCTACGGTGTAGCCATACTCGCTGTCTGGCCCCTGTCAAGGCGTCCTCGCGGGTAGGAGGGGAGGTGGTGCTTGGCTGGCGCAAGACCGATCGCCGACGGATCAGCCGGAACCGCCAAGATGCTGTGTCAAGCGGACTTGTTTGCGTCTCGATCAGCGATCGTCTCAACCTGGCTGAACCCGAAGTTGCGGCTGCTCTTGCTCGGCGCCCGTATCGGTTATTCGCCTCCCACCAACTTACAGCGCTAATTGGCCGTGCCTCGGATCACGCTCTGCTAGAGGTTTATAAGTGACGCATCAATACCAAACCACGCAATTGAGAGAGCTTGACGCTCTTCATCATCTGCACCCGTTCACCGATCACAAATCGCTCCGGTCGGGCGGCGCGCGAATAATCGTTCGCGGCGACGGGCCTTATATCTGGGACAGCGAAGGCACGCGCATTCTCGACGGCATGGCGGGACTATGGACCTGCAACGTCGGCTATGGGCGCAAGGATCTCGCGCAGGCGGCTTACGATCAGATGGTGGAGCTTCCCTTCTACAATACGTTCTTCAAGACGACGCACCCCCCTGTCGTGGCGCTGTCGCGCAAGCTCGCCGAGCTCGCCCCAAATAACCTCAACCAGGTTTTCTTCGGCTCGTCGGGCTCGGAGTCCAACGAAACTGCGATCCGCCTGATCCGTCATTATTGGGCGCTCAAGGGGGAACCCCAGAGGCGCATCATCATCTCGCGCAAAAGCGCTTATCACGGGTCGACCATTGCCGCCGGCTCGATGGGCGGCATGTCCCATGTGCATGCGCACAGCTATCCTGTCTACGAGGGATTCCGTCACATCATCGATCCCTATTGGTACGGCGAGTCCGAGGACGGTGAATCGCCGGAGGCCTTCGGCCTTCGCGCTGCGTGCGCGCTCGAGGATGAGATTCTGGCAATCGGGCCTGAGAACGTTGCCGCTTTTGCGGGCGAACCCGTGCAAGGTGCCGGCGGCGTCAAGATTCCGCCCGCGAGCTACTGGCCAGAGGTGCAACGCATCGTCGACAAATACGGTATCCTCCTCCTTGCAGACGAGGTGATTACCGGCTTCGGCCGCCTCGGCACGTGGTTCGCATCGCAGCACTACGGCATCCGTCCCAACCTAATCACCTTCGCCAAGGCGGTGACGTCGGGCTATATCCCACTCTCCGGCGTCATCGTCGACGACAAGATCGTCGGCGCGCTGATGGCGCACGACGACGACTTCCATCACGGCTACACCTTCTCGGGCCACCCCGTGGGCTGCGCCGTCGCGCTGAAGAATCTCGAAATCATCGAGCGGGAAAATCTCGTCCCGCGCGTCAGGGAATTCGGCGCTACCGCCCTCGCCAAGCTCCTCGCCAAGTTCGAGGACCACCCACTCGTAGGCGAGGTTCGCTCGGTCGGGATGCTCGGAGCGATAGAGCTTGTCGCCGACAAGCGCACGCACCGGCGCTTCGCCGATCTCGGCCGTGTCGGGCTGATTTGCCGCGATCATTTCTTCCGCGAAGGTTTCATCATGCGTGCGGTTTTCGACACCATGGTCATGGCGCCGCCGCTAATCTGGACCGAGACCCAGTTCGAAGAAGCGGAAGTGGTGATGCGCCGCGCGCTCGACCTCACGTTCAAAGACGTTGCTGAAGAGCTTGCCGCATGAGCCGTCCGATCGTCGTCATACCGGCCTGCACCAAGATGATCGATGGCCACGCCTTCGACGCGGTTGGCCGCAAATATTCGGCGGCGGTCGCGGAGGTCGCGGACTGTCAGCCTTTGCTCGTGCCGGTCGGTCCCGGCATGACGGATATTGGCGCCATCCTCGAAGTGGCCGATGCCATCCTCCTGTCGGGCAGCGTCTCCAACGTCGCTCCGGGGCATTACGGCGAGGAAGTGCTCATCAAACCCGACGCTCTCGATCCTCTGCGCGACGCTGTGACCCTTCCGCTCGTCCGGGCGGCGATCGAGCACAAGACGCCGCTTTTCGCCATCTGCCGCGGATTCCAGGAGCTGAACGTCGCGCTTGGCGGGAGCCTGTATCAGGCCGTCCATGAGGTGGACGGTCATACCGACCACCGCGCGCGGACTGAGGTCCCACTCGAGGAGGCTTACTGTCCCATCCACCCCGTGACCTTGCGCGGTAAGTTGCGCGACTGGATCGGCAGCGACCAGATCATGGTCAACTCACTGCACTGGCAGGGTATTGCGCGCCTCGCCCGTGGGCTGAAGGCAGAAGCCTTCGCCGCTGACGGACTGGTGGAGGCCGTGCGCGGACTAGACGACGGCGCCTTTTGCTTGGGCGTGCAGTGGCACCCGGAGTGGGAAGCCAGGGCGAACCCTGTCTCCACATCGCTATTCCGCCGCTTCGGCTCAGCAGCCAGAGGCATTGCACCATGACGGATGCGCGAGTCACCAGCGACGAAGCGGAGGCCTTTCTCGCTGCAAATCCGGCAGTTCAATGGATCGACGCCTTCGTCTTCGACATGAACGGCATTCCACGCGGCAAGCGTATCCGCAGCTCCGATTTGCTCGGCGTCGTCAAGAATGGCCTGATGATGCCGAGCTCGGTCTTCATCATGGACCCACTCGGCAATTGCGTGGCGGAAACGGGCCGGTTGTGGGAAACCGGCGATCACGATCACCAGTGCCACTTGCTTAGCGGGACGCTGGTTCCGATTCCTGTTGGCGATGGGCGGCAGGCGCAAGCGGTGATGGTCATCAACAGCAAGGATGAACTCGATCCACGCGCCGTGCTTGCTAACCAGGTCGAACGCTTTGCACGCGCCGGCCGAACGGCCGTCGCCGCCGTTGAACTTGAGTTCTACGTTACCAAAGCTGGAGCGAACGGCGCTTTCGCGCTGCATCACCCCGAGGGTGTATCCGGGGATCCGAGGCGCCCGCTTACCTTTGGCTTCGAGGAGATGGAGACGCTTTCGCCGTTGATCGACGACGTCTATCGGATTTGCGAGGCACAGGGCCTGCCAGTGGACGCCGTCATGAAGGAGTCCGGCCCGGGACAGTTCGAGATTAACCTGAAGCATCGCAGCGACGTCGTCGCGGCTGCATTGGATGGTTTGCTGCTAAAGCGCGCCGTCAAGGCAGCCGCGCGGGCCCACCAGTTGCAAGCCACCTTTATGGCCAAGCCGCACCACGATTGGGCCGGCTCGGGCATGCATATCCATCTGAGCCTCCTCGACAAATCGGGTCAATCTCTCTTTGCCGGTGACCCGATATCCCCGCTCTTTCGCCACGCGCTCGGCGGAATGCGCGAAACCATGGCGGATTTCATGGCCATTTGGGCCCAATCTGCGAACGCCTACCGGCGCTATGTGCCGCAGGCTTATGTCTCCATGTCGGCGCTTTGGGGTTTCAACAATCGCACGGTCGCCTTGCGTATTCCGCGCGGCAACGGTGCTGCGACTCGTGTCGAGCATCGCATCGCGGGCGCCGACGCCAATCCCTGCCTTGTGATCGCCTCAATCCTCGCCGGGGTCAGCCATGGTATCGCTAACGAGATCGATCCCGGGCCGGCTGTGGACGGCAACTCCGAGATGATCGATGCGCCGCCTTTGCCGACCGCCTGGGTGAATTCACTTAATCTTTTCCGGCGCTCGGATGTCGTCCGCGAATCTTTCGGCCCGCTTTTCCAAGACGTATTCTTCCGGCTTAAGAATGCCGAGCGCAGCAATTTTGAGCGTATTGTGACCCCGCTCGATCATCTCTGGTATTCGCGAGTTGCGTGAGGTTCGGTCATGACATCGCTCGCCCATTTCGAGAACATCGCCGCAGCGCTCGATCTCCCCAGTGAGCCGGTGATCGACGGCCGCCTCCTGCCGAGCCTCACCGGTCGCACCTTTGCCAATGTGACCCCGCGCAACGGCACGGTGATCAACCAGGTCGAGGAGTGCGGCGCTGCCGATATCGATGCTGCCGTCACCGCAGCGCGGCGCGCGTTCGAGGATGGTCGCTGGCGCAACCTCCACTACCGCGAGAAGAAGCACATCCTCTTTGCGCTCGCCGACCTCATGGAGCGCGACGCCGAGATGCTAGCCGTTCTTGAGAGCCTTGATGTCGGTAAACCGATCAAGGACGCGCTCAATGTCGACCTGCCGCAGGCAGTGCGCACGCTTCGCTACTACGCGGAAGCGCTCGACAAGATTTACGGCGAGGTGGGCCCGGAAACGAGCGACCGCTTCTCCTTCGCCGTGCATGAGCCGCTCGGTGTGATCGGCGCCATTGTGCCCTGGAACTTCCCGCTGCTCATGGCGATATGGAAGGTCGCGCCGGCGCTCGCCATGGGGAATTCGGTGGTGCTCAAGCCCGCCGAGCAATCGCCGATGACAGCTCTCAAGCTTGGGCAACTGGCGCTTGAAGCCGGGCTACCCGCGGGTGTTCTGAATGTCGTGCCAGGCCTCGGCGAGACGGCTGGCAAGGCACTCGCGCTGCATAGCGACGTCGACATGATTGCTTTCACCGGTTCTGGCTCTGTTGGCCGCTTGTTGATGCAATATTCGGGTGAGAGCAACCTCAAGCGGGTCAGCCTGGAGCTCGGTGGTAAGTCTCCGCAGATTGTTTTTGCCGATTGTCCGGACCTGAATGCCGCGGCCTCCCATGCCGCCTGGGGCATCTTCTTCAATCAGGGGGAGGTCTGCACGGCAGCCTCGCGGCTCCTCGTACATGAGACCATCGCCGATGCATTTCTCGACCAGCTGCTTCTGATTGCCAAGCGCATCGTGCCGGGCGATCCGCTAGAGCCGGCGACTAATTTCGGCGCCATGGTTTCCGAAGAGCAGATGCAGACCGCCTTGCGCTACATCGAGCATGCTGCTCAAGAAGGCGCCATGCTAAGGCTCGGCGGCAAGCGCGCCCGGGCCGAGAGCGGCGGCTTCTACGTCGAGCCAACCGTGTTCGATCAGGTAACGCCGGAAGCGGCGCTTGCCCGCGAGGAGGTGTTTGGTCCGGTCCTCGCTGTCACAAGATTCAGCGAGTCCGACGAAGCTATCCGCCTCGCCAACGGCACAGTCTACGGCCTGGCCGCGGGCCTGTGGACTGGCGACGTCTCTTTGGCGCACCGCGCTGCGCGGGAGATCAAAGCGGGCCTTGTTTGGGTGAACGGCTGGGATGCTTGCGACATCACCATGCCGTTTGGTGGCTTCAAGCAATCCGGCTTCGGTCGCGACCGCTCGCTGCATGCTCTTTATAAGTATGCCGATCTGAAATCGATCTCGATCACGCTACGTTGACGGATAAGCGCCGGTGAACATGATCTTCAAGAAGTTTCCGGCGGCGGCGCTGATAGACGGAGAGTGGGTGACCACTGGCAAGACCTTTGCCGTGAACGATCCGGCGACCGGTGCCGAGGTTACGACCGTCCCGGACCTCGGCGCCAAGGACGCGGCCCGCGCCATCGATGCCGCTGCCCGCGCGCTTCCCGCTTGGTCGGCCAAGACGGCAAAGGAGCGCGCCAGTATCCTCAAGCGGTGGTTCGATCTCATCACCGCCGAAACCGAAAGCCTCGCCAAGCTCATGACGACTGAGCAGGGTAAACCGCTCGCCGAATCTAGTGCCGAGGTGGCCTATGGCGCGTCGTTCATCGAGTGGTTCGCCGAAGAGGCCAAGCGCGCTTATGGCCGTACAATCCCGACCACAGTGGGCTCCAAGCGCTACCTTACCATCAAGCAGCCGATCGGCGTCGTCGCGGCCATAACGCCGTGGAACTTCCCGATCGCCATGATCACTCGGAAAGTTGCGCCGGCGCTTGGCTCCGGATGCACCATCGTGGTCAAGCCGGCAGCCGAGACCCCACTGTGCGCCCTAGCAATCGCCAAGCTCGCGCTCGATGCAGGCGTGCCGCGGGGTGTGCTCAACATCGTGACCACGACGGATGCGTCTGCAGTCGGCAAGGTGTTCTGCGAAGATCCAAGGGTGCGCAAGCTCTCCTTCACTGGCTCGACCGAAGTCGGCAAGCTGCTCTACCGGCAATGCGCTGACACGGTTAAGAAGCTCACCCTTGAGCTCGGTGGGAACGCGCCCCTTGTAGTGTTCGACGATGCCGATCTCGACCAGGCGCTCGTAGGCACCATGGCGTCCAAATACCGCAACGCCGGCCAGACTTGTGTTTGCGCCAACCGCATCCTTGTGCAGTCCGGCATCTACGAGCGCTTCGCGGCCGCGCTCGTCGAGACTGTGAAGCAGCTTAAGGTCGGTCCGGGGCTTGAGTCCGGCACCAATCTCGGCCCGCTGATCTCCAGCGAAGCCATAGCCAAGGTCGAGGCGCTCGTGGGCGACGCCGTCAAGAGGGGCGCCAAAATCCTGACCGGCGGCATGCTCGACAATGCCGGGCCGCTCTTTTATCGCCCCTCCGTCGTGGGCGAGGTGACGGCCGATATGCGCATCGTGCATGAGGAGATTTTCGGGCCCGTCGCGGCGCTCATACGCTTCGATACCGAGGCCGACGCCATCCGTATTGCTAACGACACGCCCTTCGGGCTTGCGGCCTATCTTTTCAGCAAGGATTTGGCCCGTGCTTGGCGTGTGGCCGAGAGGCTCGAGGCCGGTATGGTCGGCGTTAATGAAGGCATTTTCTCCAACGAGGCCGTCCCCTTCGGCGGCGTCAAGGAATCCGGGCTGGGCCGAGAGGGCGGGGCCGAAGGTTTAGAGGAGTATTTGGAGACCAAATACATCTGCCTAGGGGGTATCGACCAATGATGCAGCAGGGCAGGGCGCCAACTACCTATCGAATGCAGTGGCGGGAATGGTCCTTGGTGGCCCATACTCGTTTTAAGGGAGCTACGACCAATGGAGAGTCCAACTAGCCGCACGACGGCACAGCACAGGGGAGCGTAAATATGACCAAGCTGCATACGAAACCTTCGATCACCCGCGCATCGCGCCGCTCAATTCTGAAAGGTCTCGGCGGCGCCGCCGTCGGCATCACCCTCTCGCCTAGAAAATACTCGGCATGGGCGGCCGAGGAACCGAAGCTCAACTTCTACAACTGGGACACCTATATCGGTGAGACGACGCTCGACGACTTCAAGGAAGCGAGCGGCATCGACGTCAATATGAGCCTGTTCGCGACCAATGACGAACTCTTCGCCAAGTTGCGCGCCGGCAATCCGGGCTACGACGTGATCGTTCCGGGCAGCGAGTTCGTCGAACGTATGATCCAGGCCAACCTGCTCGAGCCGCTCGATCATTCCAAGATTCCCAACATGAAAAACATTGCGCCGGAGTTCATCGAGGACGCGCCATTCGATCCGGGCCGCAAATACAGCATGCCCTATGCGTGGCTCGTCATCGGTATCGGCTATCGCAAGTCGAAGGTCGATGGAGTTCCGGATAGCTGGAAATGGGTGTTCGATTCCGACAAATACGCCGGCAAGATCACCGTCATGTCGGATGCGAGCGAGCTGTTCCGCAACTGCTTCAAATATCTCGGCGGGTCGCTAAACGATGCGTCCACCGAGCTGCTCCAAAAGGCCGAGGCGATGCTGACGAAGCAAAAGCCCTACATCAAGTCGTTCCACGAGGACAACGGCCAGGATCTTTTGCTCTCGGGCGAGGTCGATGTCGCCATGGAATATAACGGCGACATCGCCCAGATCATGACCGAGGACGACGACATCGACTTCGTCGTGCCGAAGGAGGGCGCCATGAAGCAGCAGGATACCCTGGCCATTCCCAGGGGCGCGCCGCATCCGGAGAACGCTCTCAAATTCATCAACTACATCTTCGAGCCGGAAGTCGGCCTCGAGATCTTCGAGACGATCAAGTTCCCGACTCCAAATGCTGCTTCGACCGCAATAATGCCGGCGGAGTTCAAGGACAATCAGGTCATCTTTCCGCCGGCCGATATCATGGCCAAGTGCGAGTGGCCGAATTTCCTCGGCCCCGAGTTCTCGCGCCTCCTCGAGGAAGCGATGACCCGGTTGCGCGCGTCATGACGGGAACAATGAGGTAAGCGAGGAGGAAGAACCCGGATGGCGACCCGCACACAAGAGCGTCGGTTGACCTTCTTGGCAACGGCACTACCACCCATTGCTTGGGTGGTAGTGTTCTTCCTCGCGCCGCTTGCCATCGTCTGGGCCTACAGCTTCGGCCAGAACGTCAGCCTGACCGAGGTCGATATCAGCGGCACGTTCGCCAACTATGCGCGGGCGCTTCAGCCCCTCTACCTCGGCATCTTCCTCAAGTCGATCTTCATCGCCGGCGTCACCACGCTTCTGTGTCTCATCATCGGCTTCCCGGTGGCGCTGGCCATCGTCTTTGCCGGCGAGCGCTGGCGGCCGTGGCTGCTCCTGCTGATCATGCTGCCGTTCTGGACCAACCTCTTGATCCGCACCTACGCGCTGATCGCGGTGTTGCGCACCCAGGGCTTCGCCAATTTCACGCTGGAATGGTTCTGGGACCAGGGCAGTTGGCTCATGACCTTGGTCGGCTTGCAGCCGCTTGGCGACTTCACGCCGCTACAGCTGCTCTACAACAACTTCGCCGTCGTCGTCGGGCTGGTCTATGTGCATCTGCCCTTCATGGTCCTGCCGCTGTTTGCCGCGCTCGACCGCATGGACAAGTCGCTGATGGAGGCGAGCCTCGATCTCGGCGCCGGCCATCTCCGCACGCTGTTCTCCATCGTCGTGCCCTTGGCGCTGCCGGGAATCATCTCCGGCATCATCATCACCTTCGTCCCCGCGCTCGGCGCCTATCTCACCCCCGATCTCCTCGGCGGCCCCGACAGCCAGATGATCGCCAACGTCATCGAACGCCAGTTCAAGCGCGCCAACGACTGGCCATTCGGTGCAGCGCTGTCCTTCCTGCTGATGTACGCGACGTTCGCCGTCATCGCCTTCCGCGCGTACTTGGCCCGCGGCAAGCCCGCCCCTGGACACGGGATCTAGAGGCATGGCCCTCCGGCGCGCTCCCCTCGAATATAATCGCATGTGGCAGATGCGCCTCTGGCTGTTCTTGGTGTTCTTCTTTCTTTATGCGCCGCTCATAGCCCTGATCGCCTTCAGCTTCAACGACTCCAGGCGCAACATCGTCTGGCAGGGGTTCACCCTCGATTACTACAGGAAGCTGTTCAACAACGACTCCCTGATGCTCGCCTTCGCCAATTCCCTGACGATCGCATTTCTGGCCACCCTCATCTCCCTCGTCATCGGTACGCTCGCCGCGGTGCTCCTGTGGCGCTACCGCTTCATGGGCAGGGCGGCGGTTGAGGGCGCGTTCACCTTACCGCTCGTCGTGCCCGAGATATGCATGGGCGTCTCCATGCTGCTGTTCTTCACGCGGGTCCTGCCGTGGCCCAACGATCTGATATGGCCATTCAGCCTCGGGTCCATAGTCATCGCCCACGTGTCGTTCTGCTTCCCCTTTGTGGCTCTGGTCGTGCGCGCGAGGCTCGCGAGCTTCAACAAGGAGCAGGAGGAGGCGGCGCGCGACCTTGGCGCCAACGACTGGCAGGCGTTCCGCGACGTGCTGTTGCCGCACATTCGCCCCGCCCTTATTGCCGGCGCCCTGCTCGCGTTCACGCTGTCGCTCGACGACTTCGTGATCACATTCTTCACGTCGGGACCTGACACGGTCACGTTCCCGGTCAAGGTCTATTCGATGCTGCGTTTCTCGGTGACGCCGGAGGTCAACGCCGCATCGACCATGCTGATCCTGCTCACGATTGTCCTCATGATCCTCATGATGGCGATGCAGAGCAGGTCACTGAAGAAGAAGGGGTGAGCGTTGTGGACCAAGCCCTGCCAAAGAATACTTCTACGGCGGTCAAGCCGATCATAAGCTTCCGCAATGTTTCCAAGCGATGGGGCTCTATGCTGGCGGTGGACAATGTCAGCCTCGACATTGAGCCCGGCGAGTTCTTTGCACTTCTCGGACCTTCTGGCTGTGGCAAGACGACGTTGTTGCGCATTTTGGCCGGTCTCGAAGTACCCAGCGAAGGTCGGGTCCTGATCGACGACCAAGATATGTGTGACATCCCGCCGAACAGGCGCGCCGTGAATATGGTGTTCCAATCCTACGCCGTCTTTCCGCATATGACAGTTGCCGGCAACGTGGCCTATGGCCTCAAGATCGACCGTGTGCCTTCGTCCGAGCAGAACCGGCGCGTGCAGGAGGTGTTGGATCTCGTGCAGCTCGGCCACCTTGCCGCGCGTATGCCGGAGCAGCTGTCCGGCGGACAGCGTCAGCGCGTGGCGCTCGCCCGGGCGCTGGTGAAGAAGCCGAAAGTCTTGCTGCTCGACGAGCCGCTTTCCGCGCTCGACGCCAAATTGCGCGAGGCCATGCGCTTCGAGCTGTCCCAGCTGCAGCAGAAGGTAGGTATCACCTTCATCATGGTCACCCATGACCAAGACGAGGCGCTGGCGATTGCTTCGCGTATCGCGGTGATGAACAAGGGATCGATCGCTCAGCTCGGCACGCCCTCCGACCTATACGAATTTCCAGGCTCGCGCTTCGTCGCCGACTTCATCGGCTCGGTGAACATGTTCGAGGGCAAACTAATGAGCGACAAGCCCGAGGAGGCGGCCATCAGCTGCCCCGAACTCGATCCGTATCCCGTCCATCTCCCCCATGCCGTCGCGGGGCAAGAGAGATCGACCGTGTGGGTTGCGATCCGACCGGAGAAGATGACCCTGCAAAAGGACGCCACCGCGCCGCCCTTGGTGCCCAATTGTCCGGCGGCGCACAATGTTGCCATGGGAGAGATCAAGGAGATTTCCTATCTCGGCGATATTTCGATCTTTCATGTTCTTCTCACCAGCGGCCGGCTTATCCGCATTTCGCGCCCTAACCGCTCGCGCTGGGATCAGGACGATTTCGGCTGGGGCGAAAAGGTCTGGGTGAGCTGGGCCGGCTCAAGCGCGGTCGTGCTCCAATCATGACGCTCGCACACTGATAAGGCCCAAAGAGAGACGGAACGCCAATGCCAACGTCGGCCGAACTGCATGAGCGGAGAGCAGCGGCCGTGCCGCGTGGCGTTGCCCACGCGACCGCCATCTACGCCAAGCGCGCCAAGAATGCCGAGATCTGGAGCGAGGACGGCAAGCGCTACATCGATTTCGCCTCGGGCATTGCCGTGGTGAACACCGGGCATTTGCATTCAAGGATAGTTGCCGCCGTCGAGGAGCAGCTTAAAGCGTTTAGTCACGTCTGCTTCCAGGTCACGCCCTATGAAACCTATGTGCGACTGGCCGAACGGCTAAATGCGATTGCTCCTGTCCCCGCCCCGGCCAAGACGATATTGCTCTCCACAGGCGCCGAGGCGGTCGAGAATGCCGTCAAGGTCGCACGCGCGTACACCGGCCGTCCGGGGGTGGTTTCTTTCAGCGGCGGCTTCCATGGCCGCACGCTCATGGGCATGGCGCTGACCGGGAAGGTGGTTCCCTACAAGAAGGGCTTCGGACCCTTCCCGCCCGAAGTCTACAACGTGGCGTTCCCAAGCGCCTATCACGGGGTCAGTAGCGAGCAGAGCCTCGCGGCTCTTGCGGCGCTTTTCAAATATACGGCCGACCCTTCAAACATCGCTGCCATCATGATCGAGCCGGTACAGGGCGAGGGCGGCTTCTACATCGCCCCGTTCGATTTCCTGCGCGCGCTCAGGGCGCTTTGCGACGAGCACGGTATCCTCCTCATCGCCGACGAGATTCAGACCGGCTTTGCGCGCACCGGGAAAATGTTCGCGCTCGAGCACGCTGGGATCAAGGCAGACGTCGTGACCATGGCAAAGAGCCTGGCCGGCGGCTTTCCCTTGTCCGCCGTGACGGGACGTGCCGATGTGATGGATGCGTCGAGTCCCGGCGGTCTCGGCGGCACCTACGCTGGCAGCCCCATCGCCTGTGCGGCCGCCCATGCCGTGCTCGACATAATCGAAGACGAGAAGCTTTGCGACCGCGCCAATGCCATCGGTAAGATCATTCTCGACCGTTGCAATCGGATACAAAGCCACTCGAACCTGAATTGCGTGGGGGATGTAAGGGGCCTCGGCGCCATGTGCGCCATCGAGCTGGTGAAGGACGCCAAGAGCGCGGAGCCTGCGCCACAACTTACCCAAACCCTGACGAAGAACGCCAACGAGAAGGGGCTCATCCTTCTCTCCTGCGGCACCTACGGTAATGTCATCCGCTTTCTTGTACCACTTACCGCGAGCGACGAGATCGTTCGCGACGGCATGGAGATCTTCGAGGCGAGCCTCACCGAAGCCGTGAGCGGGGTCGCGTGAGCTCTTCTCGATTCAACGGACAGCACGGTCAATGGACACTCTCATAAACGCAAGCTTCGGGACCAACGATCTCGAAGCATTCTGGATGCCGTTCACGGCGAACCGCCAATATAAGAAGGCGCCGCGTCTGCTCGTGCGCGCCGAAGGCATGTACTACACCACGGATGACGGACGTCTTGTGCTCGACGGCACGTCCGGGCTGTGGTGCGTCAATGCCGGCCATTGCCGGCCGAAGATCGTCGCGGCGATCCGCAAACAGGTTGGCGAGCTCGATTTCGCGGGCAGCTTCCAGATGGGCCATCCCCTGGCTTTCGCGTGCGCCTCCAAGCTCGTCAACATAGCTCCGCCGGGCTTCGACCACGTGTTCTTCACCAACTCGGGCTCCGAGTCCGTCGAGACCGCGCTGAAGATCGCGCTCGCCTATCACCGTGCCAAGGGCAATGCCGCCAAAGTTAGGCTCATCGGCCGCGAGCGCGGCTATCACGGCGTGAATTTCGGCGGCACCTCGGTCGGCGGTATTCCCAACAACCGCAAGATGTTCGGCACTCTTCTCAGCGGCGTCGACCACCTTCGCCATACCCACGACTTGGCGAGCAACGCCTTCAGCCGCGGCGAGCCCGAACATGGCGCCGAGCTTGCCGACGATCTCGAGCGTCTCGTGGCGTTGCACGACGCTTCGACCATCGCCGCCGTCATCGTCGAGCCGGTCGCGTGCTCGACCGGCGTCCTGATCCCGCCGAAGGGCTACCTGAAGCGCCTCGCCGCGACCTGCGCCAAGCACGACATTTTGCTGATCTTCGATGAGGTGATCACCGCCTTCGGCCGCCTTGGTACGCCGTTCGGCGCCGATTATTTCGGCGTCTCGCCCGATATCATCACCACGGCGAAGGGCATCACCAACGGCGCGATTCCGATGGGGGCGGTGCTCGTGAAGCAGAAGATCTATGACGCCTTCGCGCAAGGCCCAGAGGAAGCAATCGATTTTTTCCACGGCTATACCTATTCCGGCCACCCCGTCGCCTGCGCGGCCTCCATCGCGACGCTCGAGGTGTATAAGGAAGAGGGTCTGCTGACGCGCGCGGCGGAGCTCGCGCCCTATTGGGAGGACGCGGTCCACGCGCTCAAGGGTCTTCCCCGCGTCATCGACATCCGCAGTATCGGACTGATCGGCGCCATTGAGTTCGAACCCATCCCCGACGAACCGGGGAAGCGCGCCCACACGCGCTTCGTCGAAGCGTTCAATCGTGGCCTGCTGGTCCGCGCTACCGGCGACATAATCGCGCTCTCGCCACCGCTCATTATCGGAAAGAAGGAAATCGATCAGCTCTTCGATATCCTTTCGGGCGTCCTCAAGACCGTCGATTGAGAGCGGGCGCAGCCATGCAAACCATCCAGAACGCCATCGACGGCCGCAAGGTCACGTCGGCATCGCCGCGGATCGCGCCGGTCTACAACCCCGCGACGGGAGAGCAGACGGCGGCTCTCCCACTGTCGACGGTCGCGGAAGTGAATTCCGCCGTCGCGGCGGCCAAGAAGGCGGCCGTCGGCTGGGGCACGACCCCGCCGCTCAAGCGCATCAAGCCCATGTTCCGCTTCAAGGAGCTGCTCGATCGTCACGCCGGCGAAATCGCCAGCGCGATTTCGCGAGAGCACGGTAAAACGCACGCCGACGCGCTGGGCGAACTCGCCCGCGGCATCGATATCGTCGATTTCGCGTGCGGTATCCCACATCTTCTGAAGGGCGAGTACAGCCGCAATGTCGGGCCCGAGATCGACAGCTGGTCCGATCGCCAACCTCTCGGTGTTGTCGCCGGCATTACCCCCTTCAACTTCCCGGCCATGGTACCAATGTGGATGTTCCCGGTCGCCACCGCGTGCGGAAACACGTTTGTGCTCAAGCCGTCCGAGCGCGATCCTTCGACATCGATGCTGATCTGGGAGCTATTCCAAGAAGCCGGTTTTCCGCCCGGCGTGCTCAACATCGTTCACGGCGACAAGGAAGCCGTCGACGCGATCCTCGACCACCCCGACATCACGGCGGTGAGCTTCGTCGGCTCGACGCCCGTGGCCGAGCACGTCTATCGCCGGGGGTCCGCAGCGGGCAAACGCGTGCAGGCGCTCGGCGGCGCCAAGAATCACATGATCGTTATGCCGGACGCCGACCTGGACCAGGCGGTCGATGCGTTGATGGGCGCCGGCTTCGGCTCCGCGGGCGAGCGCTGCATGGCGATCTCGGTCGCGGTGCCCGTTGGCGAGAAGACCGCAGACCGGCTGGTCGAAGCGCTCGCACCCAAGATCCATACCATGAAGGTCGGCCCTGCCACCGACCCCGAGTCCGAGATGGGGCCCGTGATAACGGCAGAGGCCCAGCGGCGCATCACGGAGCTGATCGGCCAAGGGGTAAAGGAGGGCGCCGAGCTTGTCGTCGATGGGCGCGGCCTCGAATTGCAGGGTTATGAGCGCGGCTTCTTCCTCGGCGGCTCGCTGTTCGACCGCGTGACCAAGGACATGACGATCTATAAGACCGAGATCTTCGGGCCTGTCTTATGCGTCGCGCGGACGCGCAGCTACGCGGAGGCCGTTGAGCTCGTCAACAGCAACGAATACGGCAACGGCACGGCTATCTTCACCCGCGACGGAGACGTTGCCCGCGCCTTTGCCGACGGCATCCAAGTCGGGATGGTCGGCATCAATGTGCCGATCCCGGTTCCCGTCGCGTACCACTCCTTCGGCGGCTGGAAGCGGTCCCTGTTCGGCGATCACGCCATCTACGGGCCCGAGGGCGTGCGCTTTTACACGCGGCTCAAGACCGTGACCGCGCGCTGGCCGACCGGCATTCGCGGCGGCACAGAGTTCAATTTTCCGAGCTTGAAGTAAGGGCCGTTTTCAGCCGCCTATGCGGATGGGCAATCGACGAGCGCGGGCCCCCAAAGCGGCACGATGGAACTGCCGTGAGTCGCGCTTGCGTCCGTAGCGGCGTCTAGCACGATCCGTGAGCAAAGAAAAAGAAAGCCGGTCCGTTCCGGGGGAGGGAAAGCGGACCGGCAGCGGACGCTGTCGGGGGGGATCGCGTCCGGGCTAGAAAACTTCAATCGCGCTTACTCGGCCGCGACGAGCCGCACTTTCTCCTTGGGGCCTCCGTCGAAACCGAGCGAGGCCGCGACGACCGGATGCATGATCCGCCCGTCGCGAACATTGAGTCCGGCAGCGAGGTGCGGGTCATCGTCCAAGGCAGCCAAACCCTTGTCGGCAAGCTTGATGACGAATGGCAGCGTCGCGTTGTTGAGGGCCTGTGCCGAGGTGACCGGCACCGCGCCCGGCATATTCGCCACGCAATAATGAATGATACCGTCCACCTCGAAGGTCGGATCGGCATGGGTTGTGGGCCGCGAAGTCTCGAAGCACCCGCCCTGGTCGATGGCCACATCGACGAGCACCGCGCCGCGCTTCATGTGACGGAGCATCTCGCGGCTGACAAGCTTCGGCGCGCTCGCTCCGGCGATCAACACCGCGCCGATTACAACGTCGGCGCCGAGAACTTCGGTCTCGATAGTGTCCATGGTTGAGGCGAGCGTGCGCACGTAGCCCTCGAACAGCTCGTCGAGCTGCCTGAGCCGTGGCAACGATTGGTCGACGATTGACACGTCGGCGCCGAGGCCGACGGCCATGCGTGCCGCGTGCGTGCCGACGACGCCGCCGCCGAGCACTACCACCTTGGCCGGACGAACGCCTGGAACGCCGCCCATGAGCACGCCGCGACCTCCGGTCGGACGACGAAGCGCTATTGCCGCGGCCTCGATCGCCAGACGGCCAGCGACTTCGCTCATCGGCGCGAGGAGCGGAAGGCCTCCGGCAGCATCCGTCACGGTCTCATAAGCGATGGCTGTCGCGCCGGACGCCAGGAGCCCACGGGCCTGATTCGGATCGGGCGCGAGATGAAGATATGTGAACAGAATCTGGTGTGGCTTGAGCCGGCGGTATTCGATGGCCTGAGGCTCCTTGACCTTGACGATCAACTCGGCCTCCGTGAACACGGCTTCCGCTGTGGGCAGAATGCGCGCGCCCGCCTTCTCGTAAGCCGCGTCGTCGGCGAAGATACCGACGCCTGCGCCGGACTGCACGACGACCTCATGCCCGCGCGCCGTCAGCTCGCGTACCGAGCCCGGCACGAGTCCGACCCGGAACTCATTGCTCTTGATCTCTGTCGGAACGCCGATGCGCACGGTAATCTCCAGGCTGAGAGCCGGCCTCGTCTGGGGTTGAGACTGTCAGAAATCGACGGAAGATTGTTGGCTTTTTCTTCGGTGTAGAATTAGAATGAGGCAGGAAATCAGCGCCAATTGATAGCTACGAGCCAGAAAATGAAGGACATCGACCTCGACGCGCTAGATCGCGCGATTCTCGCAGCGTTGCTTGAGGACGGCCGCCAGTCCCAAGTCGAGCTCGCCGAGCGCATTCCACTCTCGGCGACCGCCATCGCCCGGCGCATACGCGCGCTCGAGGAAGAGGGCGTCATTCAAGGCTACCAGGCGCGCATCAACCGGCAGGCGCTAGGTCTTGGCATGACGGTCATCGTGCATATCGGCCTCACGAGTCAGAATGAGGATTTGCTCGAGGCCTTCGAGAAGGCCGCCGCGTCGGCCCCCTCCGTTGTCTCCTGTCATCTGATGTCCGGTGAGGACGACTACCTCGTCATCGTCATGGCGCGCGATCTGGCCGATTTCGAGCGCATCCATAAAGAGCAGCTCGCGCGACTTCCAGGCGTCGCGCGACTAAAGTCGAGCTTCGCGCTGAGGGAGGTCACCAACAAACCGCTGCCCGCCTCGTGCTTGTTGCCGTTGCGCAAATGACCGTGCGGGAGGCCAAGAGTACTGTCGCGCTCTCTAACGGATCGCGGCACGCCTCGACCAACCGTCTGCTGGGCTAGAACTTGACCATGACGTGGCGAACGACGGTGTAATCTTCGAGCGCATACATTGAGAGATCTTTGCCGTAGCCGGACGACTTCATGCCGCCATGGGGCATCTCACTGACCAGCATGAAGTGCGTGTTGATCCACGAACAGCCGTATTGAAGCCGGGCGGCGGTCGCCATGCCTTTGGCGATGTCCGAGGTCCACACCGATGAGGCGAGGCCATAGTCGCTGTCATTGGCCCACTCCACCGCCTGGTCGACGTCGTCGAAGCGCGTCACAGACACGACCGGACCGAACACTTCCTTGCGCACGATCTCGTCGTCTTGCTTGGCCCCTGCGACGACGGTCGGCTCGAAGAAGAAGCCCTTGCCGCCGGGCGAGCTCCCGCCGGCGGTGATTGTAATGTGCCTCTGCCCGGCTGCTCGCTGCACAAATTTCTCCACGCGGCCCTTTTGGGCTGATGAAATCAGCGGCCCGATATCGTTCTCATCGTCGTTCGGCCGATTGAATCTTAGGTCTTTGACGGCGCTGGACAGGTCCGCGACCAGCCTGTCGTAGACCTTCTTGGCGGCGTAGACGCGGCACGCGGCCGTGCAATCCTGCCCGGCGTTGTAATAACCGAACGCCTTGAGCCCCTCGACCACCGAGGCGATGTCGGCATCGTCGAACACGATCACGGGCGCTTTGCCGCCAAGCTCGAGATGCGTACGCTTGATCGTCCCAGACGCAGCTTGCAGAACCTTCTGCCCGGTTCCGACAGAACCCGTCAGCGACACCATGGCAACCTTCGGGTGATTGATGAGCGCGTTGCCGGTCGTCGCGCCGCGGCCAGTGACGATATTCACTACGCCCTCGGGAAAGATATCGGCGATGATTTTGGCCAGTTTCAGCGTCGTCAGTGGCGTATGCTCGGACGGCTTCAGGACGATGGTGTTACCGCCCGCCAAAGCCGGAGCGAGCTTCCAGGCGGCCATCATGAGGGGATAGTTCCAGGGTGCGATCGAGCCCACCACGCCAATCGGGTCGCGGCGAATCATGGAGGTGTGGCCCTGCATGTACTCGCCGGCCACGGTTCCATGCATATTGCGAACGGCACCCGCGAAGAACCGGAAGCAGTCGGAAATTGCCGGCATCTCGTCCTGAAGAACGCGGATCCTCGGCTTGCCGCAATTCAACGCCTCGAGCGTGGCGAATCCCTCTGCATCACGATCGATGGCATCGGCGAGTTTCAGAAGGAGGGATGAGCGCTCACCAGGGGTTGTGCGCGACCAGGCCTGAAATGCCTTCGTGGCGGCATCGACCGCAGCGTCGACCTGCGCGGGAGATGCGTCGGAAAGGCCGATGATTGTCTCCTCGGTCTTGGGATTGATAACGGCCTCGAGCGCATCGTTGCCCGACACGAATTTGGAGCCAATCAGCATTTGCGTGTCGAGCATGGAACCTCCTCCAATTTCGCTGCCGCTACTTGGCTGAGCCGCCCGTATGCTCGCCCTCGCGAGTCAGATAGTAGGCGGCGAGGATGGGCAGCAGAGTGACAATGATTACAAACACCGCGACCACATTGGTCACCGGGCGCTGCCGCGGCCTTATCAGCTCGGACAGCATCCAGATCGGCAAGGTCGACTGCTGGCCTGCGGTGAAAGTCGTTACGATGACCTCGTCGAATGATAGCGCGAAGGCAAGCATGCCGCCGGCGAGCAGCGCCGTGCCGATTTGCGGCAGGATCACGTGGCGGAAGGTCTGGAAGCCGTTGGCGCCAAGATCCATCGACGCCTCGATGAGATTGCCGGAAAGCCGGCGGAAGCGGGCGATCGCATTGTTGTAGACCACCACGATGCAGAACGTGGCGTGGCCGAGCACGATGGTCCAGATCGAGAAATCGATGCCCATGATGTCGAAGGCCGAGCGCAGCGAAATGCCGGTGATGATGCCGGGCAGGGCGATGGGCAGAACGAACAGCAGCGAGATCGTCTCGCGGCCAAAGAACCTGGCGCGCGAGAGCGCGGCGCCCGCCAGCGTGCCGAGAATCAGCGCGAGGAAGGTCGCAATTGCGGCGACCCTGAGCGACAGATAGAGCGGCGGCCAGATGTCCGGGCGGTCGAACCAGGCGACGGCGAACCATTTCGTAGTGTAGCCCGGCGGCGGGAACTGGAAGCTCTTTTCCTCCGTGGTGAAGGCGTAGAGCACGATCAGCGCCAGCGGCAAATGCAGGAACAGCAGCCCGGCAATGGCGGCGATGCTCAACCCGACCGGCATCTTGCGCTTGGGCTCAGAGGACATCGAAGGCCCCCATGCGCTTGGCCACCCAGAGGTAGATGCCCATGATCACCATCGGCACCACGGTGAAGGCCGCGGCGAGCGGAATGTTTCCCGATGTGCCCTGCAAGGTGTAGACCGCCATGCCGATGAACGGACGTGAATTGCCGACGATGGTCGGGACGATGTAGTCGCCGAGCGTCAGCGAGAAGGTGAAGATCGAGCCGGCGATGATGCCGGGCAGGGCCAAGGGAAAGGTCACCGTCCGGAAAGTCTGCCGCGGCGTCGCGCCGAGATCGGCCGAGGCTTCGAGATAGCTGGCGGGGACGCGCTCGAGCGCCGCTTGCGTCGGCAAGATCATATAAGGCAGCCAGACATAGACGAACACCAGGAAGGTGCCGACATAGCTGAATGAGAGCGACGGGCCGCCGATCACCGGCACCGCCAGGAGCGCGTTGAGCAGCCAGGAAAGATGTAGCCCGCCGGCAATCCAGTTGAGGATGCCTTCCTTGGCCAGGATCAGCTTCCAGGCGTAGATCTTGACCAGATAACTCGACCAGAGCGGCATCATCACCGCGAGATAGAACAGCGCCTTGGTCCAGCCGCGCGCATAGCGGGCCGCGTAGTAGGCAATCGGGAAGGCGATCACCGCGCAAGCAAGCGTGACGATCGCAGCCATGGTCACCGTGCGAAGGATGATCTGGAGATTGGCCTCGTGCAGCAGCTCCAGATAGGTGGAGAGGGTGAATTCGTGGACGATCAGCCCGGAGAAGTCGTCCAGTGAATAGAAGCTCTGCAGCAGCAGCGCGAACAGCGAGCCGATGTAGACGATGCCGATCCACAGCAGCGGCGGCAGCAGGAGCACGAAGGTGAACAGCTTCGGGCGGGCGAGGAAGAGATCGGAGATCCGGCCAAAGACTCCGTCTCTTCGTTCGGCGGTCGCCGCGCTTTCGGCTGTCACCGCCTGGCTCACGCGCCGTCCTCCATGCCGACCATGGCCGTTTTCGGCCAGATCAGCCTCACGTTCTCGCCTTCCTTGAACTCGGCGCCGTCGGCCGGCATTTCCGCGGTGATGCGCAAGCCCCCGCACGCCACGTTGCACCGCGTGACCGCGCCCTGATAGCTGATCATCTTGATCGTTCCGTCCGCATGGCCATGCTCCGCCGGCACAGTCTCGCTTGGCGGAGAGATGCGGATTTTTTCCGGCCTGAGGCTGGTCCAGCAGGACCTCGCCCCGTGCGCGACGCAGAAGTCGGGGGAGAGCACGTTCGACGATCCCACGAAATCGGCGACGAAGCGGGACCTGGGGCGCTCGTAGATATCGGTGGGCGAGCCGACCTGGACGATCTTGCCTTCATTGAAGATGGCGACGCGGTCCGCCATCGAGAGCGCTTCGCCCTGGTCGTGCGTCACGAAGATGAAGGTAATGCCGATTTCCTTCTGCAGCGCCTTCAGCTCCTCCTGCATCTGCTCTCTGAGTTTGAGATCCAGCGCACCGAGCGGCTCGTCGAGGAGCAGCACCTTGGGACCGTTCACCAACGCGCGCGCCAACGCTACGCGCTGGCGCTGGCCGCCCGAGAGCTGGGCCGGGCGCCGCTTCTCGTATCCGGCGAGCTTGACCATGGCGAGCGCACCTCTTGCCTTGGCCTCGCGCACCGACTTGGATACGCCCCTGATCATCAGGCCGTAGGCGACGTTGTCGCCGACGGTCATATGCGGAAACAGCGCGTAGTCCTGGAACACGGTGTTGACGCTGCGCTTGTAGGGCGGAACGCCTTCGGCGGTTTCGCCGAAGATTTCGATATGCCCCCGATCCGGCTGCTCGAAACCGGCGACCAGGCGCAGGCAGGTCGTCTTGCCGGAGCCCGACGGCCCCAGCATCGCGAAAAACTCGCCGGCCTGGATATCGAGGGTGACGCCGTCCACGGCCACCACCGAGCCGAAATGGCGGGAAACATTCACGAACCGTACGGCAGGCGATGCGGCCCGCCGCGGCGGGAGCGGCCCGGCTTCCGCCTTAGGGACCGCCCTTGCCGAGTTCATTACCTGCCGAGGATCGCAATGTAGTCTTTGGCCCATTGCGAATAGGGCACGCAATTGCCCTCCTGTTCGCATTTGGCCGTCGGCGTGCGCCAGAACCAGATCTGCTCGAAATTGTCGAAGCCGTTGGTCGCGCAGCCCTCGTCGGTCAGGAGCTCGTTGCCCTTGCAGGCAGCCGGCACCGCAGGCACCGAGCCGAACCAGGAGGCGAGGTCGCCCTGCAGCTTGGGATTTAAGGAGTGCTCGAGCCATTTATAGGCGCAGTTAGGATGCTTGGCCTGGACGTGCATCATCGTCGTGTCTGCCCAGCCCGTTGCCCCTTCCTCAGGGACGACGGAAGCGATCGACTTTTTCTCGGATCGCAGGAGATTGACCTGGAACGGCCATGACGACGATGCGACGACGCCTTCGTTCTTGAAGTCGTCGACCTGCACCATCGCGTCATGCCAATAGCGCCCGATCAGCGCTCTCTGGGCCTGAAGCAGCTCCAATACCGCGGCATATTGCTCGGCGTTGAGCTCGTAGGGGTTCTTGATGCCCAGTTCCGGCTTCTGCTTCATCAGATAAACTGCGGCATCGGCGACGTAGATCGGACCGTCATAGGCCTGGACGCGCCCCTTGTTGCTCTTGCCGTCGGGCAGCGTCTGCTCCTCGAACACAACCGCCCAACTCTTCGGAGCCTCCTTGAAGACGTCGGAATTATAGGCGAGCACGTTGGGTCCCCACTGGAAGGGCACGCCATAGTGAACGCCGTCGACCGTGTGCCATGGCGCGTCCTTGAGCCGGTCGTCAACCGTCTTCCAACTCGGGACCAGGTCGATATTGACTGGCTGCACTTTCTTGCCGGCCACCAAGCGCAATGACGCATCTCCCGAGGCAGTAACGAGATCGAAGCCGCCCTGATTCATCAAGGTCACCATTTCGTCCGAGGTGGCCGCCGTCTTGACGTTGACCTTGCAGCCAGTCGCCTTTTCGAACGCGGTGACCCAGTCGTAATTCTTGTCGGTATCGCCGCGCTCGATATAGCCGGGCCACGCGACAATATCGACTTGGCCTTCGCCTTCGCCGATCGCGGTCGGCATCTCGGCGACCGCGGCGCCGCCAAACACAAGCAAGGCAATCACTGCTGCTGAGACACTACTTGCGGGCTTCATGACATTAGACTCCTCAAACGAGCCGCGGGCCAAACCGCGGGGCTCGAACTCTTGGTCCCCGGCAGGCTGAGCGCCCCCCGGCACCCCATGCACGATGTTAGTCGAGGACCGGGTTGGGCGCCACAAGCATGCAGCTTCAGCGGCGCGTCCCGCGGTCGTCGGCAACGCTATTCGCCTCACGGGGTCTCGGCCTTCTCCGGCGCCATGATCTCGATGAGCGCGGCGGAGGCACGGTTGCCGCTTTCGACGCCACCGTTCATGTAGCCGAGGAAGTCGACGCTGGTATGCTCGCCGGCGAATTGGACGCGGCCGTCGAGGGCCGGGTCCGCCACCACATCGAGCAACGTCGTATATTGTCCGGGTTTGGCGCTGGCATAGCTGCCGAGCGTGTAGGGATAGCGCGCCCAGAAGAAGGACGCGACCGCCGGCGGGTCGAGGCTCTCAGCCATCTTGGGCGACATCTTGGCGAGACCGGTGCGGAAGATTTCAAGCGCGGCATTGTCTTCGGCCAGACCAGCCTTACCGCCCAAGAAATTGGTGATGATGCCCGCTTCGCCCGGTTGGACGCGGCTCATCTCCCACAGCGCCTGGAAACCGAGATCGGTGTAGAAGCTGCCATTGGACAACTCAGGCAAGCCTGAATCGGCGCTTTGCCAGGGCCGCGAGGTCGTGCCGTTGTACACTTTGGCATTGGTTCCATAGCCAAGCTCATTGATGGCCTGCAACTTGAGTTCGTCAAGCTCCAGGCTATCCAGGCCCTTCACCTGCCGCAGCTTGGTGAAAGGCAAGGTGAAGATCACGTGATCGAAGGCTTCAGAGCGTGGGCCGCCGGGGGCATCGAACGTCGTGACGACCTTCCCGTCCTTGACGTCAAGCGTCGTCAAGGCATGCCCTAGCTGCATTTCCGCCTTGCCCTCGAGAGCCGCCACGAGCGCCTTGATGAGCACGGACGACCCGCCCTTGATGCGGTACGCCTCGTCGCTCTCGCCGTAGATGGCGAATGGCTCGTTTAGATCGGTGCCGATGAAATCCACCAGATTGAGGCAGGACTGATCCTCGGTCTCCAGGCCGTATTCGCCGACATAGGCCACATCGAGCAGATCGATCGCCCAGTCCTCCGCTTTGCCGCGGAATTGTTCAAGGTAAGCCTTCAGACTCATCTTATCGAGCTCGTGGGCAAAGTCCGTCCAGTCCTCCTCCTCGTCGTAAAGCTGGTCGGCGTCCGCGGCGATCTGCTCGGCGATCGGCGCGAAGGCGCCGGTCTGCTTCTCGGGATCGACCATGTCGCTCGGCGTGTAGAATTTGCCGCCGAAGTAATAGAGGTCCTCACCCTCGGTCGCCAGGCTCTGCATCTCGATGCCGAGTTCGCCGGCGAGGGTGATCAGGTCTTCGTGATTGGTATCGACGAACTCGCCGCCGAGCTCGCAGAACATGCCCTTGTAGAAATCGTACACGGTAAGCATCCGCCCGCCCCATCGATTGCTCGCTTCGAACAGAAGCGGCTTGATGCCGGCGGCCTGAAGACGATAGGCAGCGGTAAGTCCGGCGACGCCGCCGCCGACGATGGCGACCGACGGAGTTCCGTTCTTTGCCTTCTCTTCGGCGTAAGCGTCCCACTTCAATATGGGCGCCAACGCGGTCGCGCCGGCAGCGGCCGCCGAGAGTCGCAACAGCCGTCGCCGCGATAGCGCCGACGATCGCAGACGAATGACAGCGCTATCACTGACGGAACGGGCCAACGCTTTTTTCACGACGGCAAACAGAGGCGTGCGCGACATGACAGCCACTAGGATGTTGTGATGAACAAGGTATCAGAAGTAATCTAGAAAGAGGCCCCCCCGCTCAAGAGATCGCGGTGCGAAGACATCGTGGGCGATGCTATTCGGCGACGAACCTCAGAGTATCCGAGTTTCTATGACATTGCCATTGGTAAGAATCCCTCAAAGGGCCGCTTCTCGCCGGAGTGCATGTCGGTTGAAGGCTGTTGTACGACACTTCAGTCCAACAAGGATTGATCGATGCCGGAGAGCTGATCCTGCCAGACCAACGTTCGCATTGGTCAGGACCGGCCACATTTCCGCGTTCAGCTCCTAAGCGGTCTTAATGTCAGGGACCTTCCGGTGAGCAACGCTAAGCGGACGTGACTCGGATGTACTTACACTTCCGGATGGTGGCCTTTCAGACGTAAGATTCTCATAAACCTTTTTTGAGGGCGCGTCCGGAGGTTAACTCTCGAACCGGCCGAGGCCACGCTGTAGACTCGTTGCAGCAATTCAGCAGGAGTCTTTCCAATGAAGCCAATCATCGCGACCGCTATTGCGGTCCTTGCAGTCTCCACAGCCGTTACCGTTGTGTCGGCGCAACAGCCGCCCACGCAGGGCGACGAGCAGCACATGATGGAGCAGCATCATAAGCAAATGACGCAGATGCATGGCCAGAGTGATACGGCCATCCCCACCATGCCAGGGCAAGATGCATTCGGCGCTATCCAAGAAGTTGTCCGCATATTAGAAGCCGACCCCAATACTGACTGGTCGAAGGTGAACCTTGAAGCGTTGCGCCAGCATCTGATCGACATGAACGAGGTTACACTTAAGGCCGTGGCGATGACTAAGCCGATAGAAGGCGGCGTTGAAGTGACGGTCACAGGAGAGGGGCGAACGGTTGAGGCCATACAGCGCATGGTTCGCTCGCACGCGCACGAAATTGAACAGAGCCATCTTAATGGCTGGAGCGCTGAGACCGAGCAACTACCGAACGGTATCCTATTAACCGTGACATCCAGCGACCCGCAACAAGAGCAGCACATTCGCGGCTTAGGTTTTATTGGTGTCATGGTCAGCGGGTCGCATCACCAACCCCATCATCTTGGTATGGCTAAGGGCGAGTTCGTTCACTCGCAATGAGTGGGCTAACCCTTCCGCTATGGGTCAGTTGCGGACGTTACGACGCCTGAGCGGTTTAGTCCGCTAAGTGCCAGCAGCAGACGTGACGCTTTAACGCAAATCGCCAATTGCGTTGAACCGCTTTTCGGTTCGGTGAAACTAAAATCCTACCCAGTACGTTTGTTCGGAATAGCGGTGCGCGTTGTCTAGAGAGTTTGGCATGCGCGTAGCTTGCTCAGGCATCCGAGATCATAGAGTGTGCCGGCACGTGCGCTGCTGGCGGGGCGAGCAAATCTCAAAGTTTTTTTTCGTTCGTAGCCAGCGCCATCTCGATTGGGGGCTATTCCCATGTGGGACGACATCCTGCTTTACATCATCATCGGCTTCGTCGCGCAAATGATCGATGGCGCGATCGGCATGGCCTATGGCGTAACCGCAAGCTCCGTGCTGCTCAGCCTCGGCGTGCCCCCGGCCACGGCGAGCGCTTGCGTGCATGCAGCCGAGACCTTCACCACCGGCGCCTCCGGCTTTGCTCATTGGCGTTTCGGCAATGTTGACCGCAAATTGCTGGTGCGCCTCGCCGTGCCGGGTATGATTGGCGGCGCAATCGGTGCCTATGTTCTGTCGGAACTCCCAGGCGACACCCTGAGACCTTTCATCAGCGCCTACCTCCTTCTGCTTGGGGTATTTCTCGTCTGGAAAGCGCTTGCTACCCGTCCCATCGAGGCGCCCGCTCCTCGCGCAGTCGTACCACTGGGATTGTTCGGCGGCGCGCTTGACGCCATCGGCGGAGGCGGATGGGGCCCGATCGTGACCTCAACGCTCCTTGGCCAAGGCGCGAAGCCGCGTTACGCCATCGGCACGGTCAACCTCGCCGAGTTTTTCGTCACGGTGGTGATATCAACGACTTTCTTCCTCACCGTCGGCCTGAGCCTGTGGCCCATCATCGCCGGTCTCATCATCGGCGGAGTCATTGCGGCGCCATTCGCAGCGTTCGCGACCAAACACATCCCGGATAAGGTCCTGATGCTGCTGGTAGGCTGCGTTGTGGCGCTCTTAAGCCTGCGCACAATCATCATGGCAGTCGCACCCAGTCCGTGAGACCCGCTACCGCGTATCCGCGATTGGTCCGCATTGGGTCAGAAGCGGGCATCCCTGCCATGTCCGCGGCACGGCTGCTTATGTAATTACGGCGGAGTCCCTCCTCCGCTACCACTTCCCATCAGAACTGGCGTCTAGTAACGGCGCTGTGTTGCCGTGGCGTTGGCCAGGCAATTGGCGATGTAGGCTTCCTTTTCGCTGGCTCTGAGCGCAGGCCTTACCAGTTCGGCCTGGCGTTCGCAGGCCTTTCTGACTTTTTGCGAAACCGCCGAAGCCGGCGTCACGATCATCAACGCAGCCACGGCCACGAGGCCTGCGCCGATTATGGATTTCCGTTTCATCTTGCGAGATTAGCGGTCGATGCGGGAGATCTTGGAGCCTTCGAGGGTCAGATTGTACATCAGGCCCTTGGGGTCGAGGATGAAGCCGATCACGGGGCTGACCACCTTGTCGGTATCGATCGCGCCGCCGACTCCCACGGTGATGATGGCCACCGACCCGTCGACGCCGACCTTCCATCCGGCGCGCCGCTTGAAGCCGTCAAGGGCGTCCTTGGTCATGAACATGATGATCACGGACCGCGCCTGCACGCCGAGCTGAAAACCGAATGATGCCGAGATCAGATTGTAATAGCCGGCAACGTGGCCTTGGGTGATCAGCACGCCTTCGCCATATTCTCCGCCGATGCCGATCCCGGCCTTGACCACGGAGGGGAACACCAAAACGCCCACCGACTTGTTGGCCAGTTCGCGCGCGCCCCGGATCTGACGGACGAAGCTCTGAAGGGTGGCGTTGGCGTCGGCGTTGATTTCGGCGGCTGAGGCGGCCTGGCTGCGCGAAGGCTCGGCGGCCATCGCCGCGGCGCCGATCAAAATGAGGCAAAAGGCTCTGAACAGCAGCGTCATCGCAAAGCCTCCTCGAATCGTGGGCCTCACCCTATCATTGCCGCCTAGCCCTGGCACCTCTTTGGCTATGGGAAATAATGACGGTTGCCAGTCTCTAGCCCTACATTTCCGGCCATGAACGCATCCAAGCCTATAGTGGGCGTCCTGCTGGCCGGCGGGCAATCGCGCCGCATGGGCGGCGGTGACAAGGCCTTGCGGCCGCTCGGCGGCAAGCCGCTCCTCGCCCATGTCGTCGCGCGCCTGAAGCCTCAGGTCGCAGGCATGATCATCAATGCCAACGGGAAAGCTTCGCGCTTTGCCGCGTTCGATCTTCCCGTGGTCGCGGACAGCATCGCGGGCTTTGCCGGACCGCTCGCCGGCGTGCATGCGGGGCTTTCCTGGGTCAAGGCGAACCGTCCGGGCATCGACCACGTCGTCACTGTCGCTGCCGACACGCCCTTCTTCCCCACCGATCTCGTGCAGCAATTTCTCGCCGCGCTGAAGAATCAACCCACGCTTCTCGTGGCGCGGTCGGAGGAGGGGCTGCATCCGGTTATCGGGCTGTGGCCAGTGGCGTTCGTGACGATCCTCGAAGACTCGCTGAAGCGGGGCGACCGCAAGGCGAGCGACTGGGTCAAAAGCCAAGGGGCCGTCGAGGTGTTCTTCCCCAAGGTCGAGATCGGCGGGCGCTTGATCGATCCCTTCTTCAACATCAACCAGCCGGAGGAGCTGGCCGAGGCGGATGCCCTGCTCAGGCGACGTGAGTCGCGAGTTCGCCCTTCACACGGTGGGGATGGGTGAACACTTCGAAGCCGTCCTTGCGGGCGATCGCCACAAGGGTCATGCCGCACGATTCGGCCATGCGCACCGCAAGCGCGGTCGGCGCCGACACGGCGGCGACGACGGCTGCGCCGATCATGGCGGATTTCTGCACCATCTCCACCGAGACGCGGCTGGTCAGCACCACGAGCCCTTGCGCCGCATTGGCATGCTCTGAGGCGAGCGCGCCGGCGAGCTTGTCGAGCGCGTTATGGCGGCCGACATCCTCGCGCACGGCGACCAGGCCGTGCTCGGGATCCCAGAAGCCCGCGGCATGCACCGCGCGTGTCTCGTGGTTGAGAACCTGCAAGGGAAACAACGAATCCACCGCCGCCATGATCTGATCCGGCGTGAACACGCGGCCTTCGCCGATCTTGGGCGGCGGGCGCATGGCCTCGACCAGGCTTTCCACGCCGCACAGCCCGCAACCGGTAGGCCCCGCCATCTTGCGCCGCCGGCTCAGGAACTCCGCGCCTTGCGGCGCTTTCAACCAGATGCGGAGCTCGATGCCCAGCTCCTCCTCGACGATGTCGATGCCCTCGATGGCCTCGATGGAAGAGATCACCCCCTCGGTCAGGCTGAAGCCGACTGCAAAATCCTTCAAATCCTGCGGCGTCGCCATCATCACCGCGTAGGAGGCGGTGTTGAAGGTGAAGGCGACCGCCGTTTCCTCGGGGATGGCGCGCTCGCCCTCGACGCTGCCGCCGGCGCGCCAGATGGAACGGGGAACGCGAAGTACGGGTTTCGGCAAGAGCTTATTCCGCCAGGATAATTTTCGTGGAAGCTAGTCCGATGCTACCTGGCTTACAAGCGCCTGGATTTGCTCGCGGTTTGGCCGGGCCCGGCGCGGTGGAAAATTGGGCGACAGGGGTCACGGTGGGGACTGCCAGCGGACTATAAATGAGCTATAAACACGGCAACGCACGGGGTGACTTTTAGAGGCGAGAAAAGGGAGGCACACATCATGGCTACAGCGGGCTTGCTCTCGGATCAGTCGGATATTTGGTGGATTTTCCTGCTCGAAGGGATCGCCGCGATCATCTTCGGCATACTACTTCTGACCGCGCCTGCCGCGACCCTGCTCGCCCTTTCGGTGTTCTTGGGTCTCTATCTGCTGTTCATCGGCGTGCTTGAGCTGGTGCGGGTGTTCGTCGATCGCACTGTTCCCTGGTATTGGTCGCTCCTCATCGGCGTTGCCGGCATTGTCGCCGGTATCGTGGTGTTGAACCACCCGCTGGTGACGGCACTGGCCATACCGACCGCGGTCGTCGTCTATCTTGGCGTGCTCGCGATCATCATGGGCGTGATCGGCATCATCGCCGGCCTCTCCGGCGGCGGTTTCGCCTCTTTCCTTCTCGGCCTCGTCACTCTGGTTATCGGCATCCTGTTGCTGGGTTCGCCGTTGACATCGGCGCTCGCCGTACCGTTCGTATTCGGCATCATCCTGCTCATCGAGGGCGTGTTGCTGATCATCTGGGCCTTCCGCGTCAGGGGCGCCTGAGCCGCACGACCCGTATCTGCCAAAGCCGGGATTGCGGCGCAGATCGTGCCGCAATCCCTTTTTGTTTGCGTCACACGCCTCTGAGCAGCACGTCGAGGTCGCAGGTCGAGCGGTGCCCGAGGTCTTGCCCGTGCGCGGTAAGGAATGCTTGCGCCGCGGCGCGCCCCTCATCGCGCAACATGCAGAAGAATTCCCATTCCGCGTTGAGCTTCGAGGAATAGCCGAGCTTCACCAAGGTGTCGCTCTCGATCAGGTGGATGCGCATGTCGGCCCATAGCGCGCCTTCCGAATGGCCTGGATCGGCCACCTGCCGCAGAAGCGCGATCATGCGCAGCTCCTTGAGCAGGACGGCGTTGAAGGACACTTCGTTGAGACGGTTGAGGATGTCGCGCGCCGTGCGCGGTGTGCCCGGCCGCTCGACCGGATTGATGGCGATGAGGATGGTGTCCCTGGAGTCGCATTCCCGCACCAAGGGGGTCATGGTGGGATTGCCTGAATAGCCGCCGTCCCAATAGGGCTCGCCGTCGATCTCGATGGCCTGGAACATGATCGGAAGGCAGGCCGAGGCGAGCAGCACGTCGGGCGAAATCTCGCTGTTGCGGAACACGCGGCCGCGGCCGGTATGCACATTGGTGGCGGTGACGAACAGCTTGATCGGGGCGCGCGCCACCCGGTCGAAGTCTATGCACTTGGCGAGAATCTCGCTTAAGGGGTTTATCCCCGCCGGGTTCAGCTCATAGGGCGAGAACAGGCGCGACATGAGGTCCATGGCGACGAAGCCCGGCGAGAAGTCGAGCGTCCAGCGGCCGAGCAGCATGTCGAGAGGTGTGCGGCGGAACGGGCTGAGCATGGCCGCCCGCGACACCTCGCGCCAGAACGTCTCCAAGGCCTTGCGTGCTTCCTCGGCGCCACCCTTGGCGTAGCCGTCGATCAGCACCGCCGCGTTCATGGCCCCGGCCGAGGTCCCGGAAATGCCCTCGATCTCGAGCCAGGGCTCTTCCAGCAGGCGGTCGAGCACGCCCCAGGTGAAGGCGCCGTGCGCGCCGCCGCCCTGCAGCGCGAGATCGACAAGGAGAGGGTCGCGGTCGGCCAAGGTCATGCAGCGGCGGCAGGAGCGGTTTTGGCGCCGCGCTCGCCCTTGACCACGATGCGCTCAGGCTTCAGCAGCTTGAGCTCGCCATCCGGACCGACCGCCAAAGTATGTATGTAGAAGGCGGTATCGCGCTCGTTGGTGACCTCCATGACCGGGGAGGGCGCCGAGACCACGGGAAGCTTCGCGATCTCGCCGATCCAGTCGACGTGCCGGTGGCCGTGCATCAGGATCGCCCGGCCCGTCAAAGGCTTGAGGCTGCGGATGAACCAGTTGCCGTTGATCAGGGCGGTACCGATGCGCTCGGAGAACGCCTTCACCGCCCAGGGATATTCCATCACATGGTGGTGCAGAGCGATGATCCAGCAGGCATCCGGGTAGGTCTCGCAGGCAATCTCGATCCCGCGCATCTGCTCGGCCGTGACCAGGCCAAGCGCGTTGGTGAAGGAAAAATGCGCATCGGCATTTGAGTCCAGCAGGATGACGCCGAGCCCGTCGGGCTTGTCGGGCGGGACAATCATGGGAAACGACTTGGCCCAGAGATCGGGTATCGCATAGGAGAGGCGCGGGCGGGCAACGTCGGCGAAGCGCACCATCTCGGCGCGATGCGGCCTTAGCGCCTTTTCGAGCGTACCGCCCACGCGGCCTTTCTCCCGGTCGATGACCCGGACGCGTCCGCCCTGAATCGCGTCCATGGCCGACAGGCACCTGATCTGGCGCAGGCGGCGGTTGGGGCTCGTAGGCAGATCCAAACGCGCAGGGTTGGCGCGATCGACGATGTTGAGGTCGTGGTTGCCCGGAATCATCAGGATGCGGTCGGCGAAGCGCGGATGGTCCGCGAGAATGTCGTACAGTGCCGCCCATTCGGTGGAGATGCCGGCGTCGGTCATGTCGCCGGTGATCAGGATCAGGTCGAGCTTCTCTTTGGCGTCGATGACCTCGAGCTGCTTGAGCAACCGCTTCAGCCGATCGTTGCCGCGCGGGCCCCACCGCCCGCTCTCGAGGCGGAAGCCGTAGCGCTCGGCGACCACATGGATGTCGGAGAGATGCGCCACGCGCCATTGGCGCCCGTTGCGCGGCGCGGTCTGAAATTTCCTCAGGTTGCACGGCTGAGCCATCAGGGCATCGGCAAAGCCCCAGACCAGTGCGGCAATGGCGAGATAGGCGGCGATGACCACGCCGCTATTGGCGAGCGCCACCAACGCGACATGTTTCCAGGAATAGAGTTCCGAGATGCTGCCGAACAAATCGGCATAGGGCCAGATGAGCCGGCCCACGAGCAGCGACAGGGCGAACACGATGACGCCGGCGACAGCCGCCGAGGCGGCGCGCAGATTGGCGCGGGTCTGGTCGCTGGCATTCTTGGCGAACAGCTTCTCGGCGATCTGGCGCACGCCTTCGCGGAACATGACGTATCCCGGCTGCACCACGATCGAGTTCAGCGCCCAGAAGCTCGCTTCGGCCATGCGGAACAAAGCGCGCCATCCGAACCAGCCGAGCGCGATGACGCCCACCAGAAGGAGAACCGACCAGATGCCGATGACGAGATGAGCGATCTTGTTCGAAACCGCGGTGAACCATTCCTGGACGACGATGGGTGCGAGGCCGAGCAGCAGGCCGGGGACAATCAGGAGCAGCGTCCAGGCCAGGATCAGTTTCGGCCAGCTGATCTCGACCAGCATGTTGCCGGCGAGCGACAACATGGAATGGCGCTTGGTGCTCGAGGCGTCGTCCTCGATGTCGCCGTGGCGCGGATCGACCACCGAGGCGGCATCGACTTTTCTCACCTGACGTTTACGTGTACGCGCCATGGGAACTCCCAAACCCCGATCGTCGAGCCTAGCGCTTTCTCGCCGTCAGGTCTGGCGGCACGCCGGATAGAAGCGTCGCAACCCAGCGGCTGGAAGCGAATTTCGCGCAGATGGTTATGGCGGCGATCATGATCGGCACGCCGATAAAGGCGCCGGGAATACCCCACAGAAAGCCCCAGAAGAACACCGCGAACACCACGGCGAAGGGCGAAATGGACAATGCCGCGCCGGCGACCAGGGGCTCGATGTAATTGCCGAGGAGGAATTGGATGCAGGCCAAACCGATGATGACCACGACGATGGTAGACCACGAGTCGAGTTGCGCCAGCGCGAACAGGCCCGGCAAAAGCGTGGCCACGAACGACCCGAGGAACGGGATGTAGTTCAGCGTGAAGGCAAGCAGGCCCCAAGCGCCGGCGGGCTCCACGCCCATCAGCAGGGCGAAACCCCACACCGCGAGACCGGTGATGATGCTGAGCAGCGTGCGCACCAGCATGTAGCGGCGGATCAAAACGGCGGTTTCAACCCCGGCTTCGACCAGCTTGGGCCCAACGCCCTTGCCGAGCGAGCCGATCTTGCGGGCGAACTCCTTGACCTCGAGCAGCAGCATCATCAGGAACACGAAGGCAAGGACGGCGAAGCCCGCGAGCCGGTTGAGCCTGCCCGCGACTTCCTGGAACAAGCGGATAAGCCACGCCACGTCGAAACGCTCGGAGATGACGCCGGCGACGAAGATGCCGTGCTCTTCGAGCCATTCCGTCACCTGCAAATAGAGCGTCTGGAACCTTTGCACATTGTTGATCAGCCAGTCGGCGATGCCGCTCAGCGCCCAGGCGAACATGGAGGCAAAGACCAAAATGCCGACGATGGTAACGGTGAGGGTGATGAAGAGAGCGACGAATTTCGGCATCCGCTCTTCGAGCCAGTCCTGGAACGGCCAGACCAGCGCCAGCACCAGCAGGGCGAAGGTGAGCGGCGCGAACACGGAGCTGGCGAAATAGATTCCCGCCGTCAGCAGGATCGTGGCGCAAATGACGAGCGAAGCGCGGATTGAGCCGTTGTTCATTCTATCCGTTGGCGGGAAGGATTCGATCGTCGAGCCCACGCGAGGAAGATTAAGCCGGAAGGAAACCTGAAACGCTCGTCCTGTTCTTAAGCTATGATGACCAAGTCCAGTGGAGACATAGCATGGGATCGGCACTTTCTGCTATCCGCCTTGCCGCACTTGTAATGTTTGCAGGTCTTGCCGGTTTTCCCACCGGTGCGGAGGACACAGAGCGCACGCCCTGCAACGAGGACGCCATGCTGGTGTTCGATGCCTCGGGCTCCATGGCGGGCACCGACAGGCTCGGCGTTTCCACCGCCATCCCGGTCACGCGGATCGACAAGGTGCGCACCGCGCTGGCCAAAGTGCTCCCCGCAGCCACGCGCTTCCGCCGCGTCGGCCTCATCACCTACGGTCCGGGCCCTTATCAGCAATGCAACGTCCAACTCAATTTCACCCCGAGGGCGAATGCCGCCGCGACGGTCATGCACGAGGTCAAGTCGTTGGTGCCAGCGGGCAAGACGCCGCTGACCGCGGCCGTGGACCAGGCAGCCGAAGTGCTGAAATTCCGCGAGAAACCGGGCGTCATCGTGGTGGTCACCGACGGCGAGGAGACCTGCGGCGGGGAGCCTTGCGATCTCGGCAAGACGTTGCATGCGGAGGCGATGCAGCTGACCGTGCATGTCATCGGCTATCGCGTGAAGGATTTTTCGTGGATGGGGGAGCAGACCATCGGCGAGGTCAAATGTCTCGCCGATCAGAATAACGGTCTCTATATCACCGCCGAGTCGGAGCAGGACCTGGTCGAGGCGCTGGAAAAGACGCTCGGCTGCCCGATGCTATCGCGAAACACGCGCCCCTAAGTCACCCCCAAGGACCGCGTCTGCGCTCGATCTCGAAGGGGCGCGAGCGCGCCGGTTGAAACAGCGTGACATCGCTCTTCTTGAACAGCGGCACTAGAACCATGCCGGCAACGAAGCCGCCGATATGCGCCCAGAAGGCTACGCCCGGCTGGCCGACCGGGGTGAGCGCGCCGCTCAAGATCTGCGTCGCGAACCAGATGCCGAGCACGATCATCGCCGGCAGATGCGCCATGGTGACGAAGATGCCGAGAACGATCAGCACACGCACCGTGGCGCGGGGATGCAGCAGCACATAGGCGCCGAGCACGCCGGAGATGGCGCCGCTCGCGCCGATCATGGGAATGGTCGAGCCGGGGTTGATCAAGGCCTGCGCCAGCGCCGCGGCAATACCGCACGCCACATAGAAGATCAGATAGCGGACATGGCCCATGGACTCCTCGACATTGTCGCCGAAGATCCACAGGAACAGCATGTTCAGCCCAAGATGCAGCCAGCCGCCATGCATGAACATCGAGGTCAGCATGGTGGCCCAGGCCGGAATGACCTCAAGCGACGGGCTGGTTTCGGCATAACCGAACAGGCGCGCCGGAATCATGCCGAATTCGAACACGGCGCGCTCGCCGCCTTGCTGGCCGAGCGAGACCTGCCAGAGGAACACGAGGATACAGGCGCCGATCAGCGACCAGGTGACATAGGGCGTGATTCTGCGCGGATTGTCGTCGGAGATAGGAAACATGCGTCCTCAGGTCTGGCCGTCTGGGGAGTGTAGCCGAGCCCACAGCCGCCGTGGTCCACCATTGTTTCGCCCGCTCTTCTGCCCCGCAAGATGGCCCAAACCGCAGGTCAGGTGAGGATAGCGTGAGCAAGCGGCCCTATCGGCTTGACCTAGCCTCGATTCTCTATTCATTCCATGCCTGGACGCTATAGGAACCGATAGCCAGGCGCGTGATGTTACGCTGGTTCTACCGATTGATGCCGCGCCAGGGAATGTTCTTCCCGCTATTCGAGCGCCATGCCGCCGTCATCGTCACCGCCGCCAGGGCTCTGCGCGAGATGCTCAAAGGCGGCGATCAGGTCGACCTCCGTTTCAAGGACATCCTGAGGCTCGAGCACGAAGCCGACGACATAGCGCGGGACGTCCTGCTCGGTCTGCGTACGAGCTTCATCACGCCATTCGATCGCGCCGATATTCAAAGCCTGATCACGTCGATGGACGATTCCATCGACCAGATGCAGCAGACGGCGAAGGCCATCGTGCTGTTCGAGACGACGACGTTCGAGCCCGACATGCGCGCCATAGCCGACGCCATCGTGGAAGGCGCAGAGCTCGTGCAGCGAGCCGTTTCGATGCTGGTAAATCTGACGAAAAACGCAGCGGAACTTAACGAGATTTGCCTTCAGATCACGCGCATCGAAGGCGAGGCCGACGACATGCACGAGCGCGGTCTCGGCCGTCTTTACCAAAAAGCCAAAGCGGGGGACGCCATGGAGTTCATTCGGGGGAACGAAGTCTACAATCACCTGGAGAAGGCCGTTGACAGGCTAGACGACGTCGCGGACGAGATCCAGGGCATTGTCATCGAGCACGTCTGAAGGCGGATTGGTGGCCTTCACGCATGGCTGGCTCATTTTATCTCATCGTCGCGCTCATTGCCGTCGCTCTGATCTTCGACTTCCTCAACGGCCTGCATGACGCGGCGAACTCGATCGCAACCGTCGTCTCGACGCGCGTGCTGTCGCCCGGCATTGCCGTCATCTGGGCGGCCTTCTTCAATTTCATCGCCTTCCTGTTCTTCGGCGTTCATGTCGCCGCGACTATAGGCACGGGCTTGATCTCGCCGGAGGTGGTGAGCTGGCAGGTTATTTTTGGCGCCCTGATGGGCGCCATTAGCTGGAACCTCATCACGTGGTGGGGCGGTATCCCGTCGTCGAGCTCGCATGCGCTGATCGGTGGGTTGGTAGGCGCCGGAATCGCCAAGGGCGGCGGCGCCGCAGTGGTGCTGCCCGGTATTCTGAAGACCGCGGGCGCCATCGTGTGGTCGCCGCTGCTCGGCCTGGTCCTGGCGCTATTTTTGTGGCTGGCGGTCTCTTGGCTCGTGCGCCGCAGCACGCCGTTCGCCGTCGACCAGCGTTTTCGCGTCCTGCAATTGGTCTCCGCTGCCCTTTACTCGATCGGGCATGGCGGCAACGACGCGCAAAAGACCATGGGCATCATCGCCGGCCTCATGTTCGCCGAGGGGATGCTGGGGGAGGAATTTTACGTGCCGTTCTGGGTGGTGATCTCCTGTTATGCGGCGCTCGCGCTCGGTACGCTGATCGGCGGCTGGCGCATCGTCAAGACCATGGGCTCGAAGATCACGCGGCTGAAACCGGTGCAGGGTTTTTGCGCCGAAACGGCCGGCGCGGTCACGCTCTATCTGGCGACATGGCTCGGCATACCCGTTTCCACGACGCATACCATCACCGGCGCCATCATCGGTGTGGGCACGGCCCGCAGAGTTTCGGCGGTTCGCTGGGGCATCGCCGGGAGCATCCTGATCGCCTGGGTCGTCACGCTGCCGGCCGCCGCGCTGATCGGCGCGCTCTTCTATGCCCTCGTCTCGCCGTTCTGAGTCATGAGCCTTGTCCGCCTCTTACCTCCCCCTCGTGGGGAGGTCGGC
>JBBDYM010000050.1:38936-68600 GCA_040901485.1 Methyloceanibacter sp.
CACGCCGGGTGGGGGGAATTTCGATTCGCCGCTAACTTCACCCCACCCGGTCGCCGATTTGGGGCGAGCTGCCCTCCCCATCAAGGGGAGGGATGAAGCCGTGCCGGTGGCTAGGGCACGCTTGCCTCAGTACAGCAAGTAAGGCCTGCGCTGCTCGATGAAAGCTGCTTCACCCTTGTGCCAGCTCTCGACGATCTCCGCCAGCGGCACCTGCTGCTCGATCTGCTCGCGCAGTTGCGGAGAGCCGGCGAGAATGTCGATGGGCATCTTGTCATGCTCGTATTCGTAAGGCGGGTCGCGCCATTTGAATTGCTTGGGGGCCGAACCGTAGCATTCGCGGAGCAGCGACACGCCGGCCTCGACCGGCGCGAAACCCTCGCGCTGCGTGACGTGAATCTGGCAGCCGCCGCAGGTCTCCCGCGCGTGCTTCTGGAAGGTCGGCTCGAAAATCGCCGGGCGGAAATGCACGCCGCTGAGGCTTACGGCATTCATGCGCGCGGCAAGCTGCTCGCCGTCGAGCCAGGGCGCGCCGATCAGTTCGAATGGACGCGTGGTGCCGCGCCCTTCCGATAGCATGGTGCCTTCGAACAGCACCGTGCCGGGATAGACGATGGCCGTATCCAGGGTCGGCATGTTGGGCGAGGGCATCACCCAAGGGATGCCGGTCTTGTCGAAATACATCTCGCGCGACCAGCCTTCCATGGGCACGACCTCAAGCGCGGCGCCGATGCCATGCGCCTCATTGAACAGGCGCGCGAGTTCCGCGACGGTCATGCCGTGCCGCATGGGAATGGGAAACTGGCCGACGAACGATTCGTAGCCGGGATCGAGCATGGGGCCTTCCATCGCCACGCCGCCGATCGGATTGGGGCGGTCGCACACGATCACGGGAATCCCGGCCCTTGCCGCGGCGCGTAGGCAATTGGCCATGGTGTAGATGAAGGTGTAGATGCGCGCCCCGACGTCCTGGATGTCGATCACCAGCACGTCGATCAACTCTAGCATTTCGGGCGCGGGCTCGCGCGTCTCGCTATAGAGCGAGAAGATCGGTACGCCGCGCTTCGGATCCTCGGTGTGCGGGCTTTCGATCATGTTGTCCTGAAGGTCCGAACGGAAGCCGTGCTGCGGGCCGAAGATCGCCGTGAGCTTGAAGTCGGGCGAGGCGGCAAGCTGGTCGGCGATGTGGCGAAAGTCGCGGTCGATCGAGGCCGGGTTGGCGAGCAGGCCCACCCGCAACCCGTTCAGGCGCGAGGACGCAAGCAGAATTTCGGAGCCGAGCAGCATGGGTTCAGCGGTGCGCCAAGGAGAATCAGCCAAATGCCTCGCGGGTGAGCGATTATGGCGGGAAGCGTCCTCCGCTACCACCGATCCGGTCCTTTCCCAAGCTGGATTCCGAACCGCATGGGCGATAAATCCAAACCGCCAACCGGCATTCGCGGGGTGGGGCTTGGATGATGGTACGGCCTCTTGCAGGCATCAGCGAGGACTGGCTGGCCGTTGTTATCGGCCTGGCCATCTTCGCGCTTTCGCTTGGCACCGTGGTTGGGCTCGATCTTTTGGGCTTCGCCGCGGCGCCGAAGACCTGGATCGAGCTTGGCAACGCCGTCCAGCCTGCCGGTAAGGCCTTTGCCCCGCTCGGCGGCCTAGGCGCGCTCCTTCTCACTTATCTGTTTGTACTTGCCCTGCTGCTGCTCGGCGCGGCGGCGCTTGGCGCCGATCTCAGGCGCTTCGCCATCGCCTTCACCGCCGTGTTCTGGCTGTCGTATCTGTGCTGGATCGCCGGCAATTTCGCCTACATCGCCGTGACCACGCCGGCCGACATGGAGAAATTCGGCATCTCCTGGTCGCTGCGGCTGACCGGCGAGTCAGGGTATCTGATCGCGCTGCTCGCCGGCCTGTTCATCGCCAACGCACTCCCGCGTGTCGCCTGCGCGCTGCGCGAGGCAGCGCGACCGGAACTGTTCATCAAGATCGCCATCATCATTCTGGGCGGTACGCTCGGCATCAAGGCGGCCGAGCAGATCGGGCTCGCCTCGTCGGTGATGTTTCGCGGGTTCGCCGCCATCGTCGAAGCCTATCTCATCTATTGGGCTGTGGTCTATTTCGTGGCGCGCAAATGGTTCAACTTCAGCCGCGAATGGGCGGCACCGCTCGCCTCCGGCATCGCCATTTGCGGCGTGTCGGCGGCCATCGCCACCGCCGCCGCCATCCGCGCGCGACCCATCGTCGCCGTCATGGTGTCGTCGCTGGTGGTGGTGTTCGCCATGGTCGAGCTGCTGATCCTGCCGTTCCTGGCTGTGACCTTCCTTTCGCACGAGCCGATGGTAGCCGCGGCCTGGATGGGGCTCGCGGTGAAGACCGACGGCGCCGCGATTGCCAGCGGTGCCGTGACCGAGGCGCTGATCCTGGCCAACGCCGCCGCGCGCGGCATCCATTATGAAAAAGGCTGGATGCTCGGCACCACCACCACGGTGAAGATTTTCATCGACATCTTCATCGGGGTGTGGGCTTTCATCCTCGCTTTTATCTGGACGCGATATATCGAGCCGCGCAAAGAGGGCGACGAGTTGCGTACGGGTGAGATCTGGGAGCGCTTCCCGAAATTCGTGCTCGGCTTCGTCGCCACTTTCCTCATCGTATTTTTGATCGCGCTGGCCTCCGACACCCATGTCGAGCCGCTGAGCGCCGCCATGAAAGAGGCCAATGTGTTCCGCCAGATCTTCTTCCTGCTGACCTTCTTCACCATCGGGCTGTTGTCCGATGTGCGGAAGCTCTGGCAGGAAGGCATCGGCCGGCTCGCCGCGGTCTATGTTGTCTGCCTGTTCGGCTTCGTCATTTGGGTGGGGCTGCTCATCTCCTGGATTTTCTTCAACGGCGTGCATCCGCCGATCGTAAGCGGCTAGAGGCTGAGCATGGCAAAGCCTGAACCTGAAATCGCCAAGGAGCTGGACATGGCCGAGCATAAGCCGGATATCGGCAAGGAACTGCGCCAAATCCCGGCCGAACCGCTGCTGCCCATCGAAAAGAAGCTCATCGGCTGGAGCTTGGGGCTTGGCGCGGTGCTGCTCGTGGTGCTGGTGTGGCTGACCGGGGCGCTATTTCCCGCGTAGGACGCTCGGACGCAGCTTAGACGGGTTTGAATCGCGGCCTCCGCTATGGTAGTCGGCGGCGGGGCCAATAGGACGTCAATGGCAGAAGAGATACGCACCGCCGTCGTGGGGGCAGGCTATTTCGGCCGCTTCCACGCCAATCATTATGCCCGCAATCCGCGCGCCAAGCTCGTTGCCGTGGTGGACACGGACGAGGCCCGCGCGCGGTCGGTCGGTGAGGAGTTCGGCGCCGAGCCCCGGACCGATTACCGCAGCCTTATCGGCCGCGTCGATGCCGTGAGTGTGGCCCCGCCGACGCCGCTGCATTACGACATCGCGCGCGAGCTGGTTGAGGCCGGCATCCACGTGCTGGTGGAAAAGCCGCTGACCGACAGCTATGAGAGCGCCTGCGCGCTCACCAAGCTTGCCGATCAACGCAAGGTGGTGCTGCAGGTCGGCCATATCGAGCGCTTCTCCAGCGCCTATCGCACGCTGGCCGAGACCATCGCCGAGCCTCTCTATTTCGAGAGCTACCGCATCGCGCCGTGGAAGAATCGCGGGGTGGAGGTGGACGTGATCCTCGATTTGATGATCCACGACATCGACATGATCATCGGCCTGGTCAACTCGCGGGTGGATAGCGTGGACGCGGTCGGCACGCCGGTGCTCGGCCGCAATGTCGACATCGCCAATGCCAGGATCACCTTCGAGTCCGGCTGCGTCGCCAATGTCACGGCCAGCCGGGTGAGCTACAAGACCGAGCGCCGCATGCGGGTGTTCGCGCGCAACCATTATCTGAATTGCGATCTCGGCGAGGGGCGCATCTTCGGCTACCGGCTGCGCGGCGACCCGATGACCGAGGGGCTTGCCGCTATCTCCACCGAGACTTACGACATCCCCAAGCAGGACAGTCTCGCCAACGAGATCGACGCCTTTCTCGACTGCATTGCCACTGGCAGCAAGCCGCTGGTCGACGGTCATGCCGGCGCGGAAGCCTTGCGCGTGGCGAGCATGATCAACGACAGCATCGCAGAGCATCTGCGCAAGGTGCAAGCCTCCCCTGGCGCGCGGAGCGCCGGCTGATAACACTAACGCGCATTGACGATGTCGAGCACGACTTGCGCGGCGCGTTCGCTCGGCGGCGGAATAGGCTCGCCAAGCACGTCGGCTAGCTCACGGAAGCCCTGGCGCTGCGCCTCGCGCGCCTCCTCCGAGCGCAACAGCAGGTCCACGGCCTCGGCCAAAGCCGGGCCGGTGCAAGCTTCCTGGATGAATTCCGGCACCACTTCGCGCCCCACCAGCAGGTTCGCCAGCGAAGCGTGCTCGACGTTCACCCCCATGCGCCGCACGAGAAAGGCGGTGGCGGGGCTGACCCGGTAGGCGACCACCATGGGGACCTTGGCCAGCGCCAGCTCGAGCGTCACGGTTCCCGATTTCGCCAGGGCCGCGTCGCACGCGGCAAAGGCGTCGAAGCGTTCTGCGGTATCGGTGAAGGTCACGGGGAAGGACCATGCGCGCGTGAGCTCGCGCACGGTTTCTGCCGTTGCCTCCACCACAGGAATGACGGCTTGGAGGTCCGGGTGCGTCTCTGTGAGCCGGCTTAGCGCCTCGCCGAACACCGGAAGCATGCGGCGGACTTCGCCGGCGCGACTGCCGGGGACCACGCAAAGAAGAAGAGCGTCCGCAGGCACGCCGTGTCGCGCCCTGAAGGCCGGGCCGTCTCCCTTTGCCGCGCCGGACTCGACGGCCGGATGGCCGACATAAGTGCAAGCGATGCCGCGCTCGGTGAAGAACGGCACCTCGAACGGCAGGAGCGCCATCAGATGATCGACGCGCTTGGTGAGCTTGCGCGCGCGGCCCGGACGCCACGCCCACATCTGCGGCGCGACATAATGAATGAGCGGAATGCCCGATCCGCGCAGATGATGCGCGAGCCTGAGACAAAAACCCGGCGCATCGACGGTTACCACCGCATCGGGCTTGAGGCGGCGCACCGCCTCCGTCGTCTGGTTGAGCCTCCTGACGAGACGCGGCAGATGCGGCAGCACCTCGGCGAGCCCCATCACCGACAGCTCGCGCATGGGGAACAGGCTCTGAAGCCCCTGGCCCTCGCTCATGGGGCCGCCGACGCCGGCAAAGCGGACCTTGCCGCCGGTCTTCTGCTTCAGCGCGGCCATCAGCCGTCCTGCGAGGATATCGCCGGAAGTCTCCCCGGAAACCACGAAGATCAGCGGTTCAGGCTTGCTCATGCCAGGCTGCTCGCCACGGAAAATCCTTGTATTTCAGCTATCAAAGCCAGTCTCCGGGGGGTCGATTCGGCGGGGATTAAGGCCCAGAACGATCCTGTTAGGCTAGGACAAATCGCGGACCGCAGACGCGTCCTTATAACCCATGCAGGAAAGCACCTTAGCCAAGGCGGAATCCACAGTCGCGGGATTGAGCGGCAGGATCGAATCCATCGATCTCCTGCGCGGCCTGGTCATGGCGCTCATGGCCCTGGACCACACGCGCAGCTTCTTCAGCGAGTATGGCTTCAATCCGCGCGACGTGACCGAGCCCGCGCTGTTCCTCACCCGCTGGATCACCCATTTTTGTGCGCCGACCTTCATCTTTCTCGCCGGACTCTCAGCCTGGCTCTATGGGCGCGGCAAGACCACGCGCGAGCTCAGCCGCTTTCTGTTCGTGCGCGGCCTGTGGCTGATTCTGCTCGAATTCACCCTGATCCAGTTCGGCTGGAGCTTCGACCTCGGTTTCCCGAGCAGCATCGGCGGCGGCATCATCTGGGTCATCGGCGCCTGCATGGTGCTGATGGCCGCGCTCGTCTATCTGCCGCGCGCCACGCTTGCCGCGGTCGCGCTCGCGCTGATCGTTGGTCACAATCTGTTCGACTTCGTGCGCGCGGAGGATCTCGGCGCGGCGGGAGGACTGTGGCACGTCCTGCATCAGCCGGGCCGCGTGCAGCTCGGCGGCGGTCTCAGTGCGTACGTACTTTATCCGCTCATCCCGTGGATCGGCGTGATGGCCGCGGGCTATCTGCTCGGCCCCGTCATGAAGCGCCCGGCGGAGGAGAGGCAGCGCGTGCTGTTCGGGCTCGGCGCGGCCATCACCATCGGCTTCGTGCTGCTGCGCGCCACCAATCTCTACGGCGACCCCGCGCCTTTGACGGTACAGGAAACCACACTGGCGACCGTTCTCTCATTTCTGAATTGCCAGAAATATCCGCCTTCGCTGCTCTTCCTGATGATGACGCTCGGCCCGGCGCTGATGTTGCTCGCCGCCTTCGAGCATGTGCGCGGGCCGATATCTGAATGGCTGCGCACCTTCGGGCAGGTGCCGTTCTTCTTCTATGTCTCGCATATCTATTTGATCCACGCGCTTGCAGTGGTCACGGCCTTCGTCCTGACCGGCGCTCTCGTCCTTAGCCGGCCGGAGATCGGCTTCGGCTTGCCCGGCGTCTATGCCATGTGGATCGTCGTGCTGATCCTGCTCTATCCGCTTTGCCGCTGGTTCACCGGCCTTAAAGAGCGGCGCAGCGAATGGTGGTGGCGCTATCTCTGACGCGCTTGTTCAGTTGGCATAGTTCATCGGCAGCCAACCGGGAGGTTCTAAACATGCGATTCGATTGCTCGGAGCGAAACAGTTCAACGCGGGTTCTCGCGCGCATTGTATGGGCCGCTGTCATGTGTTGCGGCCTTGTGGCTTGGCCCGCATACGCTCTCGCTCAAGCCGAGTTGCCGGCCGCTCTCTATCCTGTCGGGATGACGCAGGTGGAATATGTCGACCCCGCCGACGGCAGACCTCTGAACTATTTGCTAATCTACCCGGCGGCACCGGAGGCTGGCGCCACGCCTGTCAAACTCTTCATGGCGACCAATCTGCATTTGTATCAGGACGCGCCGATCGCTGCCGGCAAGCTGAAGCATCCGCTCGTCATCTTCTCGCACGGGGCCGGCGGCAACGGCTCAGGCTATGCCTGGTTCGGCGAATACCTTGCGGCGCGTGGCTATATCGTCGCCCTGGTCTATCACTATCGGGCCAATACTTTCGATTCGAGCGCGCTGTATGTGCGCAACAGGCTCTGGCAGCGGCCGCGCGATGTCAGCCTCGACATCACCCATTTGCTCCAGGACAAGGTTTGGGGGCCGCGCATCGACCCAAATCAGATTGGCGTCGCGGGGCATTCGCAAGGGGGCTTTACCTCGCTGTGGCTCGGTGGGGCCGAGGTCAATCCCGACCTGTTTCTCGCGTTCCAGCGCGGATGGAAGGAGAAGCTGGTTCTGCCGGAATATCTGCGCGAGGAAATGCGCCTTGACGCGGAACCCGCGCTTAAAGTGCGCGACGGTCGGGTCAAGGCTGCGTTCGCGATGGCTCCCGGCGACATCCAGGGGTTCGGCATGGACGAGGCCGGGCTCAGGCAAATGGCGATACCGGCCTACATCATTGTCGGCGCCGCCGACACCGCGACGCCGCCCAAGGAGAACGCCGAGTTTGCGGCGAAATATATCCCGCATGCCCAACTCGACATCCTGCCCGGCAAGGTCGGCCACGAAATCTTCGGCAATGAATGCGACCAAATCGGGCGAGACAACTATCCCGATGCCTGCATCGATGCCCCTGGCGTCGATCGCCCCAAGCTGCACGACCATATCGGCAATGCCGCGTTGAGATTCTTCGACACGAATTTGAACGTGCGGCGGCAAAAGCCAAACTAATGGTTGGTTCAGCGCCAGCAACACAACACCAAGCAAGACAAGCGCCGTTGACGCCGCGAATGAGTTGTTAACCGTTTCCGCGCAAAATCCATTCGTGAGCTAGCAAACCCTCACGAGACCTCTCCATGAGCCGGTTGTCGTATAGTTTGTGTGTCGCGACCAATTTGGGTCTAGGCCTTGCCATTTACGCCTACGGCTTTATGTCGTTGCCTGGCTGGAACACGGCCGCAGCCCGCCACGACAAGCCGCAACCGGCTGCTTCGATGAGGCCAGCTGCACCCTTGAGCCGGGATACCGTCACCGGCTCGATCAAGCCGCAAACGAACGATGATCTCAAACGGCAAACGACCGGCAATCTCAAGCCGCAAGCGACTGTGACTCAACTGCCGAAAATTCCGGGCGTCCGGTTTGCTTCACTCGGTTCGCAAGCGTTGCCGGCGCCCGAGACGGAGCGATGGACTCCCGTCGTCGGCTATAACCCGGTTGTCACACCTACCAAGCAGGCAGCGCCTCCAGTGGTTCGAAAGCCGCGAAAGGTGAGAGCGTACAGACCTTACCGCATTCCTTACTACGCCCGGCCGAATTTTGGCTTCGCGATCGGCGTCCCTCTTCGCTGGTAGAAGCGCAGCCACAGTTTGGCTTGCCCCGGTTCGAGCGAAAGCGAGACCCATCCACTCGTCCCCGCGAAGGCGGCGACCCAGGGGCAACGATGCAGGACAGCGAATTTGGCCCTGGATTCCCGCTTTCGCGGGAATGAGCGGAAAGCACGCGCTTCTAAAACAATGAAGGACAGCGTTCCCGCCCTGGATTCCCGCTTTCGCGGGAATGAGCGGAAAGTGCCTACACAATACTCTTCGCATAGAGGTCGGGGCGGCGGTCGCGGAAGAACCCCCAATCGGCGCGGTAGCGCGCGATCTCATCGAGATCGAAGGTGTGGACCAGCACGCCTTCGTCGTCCTCGCTGAGGGCCGCCACCAGCGCGCCGGTATGATCGGCAATGAAGGAGTGGCCGTAATAGCTCTGGCTGACGCCGTCATTCTCCTCGATACCGATGCGGTTCGCCGCCACCACCGGCACGGCGTTCGCCACCGCATGGCCCTGCATGACAAGCTGCCAGCGTTGGTGGGTGTCGAGCGCGGGATCGTAAGGCTCCGAGCCGATGGCCGTCGGGTAGAGCAGGATCTCGGCGCCTTCGAGCACCATGGCGCGCGCGGCCTCCGGATACCACTGGTCCCAACAGATGCCGGCGCCGATGGTGCCGGCGCGCGTCTTCCACGCCTTGAAGCCGGTGTCGCCGGGCCGGAAATAATATTTCTCCTGATAGCCTGGGCCGTCGGGGATGTGGCTCTTGCGATAGACGCCGAGAATCCCGCCGTCCGCGTCGGCGATGGCGACGCTATTGTAGAAGCGCGGCCCGTCCTTCTCGAAGAAGGAGATGGGAATGACTACGCCGAGTTGCTTGGCGAGCTTTTGCAGCGCCAGCACGGCCGGGTGCTCGCGCGCGGGGTAGGCCGTATCGAACCATTTCGGGTCCTGCCGGGTCGGGAAATAGATGCCCTGGAACAGCTCGGACGGCAGCACCAGTTGCGCGCCGCGCTGCGCGGCCTCGCGCACCAGTCCCTCGGTCTTTTCGATGTTGGCCTTCATGTCGGGGCCGTAGCGCGCCTGGATGGCGGCGACGGTAAGGAGGCGCTCGGTCATCTACAGCGGTTCCTGAAGCGTGATGCAGTGGAACGAGCCGCCACCCGCGCCGCCCGTGCCAAGCAGGCCGCGCGAGGGCAGCGCGATCACCTTGCGGTCCGGGAAGGCGCTCTGCAAGGCATCGCGCGCGGCGTCTTGCGTCGGCGTGCCGTAAACCGGCATCACCACCACGCCATTGGCGATGACGAAGTTCACATGCGAGGCGGGCGCGGGCTCGCCTAGACCGTTGAGAACCAGGCCGGGGCTCGGAATGCGGATGACTTCGAGCTTGCGGCCTCTCGCATCCGTCGCGCTGTCTAGCGTGCGCGCGACGGCGTCGAGAATTTCAACATTCGGATCGTCTGGCCCGGAGGGAGATTGGCACACCACGCGCGCCGGGCCGACGAAGCGGGCAATATTGTCGATATGACCGTCGGTGTGGTCGTTCTTCAGTCCTTCGTCGAGCCAGACGATCTTCTCAGCACCGAACGCATCTCTGAGCGCCGCTTCTGCTTCCGACTCGGTCCAGACGTTGCGGTTGGCGTTGAGCATCGTCTGCCGCGTGGTGAGGATGGTGCCGTCGCCGTCCTGCTCGATGGCGCCACCTTCCAGCACGAAATCGAAATGCCGTGTCGGCACTCCGGCGAAGCGGGCGATATCGTCGCCGACAACGTCGTCGCCGGGCAGATCGAACTTGCCGCCCCAGCCATTGGTCTCGAAGCGGAGTGCGATGAGACCGTCGGGCGTCCGCGCAAAGATGGGGCCGGTGTCGCGCAGCCAGATATCGCCGTAGCGTGCGCGCACGATCTCCGCCGCGCCGCCGATGCTCGCGTGCGCCGACACCTCGGCTTCCGTACCGTTCGCCAGCACGCGCATAATGTTGGCCGCGGCAAGCGCGTGCACCATCGCCGCCACGTCGCGGCGCGGCGTATCGAGGTCGCCGTTCCACTCGTCCGGGTCGGCCGGCCAGGCCGTCCAGATGGCTTTTTGCGGCGTCCACTCGGCGGGTACGGAGGGTTCGGACTTTGTCAGAATCGTTTCCATGCAAATTCACTCGGTTGCGGCTTATAAATGGGCTAATTCCGCGTGGTTTCCACGCAAATTCCGTCAAAAAAAACCAGCAAACGCGAGGCCTGGCCACGCTGCTATAGTGACTTCGCCATCGGACTCCAACGGCAGAAACTTGGGCAGGAAGCGGGACATGCGTCCTTGGTTTTGGCTAATTATCGTTGTAGCGCTTGGACTTAGCGTTGCGCCGGAGGCGCTGGCCAATAAGCGGGCATGCCAGGAGCTCGACCAGCGCTACGAGCAGATCGCGCGCGGCGCAAGCACGGTCGAAATGAACAACTTGCTGTTCTCCGCCACCGATAAAGGGTGCGAGGATCTCGCCCGCCGCCTTCTCGGCGCGGGCGCCTCGCTCGAAGCGCGCGACCGGTTCGGCGCGAAGCCGCTGTCGCATGCGGCAACCATGGGCGAAACCAAGCTGGTCGCGCTGTTCCTCGATCACGGCGCGCCCATCGATGCGCGTAACCTCGACCACTCGACGGCGCTCTACAGGGCAGCCGAGAACGGCCGGCTCGCCGTGGTCAAGCTCCTGGTGGAGCGCGGCGCCAATGCCGACCTCCCCGGGCGCAGCGGCATCGCCCCGCTCGCCGCCGCCGCCTATATGGGCAGCGCGCCCATCGTGCAATTCCTGATCGAGAAGGGCGCCGATCCGAACTGGCTCGACGCGACGCAAAAGACGGCGATCGTTTATGCCGTCGGGCGCGGCTTTCCCGAGGTCGCCCGCACGCTGCTCGACAACGGCGTCGACATCAACGCGCGCTACGGCCACGGCCTTACGGCGCTGATGTGGGCGGCCGGCTATTCTTCCGAAGCCGGCGTCAAAGACATGATGAAGGTCATAGAGCTCCTCATCGACCGCGGCGCGCGCCTCGACGATCAGGACGATCGCGGGCGTACCGCACTGATGATCGCGGCCGAACTGAACCACGAAGAAGCCGTCGATCTCCTGCTCGCCCACGGCGCCGACAAGAGCCTGCGCGACATGCAGGGCAAGACCGCCGGCGATCTCACCTCGCTCACGGCGCTGCGCGACAAGCTTGCTGCGCGCTAAGCGCTAGCGGCCATGGCCGAGATAGGCGTCGATCTGCAGCCCTGCGAGATATTGGGAGAGAGCGGCGATATCCTCGGGCGAGGTGGCCTTCATCAGGTCCGACATGCCGGGATTATTGCCGCGCGACTTGTCGCGAAAGGCCATCATGGTCGCCTGGAGATAATCCTGCCACTGGCCGGCGAGCCGCGCCGTCGAGCCGTCACCCTGGAAGTGCTCGAGATGGCAGGCCGGACAGCCGACGGAGCCGGCGGCCGTCTGCGCCTTGGCGGCGACGTCGTCTGGTGCACTGGGCTGCTGCAGGTTCGGCCATTTCTGCTTCGCGAAATAGGCGGCGAGCGCCAGCATGTCGTCTTTTTCAAGGGTCGCGGCGAGGGGGCCCATCAGGTCGTTCTTGCGCGAGCCGCTCTTGAAGTCGCGAAGCTGTAGATAGAGATAGCCTTCGTCCTGGCCCCAGATCACCGGCGTCTGCTTGTTGATCGGGATGCCCTGTTCGCCATGACAGGTGGCGCAGAGCTTAACCTTCTCTTCGATGCCCGGGGCGTCCTGAGCGTGTGCGCTCCCACTCGTGAGCAACGCGGCCGCGAAGAGCGCCGCATTAACGAAGAGGGGGAACTGGAGCATCACCGATATCCTGATCATGAAAAGGACGGGGCGAGAGGCCCCGTCCGGGTAGTTGCTAAATGTCGCCCAGCGGGCGAGCGGGATCAATCAACGGTAAAGGCGATGATGTTGTTCCCGCGCTTGAAGTCGAGCTGGACGTTGCCGCCCGCGCCGACCACGATGTACTGCTTGCCGTCCACGTTGTAGGAGGCAGGCGGCGCATTGACGCCGGCGCCCGCGAAGAACGACCACAGCACGTCGCCGTTTGCGGCATCGTAAGCCCGGAACCAGCCGTCGCCTTCGCCGGTGAAGACCAACCCGCCGGCAGTGGCGAGCGCGCCGCCCATCATCGGCTGTGGCGTCTTCTTTTGCCACTTGATCTTGCCGGTGTTGTAGTCGACGGCGCTGACGTTGCCGAACTGCTCGGAGCCCGGGATCACCTTGAAAGCGCCGCCGAGCCAGAGCTTGCCGCCCGGATAGGGCGAGCTCTCGACATGGTAGGTCATCGGCTGATGCAGGTTCACCGCATAGGTCAGCCCGAGCTCGGGATTGACCGCCATCACCGACCATTCCACACCGCCATTGGCGCCGGGCAGCATGGGCGTGCCTTCCGCAGTCGGCAAGGACCACATGCCGGTCTGATCCACCATAGCCTCGGAGAAGCGGATCAGGCTGCAATCGTCACGGTTATGGACATAGACGTTGCCCGTCTTGCCGGCGTGGATCACGCCCGGGACGGTTTTGCCGTCCTTGTCCTTCACATCGACGAGGATCGGCGGGCTCACCGCGTCCAGATCCCACACGTCGTGGGCGATATACTGGAAGTGGCAGACATATTCGCCGGTATCAAGGTTCACCGATACGAGCGAGTTGGTGTAGAGATTGTCGCCCGGCCGGATAGAGCCGTCGAGGTCAGGCGAAGGATTGCCGGCCACGAAGAAGATGCGCTTCGACTTCAGGTCGACCGCCGGGTTCTGCCACACGCCGCCGCCAAGCGTCTTGTACGGATCGCCCAGCTTCTTGAGCGCGGCCTTCTCGGCTGCGATGTCGCGATGCATGTCCTTGCCCGTGGCGTCGTGGGTCGCCCACACGCCCGTGGAATCCTCGGGGGTCGTGTGGAAGTTCCAGAGCAGCTTGCCGGTCTCGGCGTCGTAGGCACGCACGAAGCCGCGTATGCCGTACTCGCCGCCATTGGTGCCGATCAGGATCTTGCCGTCCACGGCGGTCGGCGCCATGGTCTCGCTATAACCGAGCTCCGGTTCGGCGATGTCCGTCTGCCAGATCAGGCTTCCGGTCTTGGCGTCGAGCGCGACAAGCTTGGAGTCAAGCGTCCCCATGAAGACCTTGTCGCCATAGATGGCGACGCCGCGGTTATTCGGGCCGCAGCAATAGGTCGTGACGGGACCCATCTTGTGCTTGTAGTGCCAATACTCCTCGCCGGTCTTGGCGTTGATGGCATAGACGTGGTTGAAGGAGGTGGTGACGTACATCACCTCGCCGACGACGATCGGCGTCGTCTCCAACGACTCTTTCACCTCGGTCTGGAAAATCCAGGCGGGGCGAAGCTTGCCGACATTGGATGCGTTGATCTGCTTGCCGGGGTAATACCGGGTCTGGTCGTAATTGCCGTTGGTATGCAGAAAGTTCTTCTCGTCCCCGGCGGCGCCGTTGAGTTGCTCCTGCGAGACAGAAGCGACAGGCGCATCCATTTTCTTGGTGGTGGGGGCTGCCGGCGTTTCTTCCTGGGCAAACGCCTGATGCAGATTGGCACCGGCGAAGCCTATCACTAGCGCGCTTACCAGCGCGCCAGCCATCTTGTAACGCACCATCTTTTCCTCCCTAGCGTGATCCCGATTTGACCGGTTTTTCCGGCCGCTCCAGACGGGTTCGCGCCTTCAGACTGCGCGTGGCCTTGCCATTTGTCAATAAAACCATTGCCTGTAGTTCCTGCGAGTACTTCTATTTTACCTGGCATCCAGCAGGTAGAATTGCCATTGGCGGTCAACGGCGTAGGGCAAGTGGGTTTTGTTGATGCAGTTCGGACAACGGCTCCCATCGCCCGCCACTCAAGGGCCGGAGACTGGCAAGGCTCTTGGGCCATACCTCTACCCTGCGCTGGCGTGGTGCTTGGGGGTGTTCCTGTTGCTGGCCCTGCCGCTCGCCCCCACGTCTCAGTCGGAAGCGCAGGCGGAGCCTGCCGGCGAGATCGCCACCGTGCTGATCGGCTATTTGAAGCAGGAGGTGAAGCGGCTGATCCCCTTGTCGCGGCTCAATGTCGAGCCGGACGATCTGGGCATCGCCGGCGCCGAGATCGCGCTCAAGGACAACAACACCACCGGTAAGTTCACCAAGCAGGACTTCAAGCTCGACATTGAGCGTGTTCCGATCGGCGGCGATGCCGTCGAGGCGCTGCGGAAGTTCGTGGAGAGCGGCCACCATTTCGTGTTGGTGGATGCGCCAGCCGAGACTTTGTTGTTACTGGCGGATTCGGTCAAAGACCAGGACGTGCTTCTGTTCAACGTGCGCGCGCCCGAGGTGAGCCTGAGACAAGAGGAGTGCCGCGCCAACGTGCTGCACACCGCGCCCGACCGCGCCATGCTCGCCGATGCGCTGGCGCAATATCTCGTGTGGAAGCAATGGCAGCGCTGGCTTGTGGTGAAGGGCGTCTTTCCCGAAGACCTCGTCTATCTCGACGCCCTGCACCGGGCGGCGCGGCGCTTCGGCGCCACCATCGTCGAGGAGCGTGAATATAAAGAGACACCGGGCGCCCGGCGCTCGGACACGGGCCAGCAGCAGATCCAACTGCAAATGCCGGCCTTTACCCAAGGGGCGCCAAGTCACGATGTCGTGGTCGTGGCTGACGAGGCGGAAATCTTCGGGCCCTATCTTCCCTTCCGCACCTGGGATCCGCGGCCGGTAGCCGGCACCGCCGGCCTCAAGGCCATGAGCTGGCACCCGGCGCACGAGCAATGGGGCGCCACTCAGATACAGAACCGGTTCCAGCGCTTTGCCAAACGCTTCATGCTGCCGCTCGATTATCAGGCCTGGGTGGCGGTGCGTGCCATCGGCGAAGCGGCGTCACGCACGGGCTCTTCCGAGTTCGCCCCCATTGCCGCGCATCTCCGCAGCGACGAGCTCGAGCTTGCCGCCTTCAAGGGACAGAAGGTCACCTTCCGCGCCTGGGATGGGCAGCTACGCCAGCCGATCATCGTGGCTGGCCCCGAGCTCCCGGTCTCGATGTCGCCGCAACAGGGGTTCCTGCACGAATATGCCGAAGTCGATACGCTCGGCATCGATCGGCCCGAGAGCAAGTGCAAGTTCGCAAGGGGAGGGGAATGAGCGCACGCAGGTTGCATATCGCCGTCACGGCGCTGGCCGGCCTGATGTTCGCCGGTGGACCGGCTGCGGGCTATACGGTCTATGTCTCCAACGAGAAAGGCAACTCGCTCACGGTGATCGACAGTACCACGCTCCAGGTGCTGGAAACCGTCCAAGTGGGCCAGCGCCCGCGCGGCATCATGCTGACCAGAGACGGCAAGCAGCTGCTGATTTGCGCGAGCGACGACGACACCGTTCAGCTGCTCGACGTGTCCACGCGCGAGCTCGTGGGCGATCTGCCGTCTGGACCGGATCCCGAGCTGCTCAACATTCATCCCTCCGGAAGCCCCGTCTACATCGCTAACGAGGACGACAATCTGCTCACGGTGATCGACCTCCCTGAAAGAGAAGTGCTGGCCGAGGTGGAGGTCGGCGTCGAGCCCGAAGGTGTCGGTATCAGCCCCGACGGCAAGGTCGTGGTGGTGACCTCGGAGACCACCAACATGGCCCATTTCGTCGACACCGAGACCAACGAGATCTTCGACAACGTGCTGGTGGGGACGCGGCCGCGTTTCGCCGAGTTCACCGCTGACGGCACGCAATTATGGGTGACGGCGGAAGTGGGCGGCACGGTCGCGGTGATCGACGCCAAGACGCGCAAGATCATCAAGACCATCGGCTTCGAGATACCCGGCATCCAGCCCGAATATATTCAGCCGGTCGGCGTCCGCATCACCAAGGACGGCGCCAAGGCCTTCGTCGCCTTGGGCCCCGCCAATCATGTGGCAGTGATCGACGCGAAGAATCTGGAAGTGGAAAAATATCTATTGGTTGGCAAGCGTGTCTGGCAGCTCGCTTTCACGCCCGACGACGCGCTCCTGTTCACCACCAACGGCAACAGCAACGACGTCTCGGTAATCGATGTGCCCAGCCTAAAGGTGGTGAAGTCGATACCCGTGGGCTACGCGCCGTGGGGCGTCACCGTCTCGCAGGACTAAGGGCAGGCGCGGCGTCCGCGCGCTGCGGCTCAGTCCTGGTTTCGTCCGCTCCGCCTCAAGCCGAGGCGACCCATTCGCCGGCCACATAGCCGAACGCAACCGCATCGGGATCTTTCTTGGCGGCTTGCCGCAGCTTGTCCTCGGCATCGACCACGAGACTACGACGGCTGGTGCTGGTATCCGTGGCGTCCTTGAACCCGCTCAGGAGAATGATCTTCCTGCCGCGCATGACGATCTTCGGGAGTGCCATTCCTAACCTCCTCAGCCTGCCCGGAAGAACGCTCTGAACGGCTTTGAGGAAGCTCAGGGTTCAGAGTCGCGCGTCTTCAAGGCAAGCAGCCTTGCTCCAAACGGCGACCCCCACGTCAGCCAATGATGCTTGTAGCAAGGAAATGCGACGAAGCTAAGACGAGCGCGCGGAGAGAAAAAGATTGTGCGCATCAAACGCGCGCGCCGCGCTCATCGCGGATCAGCGATGCGAGTCCCTGCTGCGTTGCAACAACAGGCGTCCAGTTCAAACGTCCGAGCGCGGATGGATCGGCTACCAACGAGCCGAACAGAGGCTGATAGTTCTCCGCTTTGCCGGCGGCACGCAACGCTGCCTCCAGCAGGGGGCGCGGTATGTAGAACAATCCGGCGCGTCGGCCCAAGCCTTGCCGCAATGCAGCAACGATGCCGCCGATGGTGAGCGGTTCGGGATCGGCGACGATAAAGGGGCGCTTCAGCGGCGAAGGCGCGGCAAGCACCCGGTCCACCGCCGCGACCAAATTGTCCAAGCCGAGCAGCGAATGCTCGCCGCGCAACCCCGCCAGCGGCAGCGGGTAGGGTGAGCGGGCGAGCTTGATCAACCGCGCCATGTTGCCTTGCACGCCGGGTCCGTAGACGAGCGCCAGCCTGAGCGCCACCCAGTCCAAGCCGGTCTCGGCGAGACCCTGCTCGGCGGCGAGCTTCGACCGTCCATAGGCGTCGGTCGGCCGCGGCGCGTGGTCCTCGGTCAGCACGCTGTCGGCGATGGGACCCGACTGCGCCCTGATCGAGGAGAGAAAGACGAAACGCTTGACCCGCGCCCGCTCGGCCGCCTTGGCGAAGGTAACCGTGGCCTCGGTGTTGAAGCGGCGATAATCGTCCTCGGGCAGCCCCGACATGGTGCTGGCGATGCCGGCGGTGTGGATCACCGCGTCAACCTCGGCAAGCGCCTCGGCCATGTTGTGCGGCCTGGCGAGATCGCCGATGAGCACGCTGGCACAGCCCTCCGGCATCATGGTCGGGCGGCGCAACAGCACGCGCACGCGATAGCCGCGTCTGGGTAGCTCTTTCAGCAGATATTGGCCGATGAAGCCCGTGGCGCCGGTCAGCGCCACCAGGGGCTTGCGTGCTGGGTGTGCCGTGGTTTCCGCCATGTGCTTTCGAGGCCTGCAAAGTTCGGGCCTGAAGGGTCTTTTTACGGCTTCAGTGGACAACCGGATTTAGGCCGGAACAAGCCGGAGATTGATCGGGGGTTTTTCCGGCCTTTATCGGTCCTGAACAGGCTAATCCCCGGAATATTCGCCTCGCTTTGCGGTCTTGGGATAGGCTACTTATCCTCACGGGGATGCCTCCTGGGGTCAAAGTCTCTTAGATCGGGGGAATTGCTTGGGACGGGCCTTTTGGAGTGTTTTGCTGGCCTTGGCGCTTGCAAGCTGCGGCGCCATGGTGTCGCGCAACCCTGTACCGCTGGCGCTTGAGACCCAAGCCGAAGTGGTCGGCATGGGCCCCACACCGGTCCGCTTCTGGGGCGACCAGCTACCCCCGAATTCAGACGCCATGGTCAAGGAGAAATGGGCGCAGACCCGCGCCAACCGGCCGCACCTCATGGCCAAGGGGAAACGGCCTATCGTCAACTTTCTCGCGCTTTCCGGCGGAGGCGGCGACGGTGCCTTCGGCGCCGGCGTGCTCGTCGGCTGGACCGCGTCCGGCAAACGGCCTGAATTCGATCTGGTCACCGGCGTCTCCACCGGCGCACTCACCGCCCCCTTCGCCTTTCTCGGGCCCAAATACGACCAGGCCCTGAAACACGTCTTCACCCAATCCTCCACCAAGGACATCGCCATCATGCAGCCCGTGCGGGGCCTGCTTGGCGGCGATTCGCTGGCGAGCAACGCGCCCTTGGCCAAGGTCATCGCCCACTATATCGATGAGGGGTTCCTGCGGGAGGTAGCCGAGGAGCACCGCAAAGGCCGCCGTCTTTTGATCGGCACCACCAATCTCGACGCCGAGCGTCCCGTCATCTGGGACATGGGCAGGATCGCCACGAGCGGCAGTCCCGATGCGTTGCAATTGTTCCGCACCGTGCTACTCGCCTCGGCGGCGATCCCCGCCGTGTTCCCGCCCGGCTTCATCAAGGTCGCCGTGGAAGGAGCCGTCTATGACGAGATGCATGTGGACGGGGGGACGACGCGCGAGGTGTTCCTGGTGCCGACGCAATTCATGGCGAGCAGAGTTGACGGAGGGCTCGGCATCAATCCGATCCGGCGCGCCTACATCATTCGCAACGGTCATGTCGCACCGGAATACAAGGCGGTGAAGGCGAGGACACTGTCGATCGCGGGGCGCGCGGTGTCGAGCCTGATCAAGAGCCAGGGGGTCGGCGATCTCTACGAATTGTACGTGTTCGCCAAGAAGAACGGCATCGACTACAACCTCGCTTATATTCCCGGCGACTTCATCGATACCAGCACCAGTTCCTTCGACGAGGTCTACATGACCAAGCTGTACGATCTCGGCTTCAGCCTTGCCCAAGCCGGATATCCTTGGAAGAAGGTACCGCCGAGGATGGGCACGCCTTGACCTGAGCTTCAGGCGGCTCCAAGGGTTTGGGGCACACGCGGGAGTTCAACGTCATGCGTTACCGGACAAAGCTAGTCCTGCTGGTCAGCGCTCTGCTCGCTGCCGCAACCATCGCCACCTCCGCGCTGCTGGCGTGGAACACGCGGAACGCGATCCTCGCTTCGGCCGAGCAGTCGGGCGAGATGGTCGCCAATCTGTTGGCGCGGAGCGCCGCACTCGCCACCGAAATTCCCCAGGAGGTCGAGGACATGCTGGGCGGCCAGATGGTAGCCGAGGCGACCATCCTCGCCCATTTCGTGGACGCCGCCGAGCAGGCCGATTTCACACCCGAGGAAATCAACCGGCGCCTCCGTCAGATCGCCGACCGGACGGTGCTCGACGAGTTCTGGATCACCGACGAGAAGGGCCACGCTTATCTCAGGAATATCGACGTCGATTTCACCTTCAGCCCGTCGGCGGAGGATCAGCCGCAGGCGCATGTGTTCTGGCCGCTCCTCACCGGCGACAAAAGCGCGGTGGTGCAGGAAGCACGGCAGCGCGAGATTGACGATCAGCATTACAAATATGCCGGGGTGGGAGGAGTCGATAAGCCGCGCATCGTTCAGGTCGGCTTCGACGCCAAGTTCCTCGCCGATCTCGCTGCACGCGTCGGCCTGACGCGCTCAGTGCACGCGCTTCTCGCCGGCGGCGATATCGACGCGATCTGGGTGTTCGACACCAATCTCAGTCAGCTCGCCGGACCTGAGATGTTCGCTTCGAAAGAAGCAGGCCGGCCGAGCCAAGAGGAGATGGGCGCCATACGGGAGACGCTCAAGGACGATCAGACTCGCTCTGTGTTGCAGGCAAACGCGCTAAGCGTGATTGCACCCATCGTGAGCGACCAGAAAGCGGTGATCGGCGCGGCGCTGGTGCGCATCCCGACCGAGATCATGCGCTCGGCGATCGCCGATCAGCTGCGCATCGCCGCGGCGATTGCCGCCGCCGTGCTGGCCACGGGCATCATCATCTCGATCGTATCCGCCAATTATCAGATCGCGCCCTTGGAGCGGATCACCGCGGCGGCGGAGGCGGTCGAAGACCGCAAATTCGATCCGCGGACTCTCGAGCATGACGCGACACGCGGCGACGAGCTTGGCCGTCTCGCCCGCGTGGTGACCAGCATGGGGCAGGAAGTGCTTGCCCGCGAGGAACGGCTCGATGCGCTGGTGAAGGAGCGCACGCAAGCCCTCGAGAGCCTGTCGGTCAAGCTCTCTAAATATCTATCGCCGCAAATCTATGCCTCGATCTTCCAGGGGCGGCAGACGGTGGAGATCGCGTCCAAGCGGAAGAAGCTGACGGTGTTCTTCTCCGATCTCTCCGGCTTCACCGAGACCGCCGAGGATCTTGAATCGGAAGAGCTGACCGGCATCCTCAACCGTTACCTCAACGAGATGGCGCGGATCGCGCTGAAGCATGGCGCCACCATCGACAAATTCGTCGGCGACGGCGTGGTGGCGTTCTTCGGCGACCCCGAAACGCGGGGCGTTGCCCAGGACGCCAAGGCTTGCGTGACCATGGCGGTGGAGATGCAGCGCCGCATCGCCGAGCTGGTCCGCGAGTGGGAAGACGAGGGTCTTGAGCGGCCCTTCAGCGCCCGCATGGGCGTCAATACCGGCTTCTGCACGGTCGGCAATTTCGGCAGCCAAGACCGGATGGATTACACCATCATCGGCGCGGCGGTTAATCTCGCCGCCCGGCTTGAGCAGGCGGCGGGGCCCGGCAAGATTCTGATCTCGCATGAGACCTGGGCGCTGGTGAAGGACGTGGTGACGGCCGAGGAACGGCCGCCGATCAAGGTCAAAGGCATCGCCCAGCCGATCCATGCCTACGAGGTCACAGGATTGCGCGAGGAGCTGCCGTCGGAGGTCATTCGTTACGAGGCTGACGGGCTCAAAGTGACCATCGATCTCGGCCGCAACGACCCGAAAACGGCCATAGACACCTTGGAAAAATTGATCGGTGAAATCGGCAAGGGAGATACTTGAAGCAAGCCCGGTCTTGCGCTTGGAGCCCGATCTGCGGGAAAACACCGGCAGCGAACGTCGATATTTGGGAGGGGTTATGAATCTCGCTGAGCTCAATAAGATCGCCACCGCCATGGTCGCGCCGGGCAGGGGCATTCTCGCCGCCGACGAGTCGGGCGGCACGATCAAGAAGCGGTTCGACGCTATCGGCGTGGAAGCCACGGAAACGAGCCGACGCGACTACCGCGAGCTGCTGTTCCGCTCCGCCAAGGCCATGGCCGACCGTATCTCAGGGGTCATCCTGTTCGATGAGACCATCCGCCAGAAGGGCGCCGACGGCACGCCGCTGGTCAAGGTGATCGAGCAGGCGGGCTCGATCCCCGGCATCAAGGTCGACAAGGGTGCGAAGCCGCTTGCCTTCTCGCCCGGCGAGACCATCACCGAGGGACTCGACGGCTTGCGCGAGCGGCTCATCGAGTATCGTGACCTGGGCGCCAGGTTCTGCAAATGGCGCGCGGTCATCGATATCGGACCCGGTATCCCGAGCTACAATTGCATCAGCGCCAACGCTCATGCGCTCGCCCGCTACGCCGCGCTCTGCCAGGAGCAGGACCTCGTGCCGATTGTCGAGCCGGAAGTGCTGATGGACGGCGATCACGGCATCGACCGCTGCGAGGAAGTCACCGAGTTCGTGCTGAAAATGGTGTTCCAGGAACTGTATTACGCGAAGGTTCAGCCCGAAGGCATGGTGCTCAAGCCCAATATGGTGGTGCCGGGGAAGAAGAGTGCCAAGCAAGCGTCCGATGCCGAGATCGCGGAGAAGACGCTCCGCGTGCTCAAGGCTTGCGTGCCGGCCGCCGTGCCGGGGATCGCCTTCCTGTCAGGCGGCCAGTCCGACGTCGAGGCTACGGCGCGGCTCGACGCCATGAACAAGATCGGCGGCGTGCCTTGGCGGCTCAGCTTCTCCTACGGGCGCGCGCTCCAGGCCGCGCCGCAAAAGGCTTGGTCGGGGAAGGCCGAGAACAAGTCCGCGGCGCAAGCGGCCTTCGCGCATCGCGCCGAGATGAACGGCCTCGCCACGCTCGGGCAATGGAAGCCGGAGCTGGAAAAGAAAGCCGCCTAGCCCTGAGCGGCGCTCTGGATACTAGGGCATGGGCTGGTCGGGACTATCGGCGGGCGGCTGCTCGTCGGCCGGAGGCTCGGCAGGCGGCTCGTCCGGAAGCGCCTCGGCGGCGGGCGGCGCGGGTAGCGGCGGGGCGGCATCGAGCGTGGCCGCGGACCATTGCAACAATTCGGTCTGCGCTTTGCCGAAGGCTTCGTCGAGCGCATGCACATAGTCTTGCGTCTCGGTTCCCGTGGCGGGCGCGGTGACCTGAAACAGCTTCGCATCGAGAATCTTCCCATCCGCATCCACGATCTTGGCCATGAACTCGATCTCGGCCTCGGGATCTGCCGCAGTCGACAAATGGAAACGCCTGATGTCGATCAGCAGCCGATAACCGCCGAGCCCGTCCTGGGTGCGTGTGACTGCCTGCGCGTAGCCGGCATTCTCGAAGCTCTGGATCAATTTCGCTTGGAACAGGACAGGCAGATTGTCGCTCAAGCGCGCGTCTTGCAGCTGCTTGCTCTCGCCCTCTGCCGGCTGCAGCAGGATCCTGTCGGTATTGAAGCCCATGACTGTCGTGGGCTCCGGGATGACCAGCTGCCAGGACGGCGCCTCCGTGGGAGGTGGCGGAAGATCGGTAGCGGGGGAGAGATCGAAAACGGGAACGCCTCCGGCGCCGGTCCCGCCGCCCGTCATGCGCTCGAGTCCGGCCAGGATGCCGTCGACCTTGTCGGAATTGCGCGCGAGTGCGTCGGTGAAGGTCTCGATATTGGTGATGGCTTGGTTCAACGCCTCGGCATTCTGGGCGAGGACGTCATCGACGCGCTGGAAGGCGTCGCGTGCGGCCTGAGTCCAATCCTGGCTTGCGCCGGGCTGGGCGATGAGCGTCGGGGGCGCACCGCCCTCGCCAAGGACAGCGGGCGTCGAGCTGCTGCCGCCCCTCAGCGTCACCGCCGCGCCGCCGGTCAAGCCTTGCGTCTCGATGCCGACTTGCGTGTCGGAACGGATCGGCGTGTTGCGGCCCACGGCGATGGTGGCGACCACCTGTTGAGGCGCATCAGGATTGAGTGTGAGTTGCGTAACCTCGCCGACGCGGATGCCATTGAACAGGACCGCAGAGCCGACCAGCAGCCCGGACACGGAGCCATCGAAGTGGACCTGGTAGGTCTCCCGCTGGGTAAACCCGCCTTTGTTCTCCAGCCAATAGACGAAGGCGAAACTCGCCAGGATGACGGCGAGCATGAACAATCCGATCAAGGCGTAGCGGGCACGCGTTTCCATCGATCAAGGTCCTTTGGTCATGCGCTCAATTGCCGTTCCGCCAGCATGCCGCCGCGTTTTCCCTGGAAATAGTTCTTCACCCAGGGATGCTCGGATTCGAGCATGGTGGGAATCGGGCCTTCCGCTACCACTTTGCCGTCGGCAAGGACGGCCACGCGGTCGCAAGCGGTATAGAGGCTTTCCAGGTCGTGAGTCACCATGAACACGGTGATCTCGAGGGTCTGCTGCAGGGTGCGGATCAATTCGTCGAAATCGCCGGCGGAAATCGGATCGAGCCCGGAGGTCGGCTCGTCGAGAAACACGATCTCGGGGTCGAGCGCCAGCGCACGGGCCAGCGCCACGCGCTTGGTCATGCCGCCAGACAGCTCGGAGGGGAATTTATCGGCGTCCTGGGGGGTGAGCCCGACCATTTCTAGCTTGGCCAGCGCCATCTCGTCGAGCAGCCTCTGCGACAATTTAAGATTCTCGCGCATGGGAAATTGCACGTTCTGGCGCACGGTGAGCGAGGAGAACAATGCGCCTTGCTGGAACAGAACGCCCCAACGGCGCTCCAGCGCGCGGCGCTCCTGCTCGTTCGCATGGTCGAGATTGACGCCGAGCACTTCGATGGTGCCATGCCGCTTCGGCAACAGCCCGATGATGGTGCGCAACAGGACCGACTTGCCGCTGCCCGATGCGCCGACCACGCCGAGGATCTCGGCTTCGCGCACGTCGAGCGACAGATGATCCAGCACGGTCTGGTCGCCGAAACCGACCACGAGGTCGCGCACTTTGATCGCGGCGTTCTCAGCCATGCGAGCTCACATACCGATCGAGGCGAAGAAGATGGCGAACAGGCCGTCGAGCACGATCACCAGGAAGATCGATTTCACCACCGAGGCCGTGGTTTTCAGGCCGAGCGATTCGGCGCTGCCTTTCACTTGCAGTCCCTCGGCGCAGGCGACGATGCCGATGACCAGCCCCATGAACGGCGCCTTGATCATACCCACCTTGAAATGGGTGAGCGAGATCGCCTCCATCAGGCGCGAGATGTAGATGTCGGGGCTCATGCCGCCATAGAGCCAGGCTACCAGCTCGCCACCGTAAAGCGCCGCTATGCAGCCAAGGAAGGTGAGTATGGGAAGCGCGATGACGAGGACCAGAATGCGCGGCAGGACCAGCACCTCGATCGGGTCGAAGCCCATGGTGCGGAGCGCATCGATCTCCTCGCGCATCTTCATGGAGCCGAGCTCGGCGGTGTAGGAGCTACCCGAGCGGCCGGCGACCATGATGGCCACTATCAGCACACCGATCTCGCGCAAGATGAGAATGCCGACCAGGTCGACGGCGTACATCTCGGCACCGAATTTGCGGAAATGGAAGATGCCTTGCTGCGCGATGATGCCGCCGATGAGGAAGGTGATGAGCAGGATGATCGGCACCGCCTGCCAGGCCACGCGGTCGAGCTGATGCACCATCGAAGTGAAGCGGAACTCATGCGGGCGCACGAGCACCCGTGCCGCCGCCACGCCGACGGCGCCGAGCATGTCGGCGAAGAGAATAAGATCGCGGCCGAACCCGGCGCCTGCCCTTCCCACCGAAACAAGGGCGGCGACGATCGGGTTGTCACGCGAGGGGGGAGCGGGAGGCGCGCGATTGACGGTCTGCATTTCCTCGAGCAGGCCGAGGTCATGCTTGGGCAGGCCGACAATGACCGTTTCCCGTCCGGACCCGGTCCATTGGCGCGTCAGGCGCTCCAGCAGCCATGCACCGAACGTGTCGAACTCGCGCACGCCGGCCATGTCGATCGACACGGTCTTCGCCTTCAGGGCGTCGCCGGCCACGCTGTCTACGAGGGATTCAAGCTCGTTGGCATTGGGAGCGGTCCACGAGCCGCCGGCGGCAAGCTCGAGCCGTTCCCCCTGAAGCTTGCTGGTCAGCAGATGCTCGCCCATGACACGGCTCCTCCAGCCTCTTGCAATCGCATCGGCCTTATAGAGCGGAGAGCTAGCTTCGGGACAAACTGATCGACACGCTCTTGAGGCCACCGCCCGCAGTCGAGATCGAAACGTTTTGACGGGTGGGACTGTACGATACCTGCATGGAGCCCGTAATGCCGCCGCTGATTCTGAGGCTCACTTTGCCAGAGCCAATCTGTCCGGTGGCGCTGCCATGCGCATTAAAGGTGCGTTCTTCCCATGTGCCGGAAACGCGGCCCCCGCTTTGACTGAGCTTGCTCCTGATCTCGATATTCTGGCTCTCACTCTGGCAGCGAATGGCCATGCCGAGTGAAGCGCCCCCGCCGGTATAGTAGACGTTGCATTGCAGGCGCTCATTGCGGCCGTTGCTTAGCTGGACCTGTCCACTGCCGCGCCATGAACCGAGCAGGGCATCGAACGGACTGGCTTGGGCGTTAGTGTTGAGCCAGGCGGGGAGCATGAAAAGAGCCGCCAGGCCGATGGCGGCGATAGATCGTAAAGCGGCCTTGGAGCGAATCAGAGCTGTCATGACCTCACTTTTTCGGTATTTGCGCCGGCGAACAAGCCAGAATTCTTGTTACGGGATGATGATGGAAGTTACCCCGTGCGCAAATAGGGACGCAACCGTGCTTCGACAAGCGGGCGACGATTGCATCGTGTCCGTGCGTGTGGTGCCGAAATACGTGCCTAGACCTTAGGCAGCCAGATCGGTGCGGCGTTGCGGCGTAGCCGCCGGCCTTGGCTCAAACTGCTGCGGCTGGGGGCATGTTGACCGCCTGCCGATGAGCCGTCCCAGACCGGACAGATCGATAAAACCGAGGGCGGAGGTCGTTCCCATGAGCCGCCCCCACTCCTCGGCGTAGTCCTGGCGGAGGTCGGCGAACCAGGCCCGCTGACATGCACCCATGCCCGAGACATCGCCGCAATGACCGAGCGATTGGAGGAAGGCGAGGTTGGCGCGCAGCCTCTTGGCCACGAAGCGCGTGCCTTCAACCTGATATGCTTGCCAAGCCTTCAACTGCGCTTCCGCGACGGCCGTGGCAAGGTCGAGGAGAGGATTTGACAGGCGAGATTGCGTCTCGCTTTGCTTGTGTATGGGGTCTGACATTATCGTCTCCTTGTGAAGGGCCAATGACGGCGCATCCTATGCTCCGCCCATTGCGCTATGATGTACCGCCAGGGGAGAGGCGGCCTTGATCAAGCTCAAACATTGAAAGGCCTTTGTAGGTTCAAGGCAGCGGTCTAAATTCACGTCTCTGTTCATGCCCTGTGGAAAACAAGGCCCGCCATGGCGCCGAAGCCAAACGTTGCCATCACCTATTGCCGGCTCTGCGGCTGGCTGCTGCGGGCCACATGGATGGGCCAGGAGCTGTTGTCCACCTTTGCCGAGGAGCTCGGCTCTCTCACCCTCATCCCCGATAATACCGGCGGCGTCTTCGAGGTCCGCCTCGACGACCGGCTGATCTGGTCGCGGAAAGAGGAAGGGCGCTTCCCCGAGATCAAGGAACTGAAGCAAAAGGTACGGGACGCGGTGGCGCCAGGCCGCGATCTCGGCCATGTGGATAACAAGTCGCCTAAGCCGTAACCCCTTTTGACCACTGGAAGATCGGCACCGAGTTCTCCATATGAGACTGGTGTCGTTGCTCGCTGCAAGAGGTCGCTTCTGAGATGTCCCAACCGGTGATCGTCACCATTCCCCACAAGCTCGGCAAGGCGGAAGCCAAGCGCCGGCTGCAAGCGGGCTTCACCAATGTGCGCTCGACGTTCGGCGAGAAATTCGTGGTGCTCGAGGATGCGTGGGCCGGCGAGCATCTCGATTTCCGCGCGAGCCTGCTCGGGCAGTCCACGACCGGCACCGTGGACGTGACCGACGATCACGTCCGGCTCGAAGTGCAGCTTCCCTGGATACTCTCGCTATTGGCCAACAAAGCCAAGGCCCTGGTGCAGAAGCAGGGCAAGCTCATGCTGGACAAGCCAACTAAACCGACTTAACCGGCTGGGAATAACTAAGAAATTTCGACGATAGCAGCTTCGGAAGCGCCGGCCTGCACGCTTTCACCGACCGGCTTGCCCATGAGCGCCTGAGCCACGGGCGAAACGTAAGACAGCGTGCCGAGGGAAGGGTCGGCTTCGTCCTCGCCGACGATACGGTAGGTCTGGCGCCGCCCATCCTCCCGCTCGATGGTCACCGTCGAGCCGAAACGCACCTCGCTCGCATCGGAAGGTGCCTCGACCACCTGGGCGGTGGCCCGGCGGGAGGTCCAATAGCGCAGGTCACGATTGATCTTGGCCAGCAGCGCGCGGTCGTCGGCGTCATGGGCGGCGGCATGCTCCTCATGCAGGCGCGCGAGCTCGGCCTCGATCATCTCGAGCCCCTTCGGGGTGACGAGATTATGGGGCGATATGGGCCGGTCGGGAAGGTCGTCATAGACGTCCCCGCCTTCAGCTTCTTTGGTGAAGGCCTTGCTCATTGCGGCACTATAACATCCCTGAACGCTCGATTGTGGCCTAACTGGACATGAGGCTTTTGCCCTATCTGTGGGCAAACGATCATCGGCCCCCGCAGGTTCTGCCTGAGTCATGCTAACATTCTAGACAACGGCTCGTTCGTATGCAGAAGCCGTGTTGGGGGAGGGGCTACCATGATCGACACAGGCGACACCGCCTGGCTAATTACAGCCACGGCGCTCGTTCTCTTCATGACTTTGCCGGGGCTTGCCCTGTTCTATGGCGGCCTCGTGCGGGCCGAGAACCTGCTCTCGGTCCTGATGCAATGCTTCGCCATCGCCTGTCTCGTGTCGGTGGTCTGGCTCATCGGCGCCTATAGTCTCGCCTTCTCGGGCTCAGGCGAGTGGATCGGGGATCTCAACAAGGCGCTGCTCTCAGGTGTCGCGCGGGACGCCGTAGCGGCCAACACCACCATCCCCGAGACCGTGTTCTTCACCTTCCAGATGACCTTCGCCATCATCACGCCGGCGCTGATGGTCGGCGCCTTCGTCGAGCGCCTGCGCTTCGAGGCGCTGCTCCTGTTCACGCTGCTCTGGGTGCTTCTGGTCTATGTCCCGGTGACCCATTGGATCTGGGGCGGCGGCTGGCTCGGCCAGATGGGTGTGCTCGATTTCGCCGGTGGCATCGTGGTGCATCTGATCGCCGGGGTCTCCGCCCTGGTGGTGGCCATCGTGCTCGGTCCGCGCCTCGGCTTTCCTGACGATGTCCGGCCTCCGCATGCGCCATGGATGTGCATGGTCGGGGCCTGCATGCTCTGGGTCGGGTGGTTCGGCTTCAACGCCGGGAGTGCGCTGAAAGCAGGAGGCGACGCCGGCATGGCCATGACCGTGACGCAGATCTCGGCGGCCACGGCGACGCTGGTGTGGATCGTCATCGAATGGGCGAAGTTCGGCAAGCCGAGCATGGTCGGCGCGGCCACCGGCACCATTGCGGGACTTGCCACCATCACGCCCGCTTCGGGCTTCGTGGGGCCGGGCGCCGCGCTCGTCATCGGCATCGCGGGCGGCACGATCTGCTATTACATGGTGGGTGTCATCAAGCGCAGGTTCAAGATCGATGACGCCCTCGATGTGTTCGCCGTCCATGGCGTCGGCGGCGCGGTCGGCATCATGCTCACGGCGGTGTTCATCGACGCGGCGCTTGGCGGCACAGGGCTCGCCGAGGGCCGCAGCATCGGCGACCAGGCGACAATTCAGCTCACCGGGATCGTCGTCACTTTGCTATGGTCGGCGGTGGTAAGCTTCGTCATCATCAAGGTCGTGCAGATGTTCGTGGGCTTGCGCGTCAGCGCCGAGACCGAAGAGCAGGGCCTCGACCTTAGACTTCACGGCGAACGCGGCTACAACATGTGATCGGGGACAGCGTCATCATGAAATACATCATTGCAGTGATCCAGCCGCATCGGCTCGACGCGGTGCGCGAAGCCCTGGCGGGACTTGGTGTGCAAGGCATGACGGTGAGCGAGGTGCG
>JBBDYM010000051.1:0-67878 GCA_040901485.1 Methyloceanibacter sp.
GCACCATCCGCATCCCCGTGCACATGATCGAGACCATCAACAAGATCGTGCGCACCTCGCGCCAGATGCTGCACGAGATCGGCCGCGAGCCGACGCCGGAAGAGCTTTCCGAGAAGCTCGCCATGCCGCTCGAGAAGGTGCGCAAGGTGCTCAAGATCGCCAAGGAGCCGATCTCGTTGGAGACGCCGATCGGCGACGAGGAGGACTCTTATCTCGGCGATTTCATCGAGGACAAGAACGCGGTGCTGCCGATCGACGCCGCCATCCAGTCGAATTTGCGCGAAACCACCACGCGCGTGCTCGCATCGCTCACGCCGCGCGAGGAGCGGGTCTTACGCATGCGATTCGGCATCGGCATGAACACCGACCACACGCTGGAAGAAGTCGGCCAGCAATTCAGCGTCACCCGCGAGCGCATCCGCCAGATCGAGGCGAAGGCATTGCGCAAGCTGAAGCACCCGTCTCGCTCACGCAAATTGCGCTCCTTCCTCGACAACTAACCGTCCAGCCGCCGCACCATGTACTGGGCGTCGCCGTAGCACTTGAGCTGCGCCGCGATGTCGTCGTTGCCGGCCAGCGCAAATCCGAGCCGCGCCCAATGGCGGCCGGTCCCATAGACCGCGGCGAGCGCCAGCGGGGTTAAGCCGTGACGCTCCGCGAGTTCAACGAGCCGCGCGACGAGCGCGCCAGAGGCGCTTTGCCCGCGCGCTTGCCGCGCGACCGCCACGTCGTGCAGGAACAGGCAATCGGCATCGGCCGGCAGCGCCGACAGGAACGCATCGAGCTTCGGCACCGCGTTCAGCCGCCACGGATGGGCGAAGGCGTAGCCCAGCACCGCGCCGTCCGCGCCCCCGCCGCCCCCGGCCAGCACGAAGCACCCGTCAGGATAGAGGCCGAGCTTCTCGGCGAACACCTCAGGCCGCTCGGCGAGGTTCGGATGCACCGCCTCGGCGATGGCCGCGATGGCGGCAAGATCGCCGTCGCGCATCCTCCGCCATGCGGCGCGGCCCTCTGAAGCGGCGGAATGTGTCTGAGTCATTGATGTCCTCGAAAGCCTTCACACTTACACCGTCATGCCCGGCCTTGTGCCGGGCATCTAGTAGGGCATTGCCGCACCATACGGAGCTGCCTCATTGGATTGCCGGGACAAGCCCGGCAATGACGGGATAATGTGCGCGCAAATGCTCCAGCGGGAGGACAGCGATGGCGACGTCCATATCGATCGACGAGGCGGTGAACGCCTGCAAGCTCGCCGGCAACGCGATGGTGCCGGGCAAGGCGCCCATGCGGTCCGAATTGAAGATTGAAGCGTCGCTCGTCGGCCTCGCCTATCTCAACTACATCTACCAGAACGACATCGCCAATCAGCATTTCTGCGAGGCGATGCTGCTGATGCATGCCCAGGTGCCGGAAGGCACGCCGAACCCTTACGTCGCGCTGTTCACGCAGGAGAACGCGAGGCCGGCCATGGCGGCGCTCGCCGACGTGCAACTCGCCTTCGACTACGCCATACAGCGCACCGACCCGCCCGAGGCGAAGGTCAGTACCTCGCTCGCCACGCTTCGGAGTATCGTCACGTAAGGCTCACAGCGCGGCCCTTGAAGGATGACTCCGGGGCTTACCCCTTACTTGTCAGGGCTTCTTTAGGAATTCATCGTTGAAGTGGAGCCTGAAGTCATCAATCGCTTCTTCGAAGCGATTGAAGCCCTCTTGTCTCATGAGAGCAGCGAATCCAACACTGCGTTCTGTGCCGACAATTGCCGACCAGAAGTATTGAATCATTCCAGCAGCGTCGAATTGGTCTAGGCGCATAATTGTCAGTCGCACCCCCTGTTTTAGCTTTTGAGAAGCGCGGGGTGAATTGAGTATGGGGTCGAAAACGCGCTCATGGAGAAAATCCATGATCTGCTGTCGTTTCAAGTCTGATTGGGCCATCCTGTTCCGATCCGATGATTTATCGACCGATTTGTAAGACACTTGCTTAGCTCAAGACAGGTGGCTCCGCTTGTCACAAGACTTAAATATCCATATTAAGGCTTCCGGAATTCCTAGATAGAGGCACAGAAGGTGGGGGATCTCCTAAATCTCTTTCTGCCGTTTGTAACCACACCCCGCAATTACGGCGACGTTCTTCGGAAATTAGCTGCCTGTGCTTTCTATGAGACTTATTTGATTACATTTTTTCTACGAGATATTCCTCTAGTTGATCAAGCCTTACGATCCGTCGAAACGTATGGCAGCCTAGGAGAATTTTTACAGACGTTTCCACATGCAAACACGCTCAACATTGCCGGACTTGGAATAGCGTTTGGTGTTGCTGTTTTTACGTTCGTGTTTCAGCTCCATGATCGCATCTCTGACCTGTTAGGTATCAGAAGCCGCTTTGATAGAGACAAAATACTTATTCCGCTCGCGCAAAAAGTAGGAGCAACTCTTCCAGAGAGGAGGATGAATGAAATTAAGCTCCAGCGGCAAAAGTTGATGCGAGAGGTTTTCTATCGCTATGCATCCAGCCGCTCCACCGATCCATTAGTTGATCGTCACGATATCGAGCATGCGTTAGGGCGATGGGCCTGGTTTTGGGTATTGGTTGAGGCTTCAACCTTTTTTGCAACTGCTGCTATAATCGCCGCATTATTTGGCTCGTTACAAATTGGCAGTTGGTTCCTTTTGGTTTCTTTATTGGCTGTCTTCCTCGCTTGTTTTCAGTATCGGCGCTTAGGTACGTACGCATTGGCGGAGGTCGAAGCGATTGCTGCTGATCAAGCGGCCGCAACCTCAGTACGGAATGTATTTAATGCACTATAAGATTTCTCGGGAAATTGTAATAAAGACAGAAAATGCTGCCAAGCCAGAATCACAAAGTTCATCATATCTCAAAGCTTTGATTCTAAGCCTTCCAACAGTTGATTCTAGCTTCGACTGCGGGTGTGGTAAGCTTCGTTACCGGGACGTCATATTGGAAACAACAAATACATTAGCCATTGTTGATTCTGAGATTCAACTCTCGCGTCAACAAAGCCTAAAAGGTCAAAAAATTTCTATCAGGGATAAGGAAAGACGCTCAAATCGTGTGACGGTTCATAATGACGACGAATTTAAAAAACTAAAACAAAGGTTTGATCGAGGATACTGTATCAATGTGTTGTCGGTTATTCCATTTTACGTAAAGCGGAAAGAGGTGGTTGAGGTCATAAGGTCAAAGCTCAAACGAAATGGCAGTTGTTTATTCGTCGTCCAGTATCGAAATTCAGATTTTAGCAGAATGCAAAGTATGCCGAACGCCCGACCTTTTCGCGATGGGTTTCTGATCGACTCGATGCGTGGTTTCTCGTTCTATGGACTGATCAAGCCCGAGCGTCTGCAATCGCTAGTCGAAGAGGCCGGCTTCTTGGTACACCACGTGCATCTTAATGAGGGTAGCGTCTACCTTTGCGCCATCCGCAAATAAGCGGGTTCACCCCCTAATACTCCGCGGCCACGATCTTCTTAAGCGCCTCGAAGGTCATTACCGGCTCGATCCGGTGCAAATTGAGATCGGTCCAGGGGTGGTAGAGCTTCATCACCGCCGCCGCGTCGTCGGCCTCGACGATGGCCCAGGTTTCCTGCTGGGTGAGCGCCATCCAGGCGCCGAGCAGCTTGGCGCCCTTCTGTTCGGGCAGGCCTTGTTCCTTGAGCCGCCTGAAACTCTCGTCGCGGTTCTCCGGCGCGATGGTGACGTGGCAGATGAACAGCATTGAGCCCCTCCTTATGTGTCCTTCTGCCCGCGCGTGCGTGGCGCCGGCGCGGGGCCGGCCTCACCCGCCCTGCGCGCGCAACCCGTAGACGGAGATGGTGCCTTTGCCTTTGACCTCGAGCTCGCCGAGCGACTCGGCATCGAAGCCGGACGCGTTGCCGTCCACGCCGGACGACAGCTGCTCCCAGATCTCGCGCGTGGCGGCGACACTGCCCGGCGCGCTCATGCCGACCATGCGTGCGGCGACATTGACCGTGTCGCCCCAGATGTCGAACTGGTAGCGCTCCTGGCCGACCACGCCGGCCACCACCGGGCCCGAATGGACGCCGACCCTGACCTCCCATCCGAGATGCGCGTCGATCAGGGTCGAGGCCATCTCCAGCCCGCAGCGCACGGCGCCGCCGATCGGATCGTCGTGCTGTTGCAGCAGCCCCGCCGCGGCCATGAAGCCGTCGCCCACGGTCTTGATCTTTTCCAGCCCGTGCTTGGCGGCGACGCGCTCGAAGATGACGAACAGCGCGTCGAGCCGCGACACCACGTCCTCCGGCTCGTTGACGTCGCAATAGGCGGTGAAATTGGTCACGTCGCAGAACAGCACGGCGACGTTCTCGTAACGGCGCGGGATCACCGTGCCGATCGAGCGGATCTCGTCGGCGGCCTTCTGGGGCAAGAGCGCATGCAGCAGCTGGTCGGCCTGCTCGCGCGCCTCATGCGCCTCGCTCAAGGCCTCCTGCAGCGCGAGCTGGGTCTTGACGCGCGCCAGCACGATCGGCCCTGAGAACGGCTTGTGGATGTAATCGACGGCGCCTACCTCGAAGCCCTTCTCCTCGTCGATGGAGTCGGTCTTGGCGGTGAGGAAGATCACCGGGATGTCGCGCGTCTTGGGATCGGCCTTGAGCCTGCGGCACACTTCGTACCCGTCCATGCCGGGCATCATCACGTCGAGCAGGATGAGATCGGGCTTCTCGGCGGCGAAAGCGATGGCCAGAGCCTTCTCGCCGTTGGTCGCCACTTTGGTCTTGAACAAATCCTTCAGCACGCCCGAGACCACCGACACATTGGTCGGCGTATCGTCGACGATCAGCACGAGCTTGCGGCTTGAGCCCGCCATCTATTTGCCTTCGAGATTGAGCTGGAGCCGCGAGGCGATGCCCGACAGGCATTTCAGCGCCGCCTCGAAATCGAAATTGCCGACGCGGTCTGAGAGCGTCTTGATCTCGGCCGGGGTCAGCACGCCGGCCAGGTTCGATTTGGCGTCGACGATGAAATCGGCCGCCTCGCCGTCGTCGGTTTCCAGGAGCTTCTTGAGGCGGGCCAAGGGCTCCAGGACGGCCTTCGGATCGCCCTGCGGCGCGCCGGCGCCGTTGCCGTCGCTCTCTTCGGGCAGTGCGGTGCGGATGGCCTCGAGCACGCGGTCGAGCGAGACGGACAGCGCCTGCAGCGCCCCATCCACGCCGTTGCCGGTTTTGATCGCGGTCTCGGCTTGCGCCGCCACGTCGGATAAGGATGCGGCGCCCAAGGTGCCGGAGGCGCCTTTCAGGGAATGCGCGGCGCGCTCGGCGCTCGCCGCATCGCCGATCTTGAGCGCATTCCGCATGGAATCGATGGTATAGGCCTGCTGCTCGGCGAATTTGCGCAGCAAGGTCTCGTAGCGGCCGCGGTTGCCGCCGGTGCGCGTGAGGCCTGAGCGCACGTCGATGCCGTCAATGGCAAGGCCGGGCTCGCTCGCCGGCTTGGCAGGCTGCGGGACGCCCGCGTGCTTCACCTCGATGCGGCCGTCCGCGCGCTTGATCCAGCGCAGCAGCACGCCGAACAGCTGGTCCGGATCGATCGGCTTGGCGATGTGGTCGTTCATGCCGGCCTCGAGGCACGCTTCGCGGTCCGACGCCATGGCGTTGGCGGTCATGGCGATGATGGGCAGTTTCTCGTAAGCCGGATCGGCCCTCAGCGCGCGCGTCGCCTCGATGCCGTCCATCACCGGCATCTGCATGTCCATCAGCACCACGTCGTAATCGTTGTCGCGGATCATGCTGAGCGCCACTTCGCCGTTCTCGGCGAGATCGACGAACACCTCGGCGTCCTCCAGCTGGCCCATGGCCACTTCCTGGTTGATCTCGTTGTCCTCGACCAGGAGTATGCGCGCGCCGCGCATGCGGTCGATGTCGAAGGAGGGCAGCGCCTGCACCGTCTCGGTGGTCTCGCGGTCGGCGCCAAGCGCCATGACGGCGGTATCGAACAGGATGGACGAGGTCACCGGCTTGATCAGCACGTTCTCGAAGCCGCTCTCCTCGGCCTGTTTCAGCACCTCCTCGCGGCCGTAAGCGGTGACCATGACGAGATGGGGTGCAGAGACCTCGGCCAGTTCGAGGATGCGCTTGCCGGTCTCGACCCCGTTAAGTCCCGGCATCTGCCAGTCGATGAAGGCGATCTCGTAGCGCTCGCCGAGGTCCGAAGCCTGGCGCACCATGTCGATGGCTTCCTCGCCGGAGGCGGCCTCGTCGGCGATGAAGGTCATATTGGTGAGCATGTTGGCGAGCACGGCGCGGGCATGCGGATTGTCGTCGATGATCAGCACGCGCCGCCCGCGCAGATCCGATTGCAAAAGGCGCGGGCGCGCGATGGCCACGCCCTTGTCGAGGCGGGCGGTAAAGCGGAAGGTCGAGCCTTTGCCGGGCGTGCTTTCCACCATGACATGGCCGCCCATCAGCTCGGTCAGCTGCTTGGAGATGGCGAGCCCGAGCCCGGTGCCGCCATATTTGCGGGTGGTCGAAGCGTCGGCCTGCTCGAAGGCCTGGAACAGGCGGCTGATTTCTGACTCGCTCATGCCGATGCCGGTATCTCGCACGGAGAACTCGACCAGCTGGCTGTCGGAGGCATCCTCCAGCACGCGCACCTGCACCATGATCTCGCCGGTCTCGGTGAACTTGACCGCGTTGTTGCAGAAATTGATTACGATCTGGCCGAGACGGAGCGGGTCGCCGCGGAAATGGGTGGAGACGTCGGGGCCGACCTCGAAGATCAGCTCGAGCCCTTTGGCGGATGCTTTCTCCGACATCAGGTTGCCGACATTCTCCAGCACCTTGTCGAGATCGAAGTCGATATGCTCGATCGACAATTTGCCGGCCTCGATCTTCGAGAAATCGAGAATGTCGTTGATGATACCGAGCAGGTGTTGGCCCGAGCTCTTGATCTTGTGAACGTAGTCGCGCTGGCGCGGGGTGAGGTCGGTCTTCAACGCGAGATGCGACAGGCCGATCACCGCGTTCATCGGGGTCCTGATCTCATGACTCATATTGGCGAGGAAGATGCTCTTGGCCTCGTTGGCTTCGACCGCCGCCTGGCTCGCCTTCTCCAGCTCGGTTTGCGCCGCCTCGAAGGCGAGCTCGGCTTCTTTGCGCGCGTCGATATCGCTCCATGAGCCGACCACCTCGACCGGGCGTCCCGCCTCGTCGCGGATCAGGTGCTGTTCGTCGCTCACCCAGCAATAGGTGCCGTCCTTCTTGCGGAAGCGGTATTCGGCGAGGTTCTCGCCGGTGCGGAACAGCTCGACCTGCTTGGCCTCGACCTCCGGCAGATCCTCGGGATGCACGTGGCCCCGCCAGAAATCGGCGTTGCGCAGATATTCCTCGGGCTTATAGCCGAGCAGAAGCTCGATGCTGGCGCTGACGAAGGAGGGGGCGAAATCGCCGGTGGCGGCGAAGCTATAGACCACCACGGGCGCGGCGCCGAGCAATGTGTGCAGCTGCGCGCGCGCAATCTCCTGCGCCGCCTCGGCCTCTTTGCGCGCGGTGATGTCGGTCCACGAGCCGACGAGCTCGATCGGATCGCCCTTCTCGTCGCGCACGATCTGTTGCCGGTCGTGCACCCAGAAATAGCTGCCGTCGTCGCCGCGGATGCGATATTCGATCGACCCCCGGTCTGGCGCGAACATGCGGTCGACCCAGTCATTGATGCGCGCAACGTCGTCGGGATGCACCCGGCCCTGCCACAGATACGGATTGTCGAGATAGTCGCGCGGGGTGCAGCCGAACAGCCGCTTGACGCTGTCGCTGACGAAGGTCGGCTTGTAGTCGCCGTGCGCCTCGCGGCAATAGATCACCGCGGGCGAGGCGTTTAGCAGGCGGGTGAGATGGATATGCGCCGAGGCCTGCACGTCGGCGATGCGCTGGAGGTCCTTCTTCTCCTGCGCCTGGGAGGCTTCGGCGAGCGCCTGCTGGATAATGGCCGCTACACCTTCGGCGTCGACCGTCTTGGGATCGGCGCCGAGCAGGCGCAAAATGGCGCTTGAGACGGTCTGGGCGTGCTTCCTGGCGCTCGACATTACTGCACCCACTCAACTGACGGGGGAGGGGGAACTATCCTCAGGGAAGGGAGCCTAAGGCATTCAGCCCAAACCGCAAATCCCCCATGAGGATGCCAGGTGCGCAACCGGACCGTCCCCCCTTTATGGAGCTGACCGGGATAAGCCCTCCTTAGCCCCATTTCGGCGATTTTTTCCCAAATCAGCCCAACCAACCTCGTCATGGCCGGGCGTGTCCCGGCTAATGCGTCATGCCGGCGAAAGCCGGTATCCAGGGCAACACCATACATCCGCTCGTCCCCGCGAAGGCGGGGACCCAGGGTGACAATGAGCACGCCGCATAATTCTTCTGGATTCCCGCTTTCGCGGGAATGAGCGGTGAGAACGCGGCCCACTCTAGTCAAGGTAACGGGGATAGGAGCGGCTTATCCCCGCGCTCCAAACCTCGCATACACTGCACGCACCTCGTCCGGTTAAAGGGCGTTTTCATGAGGCGCATGACGGCGGGACGAGGTGCGGCGCCCGCGGGTCCGGTTTCGCACACCGGGCACCCGGGCGGCATCGGAGCTCCCTCCGGACCCACTACGAGGTCCTGCTAGGAGCTAGCTGATCGCGTTTAAAGCGGCGTTCGATCCGGCCTTAAGCCTAAAGCAGGGCCCGGTGCCGCTAAACGCCGTGATCGGCGCGCCGAGAGGCGCTCGCGTGCCGCAAGGCACGAACCATTTACGGATTGCGTCTTTCGGCGCGCCGTCCCCCCTTCGCCTCGAAGGGGGAAAAGCAAACCCCGGATGCGGAACACGCATCGCGGCAACGGTGAGTCATGTCTGAATGTCGAGAGCTGCCACAGACTCCCCGCTCTCCCCTTGTGGGAGAGCACGCGCGCCTTTTGCGCGCGGTGAGGGGTAAGCGTCGACGACGCGTCAATGAAGACTCACCCCTCACCCTTCCCGCCATGCGTCGCGCATCGCGCCGGGCGGGAAGCCCTCTCCCACAAGGGGAGAGGGAATATTTAAGTCCGGGTCACCGACCCAGTATGCTGCATTGCAACAATCGCCGCCTTGGCTTATATGCGGCCTTTAGAACAACGCTTCCTCCGGGGACTTAAAGGACTAGCGGCCCGTGTTCCTCACCATGCTCAAGGCCAAGCTTCACCGCGTCACGGTGACCGGCGCCAATATCGATTACGAAGGCTCGATCGCCATAGATCAGGATCTGCTCGGGCATCCTGCCGCATGAGCAGGTCGATGTGCTCAACATCAATACCGGCGGGCGTTTCACCACCTATGCCATCGTGGCGCCGCGCGGCTCGCGCGAAATCGCCGTCAACGGCGCTGCAGCTAGGCTGGTGCAGAAAGGCGACAGAGTGATCGTCGTCGCCTATGCGCAGGTGCCGGCCGAAGAGGCGCGCAACTACCATCCGACCGTGGTGGTGCTGGGTGACGGCAACGAGATCGAGCGCGCCGACTGAACGCTTACTCGTAGCGAAGCGCGTCGATCGGGTTGAGCAGCGAGGCGCGGCGCGCCGGATAATAGCCGAAGAACACGCCGACCAGTCCCGCCGAGAGCAGCGCAATCAGCACGAGGCTCGGCGACAGCGCGACCGGCCAGTCGCCCCAGACCGACATGGCAAGCGCGGCGCCGCCGCCGATCAATAGCCCGATCAGCCCGCCCAAGACGCAAAGCGTCACCGCCTCGATCAGAAATTGACTCAAGATATCCTTGCGCCTCGCGCCGACCGCCATGCGCAGGCCGATCTCCTTGGTGCGCTCGGTCACCGACACCAGCATGATGTTCATGATGCCGATGCCGCCCACGATCAGCGAGATCACGGCGGTGGCGCCAAGCAAGAGACTCAGGATGTTCAGCGTCTCGGCGCGGGTGCGGATGAACTCGGCCATGTCACGTACGCGGAAATCGTCCGGCGTGCCCGAGCGCACGCGCCGCCGATCCCTGAGCAAGGTCTCGATCTCGGCCTGTGCGTCGCTCATCGCTTCCGGCGTAGACATGGCCACTATGATGTTGCGGAGATTGTCCGGCACGGTCTGCTCGGCGCCGAACAGGCGGCGTCTTGCGGTGGTCAGCGGCACGAGCGCGACGTCGTCCTGATCGCTGCCCCAGCCGGACTGGCCCTTTATCGACAGCAACCCGATGACGGTGAAAGGTACGTTCATGATGCGGAGCTGCTCGCCGACGGCCGGGGCTTCGCCGAACAGCTCCCGCGCCACCGTGGCGCCGAGGATCGCCACTTTGGCGCCGGAGCGAAGCTCGGCCTCGGTGAAATTACGGCCCTCGACCAGCGGCCAGTCGCGCGCGATGATGAATTCGTCGTTCACGCCGTTGACCTGGGTCGTCCAGTTGCTGGATCCGACCACCAAGGGAGCCGAGCCGTTGACCACGCCGGCGATAGCCGCGATGCCCGGCACTTTGTCGCGGATGGCCTCAAGATCGCGGTCCGAGAGCGCAATGGCGGTGCCTTCCCCGGCGCGCCTGCCACCGGAGGTGAACGACCCCGGCGCCACCATGAGCAGATTGGTGCCGAGCGCCGCGATGCGTTGTTCGATGGCTTGGCTCGCACCGCTCGCCACCGACACCATGATGATCACCGAGGCTACCCCGATGATCACTCCGAGCATGGCGAGAAAGCTCCGGAGCGCATGCACCTTGAGCGCGTCAATGGCGATCCGGCAGGAGGCGAGCGGGTTCACGACGCGTCCTCCACGATCTGCCCGTCACGAAAGGTGATGCGCCGGTGCGCGCGCTTGGCGATGTCGGGCTCATGGGTGACGATGATCACGGTGATGCCGGTGGCGTTCAACTCCTCGAACAGGCCAATGATCTCCTCGGTGGTGTGACTGTCGAGCGCGCCGGTCGGCTCGTCGGCAAGCAGGATATGCGGGTCGTTGACCAGCGCCCGGGCGATGGCCACGCGTTGCTGCTGACCGCCCGAGAGTTCCGAAGGCTGATGCTGCTCGCGATCGGCAAGTCCCACCTGGACAAGACGGGCTCTCGCCTTTTCGCGGGCGGCAGCGTGGCCGTTACGCGCGTAGAGGAGGGGGAGGGCGACATTGTCGAGCGCGCTGGTCCGGGCGAGCAGGTTGAAGGTCTGGAACACGAAGCCGATCTTTTCGTTGCGGTAGCGCGCGAGCTGATCGGAGCCAAACTTGCCAAGCTCGTGACCCTCGACCTTGAGCGAGCCGCTGGTAGGCTTATCCAGCGCGCCGATGAGATTCATGAAGGTCGATTTGCCGGAGCCGGAGGCGCCGGTGACGGCGAGATATTCGCCGCGTTCCACCTCGACGCTGACGCCTTGCAGGGCACCGATCACGCTGCCGCCGAGACGGTAGGTCTTGACCAGATCGCGGGCCGCGATCTGGGGCGAGGAGCCGCTGCTCACTGGGGAAGCTCGCGCACGCGCACCACGACTTGAGCGCCTTCGGCCAAGCCGTCGGTGATTTCGGTCACATAGGCATCGGCAAGCCCGAGGCGGACTTCGTGAGGCACGAGCGTGCCGCCTTCATAGGTCCACAGAGTCGCCCGGCGCGGACCGCTCGGCCTTTGCCGCTGAAGCTCCTCGTAGCGCTTGTATCTCTCCGGGGTGAGAACGGCGCGCAATACCTTGGCGATGCGGAGCCGCGCCTGCTCACGCATATCCTCCTGCGCGGTCGCTGTTCCCGCGGCGCCGGCGGCGTTGCGGATCGCGGCGAATTCGGCTTCGAGCCCGTCATTTATCTTGCTCAGCTCCTCTTCGTCGAGCTCAAGCTGCTCCTTGATCCTTGCCAGAAAGCGCGCTCTGCGGTCACCACTGAGCGGGTTGACACCGCTGGCCCAGTTGTCGCGCACCAGCGCCGCCTGTGCCGCGCCGCGCGGCTGATAGCGCAGCGCCTCATTCGGCACCACCACCACCTGCTTGTGCTCGCCGGTGACGATCTCGACATTGGCGGTCATGCCGGGCAACAGGCGGCCATGCAGATTGTCGGCGGCGATCACCACGGTATAGGTGACCACGTTCGTGAGCGCTACGGGCGCGAGCCTGATCTGCTCGACATTGCCCTTGAAGGTCACGTCGGGATAGGCGTCGACGGTGAAGCTGACGGGATTGTCGCGCGTCACCTGGCCGATATCGGCCTCGTCGACCTGGGCGTCGATCTGCACCTTCGACAGATCCTGGGCGATGGTGAAGAGCTTCGGCGCCGTCATGCTGGCGGCAACGGTCTGGCCCGGCTCGACGATCCGTTCGATCACCACGCCGTTGATGGGAGAGCGGATATAGGTACGTTCGAGGTCGATGCGGGCGCTGTCGCGTGTCGCCTCGCGCTGTTCGAGCGTCGCCTTGGCGTTCTCGACATTGGCTTTGGCGATGGCGAGATCGGCCTTCGCGCCGTGCTGGGCGGCGATCGCCGTATCGAGGGCGGCTTGCGCGCCGACGCCTTTTCTCACCAGCTCGTCGGCGCGCTGGTGGTCGAGCCCGGCCTTGTGCAGGTTGGCCTCGGCACGGGCCACGCTCGCTTCCTGAAGCGCGACATTGGCCCTGGCCACGGCGACGCCGGCTTCCTCCTCGCGCACTCTGGTCTCGAAGGTCGAAGGCTCGATGCGGGCGAGCACATCGCTTTGCTTCACCTCGGAGGAGAAATCGACATTGACCTCGCCGATATTGCCGGAGAGCTGCGAGCCGATCTCCACGGTGCCGAGCGCGCGCACCGTACCGGAGGTCGACACCGCGCGGCGGACATCGCCTCGCGTGGCGGCGACCGTCTGGATGTCGAGCGTGGTCGCCTGGCGCTGCTGCCAATAATAATAGCCCGCGGCGCCGGCGATCCCGGCGACCAGCACGATCAGCAGCCAACGTAGACCCATGATTCCGCCTGCTTTCCCTGGAGCTTCCGCTCTTAGCACGAACCGGCAAAATCAGACCGTTACAAAACGGCAAGGATGTGAAGGGGCAGGACCAAGCGGTTGCTATTCCAGTTCCCAGGTCACCCTGATTCGCACCTCGATCGCGGCCGTGCCGGCCTCGATGGGAACGTCCTTTGCCATCTCCATCCGCGCCGGCGCCGCAGAACCGTAGCGGGGGATGAAGGCATCCTCTTCGACGATGGTCAGCACCGGGCCGAGCTTCACGCCGGCGGCGTCGGCGTAGAGCTCGGCATTGGTGGTGACGTTCTCCATGGCGCGCTTGCGCGCTTTGTCCTTCAACGCCTCGGGCTCGGCCACGCTGAACTCGATCGAGTCGATGGTGTTGGCGCCGAGGCTCACCACCTTGTCGAGGATGGCGCCGAGCTTCTTGGTGTCGCGCAAGGAGATGCGGACTGAGTTGACGACGCGATAGCCGCTGACGAAAGGCGCCTGGCCCTCTTTGCGCTGCTCGTAGACCGGCGACACCGAGAAATTAATGGTCTGGATGTCCTTGGCGTCGATGCCGTCGCTCTTCAACGCCTCGACCACCTTGGCCATGGCTTCGGTGTTCTTGTCGTGCGCCTCGCGCGCGGTCAGTGCCTCGCTGGTCACGCCGGTGGTGATGTCGATCTTGTCGGGGGTGGCCTTGACCGTACCGGTGGCGGCAAGCGAGATGGTGCGCTTCTGCGGCCCGTGCTCATGGGCGCTGGCGGGCGGCATCGCGCAAAAGAGCGCCGCCGCGGCCAGGAGAGCCAAGATCAAAAATGAATTTCGCGATTTCGATGCCATGATGTTTCCCGCTTTGGCCAGCCCGTATCGCAGCATTGCGCGGCGGCTTGCCAAGCACAACTTAACTTCTGGAAACTTCGCAAAACCAAGAGTGGTGGGTCCGGGGTCGCATCGTCACTCGTTGGTGAGGACATACACTAAGCTACCAAGTTTAAGAACGAATAGGCTCACTGCGAACACGATGTATGTCCTCGCGAGGATGCCCCAAAAACCGCGTCCCGAGGCAGCACGCCAAATGCCAACGAATACAAATGCCTGATAAATAAGAGCGCCCAGAAACGGCAGCACAAGAACAAAGAAAATGGCTCCACTAACAAGCCCGACGTAATTAAATATAGCGGCTATGCCAGCCGCAATGGTCGCAGCTGTGAGGACCGACACAAGGCTCCCCACTATGCCGAAGAGCCAAAAGGCCTCACCGAGTGGCAGCTGTCCACGCCATAGATGTTGGAAGGCGTCAAACCTGCGCTTTGGCGTCGCCAGAGTCGTATTGCTAAGCGCAGGAGCTTGCCCTGGCGCTGCACTAAAACCTTCAGCCTCGATTGGTAATGCTGTTCCGGCGCTGTTATTATGCGCGGGTGCTGGTTGTGGAACGGGAGGTGTTAGAATACCGGGGACGGCGCTCACGGGCTTCCATGCTTCGTAGCCCGGCTTCCAGAGGAGATCATCCACTTGCAACTGGCCAAGTTCTGCCATCCTGAAAAGCTCAGGAGTGGAGAACGGCCCGTATTGTTTGCCCTCTCTCGATAGATGCCATTGCGGTTGAGCAGAGCTACCTTCTCCCATGATGCCCCCCAACAGGCCACGAAGATCATCGGCTCATAGTGTTCCAACGACCCCGACAGGGTAAGGCCTAGGATAAGGCCTAAACGGAATTTCTGCCCGTTGCTGTGCTCGTACTTATCATCCGCAACACGTTGGAAACTAGGGTGGTGGGCCCGGGAGGACTCGAACCTCCAACCAGACGGTTATGAGCCGTCGGCTCTAACCAATTGAGCTACGGGCCCCTGCTTCGAGCGTTATCTATATATAACCTCACTGATAAGTAACCTCGTCATGGCCGGGCTTGTCCCGGCCATCCACGTTTTTGTTTGAAATTCGTGGATACCCGGCACGTAGCCTGTGCTCGGGCCGGCGAAGCCGGACCCGAGTGACCGGGCATGACAAGTTTGGTTTAGAGGGATTGACGTCAAAACCCGTAATGCAGCAGGGCGATCTCGGGCGCGTACCATTCGGCCACGCGCTCGCGCGTGGCGTCGGAATAATAGCTGCGATAGTCGCGGGCCTGATCCTTGTCGGGGGTGACATTGGTGCGCGGCACTTCCAAGTGCCGGCCTACGCCCGCCAAGTCCAGCGCCTTGGCGAGATCGTCCTGTAAATTCTCGTAGCGGCCGACGAAATCGACGGCGAGCGCGCCGTCTATCGTATATTGCGCATAATTGGTGACAAAAGCGCGGCGGCGGTCCTGCATGAAACGCTCGAAGCTCGGGCGGATACTCTTCGACTTGGTCTTGTAGAGATACCAGGAGACCTGCCGGTCCCACGGATTGCGGTCGAAGGCGAATTTGAAATAGCTCCGCCACACCTCCTCGCCGACATAATCGCGCACGCGCGAGGCGGGCATGTGCTCGTAAAAGCCGACGCTGTGGTGATAGTAGCGCTCGGGGCGACCAAGCAGCTTCCGCCACAACGGCCGCTTCGGCTTGAGCGGATGCTCGATGCGGTAATTCTGCGGGCCCAAGCCCTTGCGGTCCGTCTCGCTTTCCTCCCGGTAGGGCGTGATCACGTCGAGAGGACCGCAAAGCTCCGAAAGCGCCGCCTCGATGGCCGTGCCCGCGGTCTTCTTGGTCTTGAGGAAGATGAACTTATGCTGGTGCGAGATGATCATCGGGGCGGGGCTTTAGCACTCAGAACGCGTAATCAAGGAGTTCGATTTCCCGTCTATACCAGCCGCCGACGATATCGCGTGTGTCGTCGTCATAATAATCGCGATAGGGACGCTCATCCCGGCGGAACGTGGTCTTGGCCTGCGGCAATTCCCTGTCGAGTGAAAGCCCGACCTGTTCCAGCGCGTGCTCGAGGTCCGCTTCGAGCGTCTCATAGCGGCCGACGAAATCGACAGCGAGCTCGCCGTCGATGGAATAGACCTCGAAATTGTTGAGACGGGCGCGCCGGTCCTTATGGATGAAGTCGGCAAAGGATGGCGGCTTAGCCTCGCGCCGATAGCGGTGATGATAGAAGGAGACTTGCCGGTCCCAGGGATTCCTATCGAAGGCGAATTTGAAATAGCTCCGCCAGACCTTATCGTCGTTGAGCAGGGCCTTGGCCTCGACCGCCGGCATGTGATTGTAGAAGCCGTAATCCTCGCCCGAGAATTTCCACCAGCGTCGCTTCCAGATGGGGCGCGGGCTTCCCCACCAACCATGAAGCCGCCAGTTCTGCGCCCCGCGCCCGCCCGCGCGCTGCGCCTCGTCGATTGCGGTCAATGGCGTGATGACGTCGTCCGGCCCGCAAAGCCGGCTAACCGCAAGTTCGATGCTCGTGCCCGCCGTCTTCTTGGTCTTGAGGAAGATGAATCTGTGCGCGTGGGAAACGATCATCCGCGTTAGCTTTTCTGCCCCGCAAGCCACACGGCGAGGTCCTCGAGGATGGCGCCGAAATGGATCTCGGAGATGCGCAGGGCGCCCGAGATGTCCTGGAGCTTCTTGCGCTCCTCGCCGGCGATGCGGTTGTCGGCAAGCAGCACGAGATAAGCGGACCGGACGATTTCCTCCTTGGTGCCTTGATCGAGCAACTTGCCGGCCTCACTGAACTCAGTGAGCAGGTTGCCCTTGGAATTGGCTAAGGCCGTGCGCGTAATTTCCTCTTCGCTCAAGGAGCTACCGGTTCGATCCTGGTAAATTGACTGAATCAAGCCGATCTCGCGCGCGTCGAGCTGGTGGTCCGAGCTGGCCACGGCTACCATCGCCTTGAGAATCCAGTTCGCCTCGACCCGATTGTCTGCCACGCTGGTCTCCCTCGATGCGGCCGCCTGGCCTGATTGTGCTTTAACGCCAGCCCCTTTGCCAAGCCGCCTGAAACGGGGCTTTGTAGATCCAGGGAGCAGCACTAGGAGGCAGGGCCCCCCCGGTGTTAGAACCTGGTGCGAAACCTGACACAGCAGCAGCGGCTCGCGAGATGACAGTGCAATCTGGGCCGACGGTTCCTTACGGAACATTTGCGCCTAAGCTCATCCAAAGAAGTTTGATGAGGATGGGTCGCATGATTCCCGCGGGGCCCTACGCGCGACGGATGGCGCGGCCGCTTCGCTCATTGTTACGGCGCGTGAGTGCTACACCCATCGACGTCACCGTGCTTGGGCAGCAGCGTATGCGCTTACACACACAGGGCAATTCATGTGAAAAGCGCATCCTGATCCTTCCACACCTCTACGACCGTTATGAGCTTCGGTTGCTCTCCCGTGCGCTGCATCCGCGCTGCGTCTTTATCGATGTTGGTGCCAATGTCGGCATCTATTCTATCTTCGCCGCTCTCCGCGCAGGCGCGGAAGCTCGGATAATTGCCGTGGAACCTCATCCGTTGGCGCTTGAGCGGCTATGCTGCAATATTCTGATCAATGAGCTCACCAATGTGGCGGTCGAGCCGGTCGCTCTCGGCGATCATCGCGGGCCGGTCATGTTGAAGTCGAACCAGCACAATATAGGGAGAAGCTCGATCGTGTTCGATCAGAACGGCCCTGCAAACAACCTTATCGAGGTCCCCGGCGAAACTCTCGTGAACCTATGTATCAAGCATCGGCTAACCAGGATCGATGCGCTCAAGCTCGATGTCGAAGGGGCCGAGGACCGTATCCTGTTTCCTTTCTTCGCCACCGCGGCGCCAGAGCTTTGGCCGAGGCTCGTGCTCGTGGAGAACAGCGCAAACGAGTGGCGGCAAGACTGCCCCAGCCTGCTTCTGGAAAAAGGATATAGGCAAAAGAAGATCCCGACCCGCAACTTGGTTTTCTTGCGGCCTCAGTAGGCCGTCTCCCTCGAATCCAGCGTCGGGTTTTGCTATCTGATGCACGCTGATCCTTCGACGCGATTTCCATGGCAGACCAAACTCCACTCAAAGTGATTTTCCTCGCCGACACCAGGCCCGGCCATTACCACGTGGCGCAAGGGGTGATCGCGGCAATCGCGCGCCTTCGCCCCGTCGAGGTCACCCGGGTCGAGGTCAAGCGCAAATGGATCGTGCCGACCAGGTGGCTGCGACGGCGCATCAACGCCAAGAGTTTCTGGCCACCACGCATGTTGCGCATGGCCTATCGCATCGATGCCGACGCGCTGCCACGCGCCGATCTCGTGGTCTCAGCCGGCGGCGAAACGCATATGCCGAATATCTGCGTGAGCCGGCTCCTGAACATTCCCAGCATCTTTTGCGGCTCCCTGCTGCGCGGGCTTGGCCCTGAGAATTTCAGCCTGATCGTGTCGTCTTACGACCGCGATGCGGACAGCGACCGTCACCTCGTCGTGCTCAAGCCGTCGGCCATCGATCCCGACGCGCTCGGGCGGCCGGAAGATGTGCCGCGCTATGGGCCTGAGCGCCACCCGGCCGTTGCGGCCCTTCTGATCGGCGGCAATGCCGGCACCTTCCGCTACCGGCGCAAGGACTGGGAGCGGCTGCTCGCCTTCGCCGCCGAGGTTTCCAAGGCTTGGGGGACACGCTGGCTCGTGTCCACCTCGCGGCGCACAGCCGACTCTGTCGCCGACCGCATCGCCGAATTGGCAAAGGACGACAGCATCGTTGCCCGCTTCATCGATTATCGCGTCGAGGGACCGGGGACGCTGCCAGAGATCTTCGCGAAGGCCGAAGTGATCGTCTGCACCGAGGATTCAAGCACCATGATCTCCGAGGCGGTGTCGGCAAGGCTGCCCGTGATAGGCGTCGCGCCCGCCAAGCACCGATTCACCGACGACGAGGCGGAATACCGAAGCTTCCTCGTTCGCAACAATTGGTGCCGCGTGCTGCCGATCGCCGCGCTTACCCCCGATACCTTCGCCAAGGCCCTGGCCGAGATCGAGCCGATCGAGGGAAATCCGCTCGATGCCCTCGCCGCGAAGCTAAAAGAACGCGTGCCCCAACTGTTCTGACTGGGTTGAGTCCCACGTGGAGCTCGGCTAGAAGCGGGCTCGCTTCTTCCGACGAACCAATCTCACGAGCGAAGGGTCCCATGGCCAGCCCGCAATATGTCTATGTCATGAACCGCCTGTCCAAGACCTATCCGGGCGGCAAGCAGGTCTTGAAGGACGTGACGCTCGCCTTCCTGCCGGGCGCCAAGATCGGCGTGGTCGGGGTCAACGGCGCGGGCAAGTCCACGCTGCTGCGCATCATGGCCGGCGACGAGAAGGAGTTCGTCGGCGAGTCCTGGGCGGCAGACGGCGTGACCGTTGGCTATCTCCAGCAGGAGCCGCAGCTTGACGAGACCAAGGACGTGACCGGCAACGTCATGGAGGGCGTGGCCGAGAAGAAGGCGAAGCTCGACCGCTATAACGAGCTCGCCGTGAACTATTCCGACGAGACCGCCGACGAGATGGCGCAGCTTCAAGACGAGATCGATGCGCAAGGTTTGTGGGACCTCGACGCGCAGGTCGAGCAAGCCATGGACGCGCTGCGTTGTCCACCGGGCGAGACGCAGGTGAAGACCTTGTCCGGCGGTGAGCGGAGGCGCGTGGCGCTGTGCCGGCTACTCTTGTCGAAGCCAGACATTCTCTTGCTGGACGAGCCGACCAACCATCTCGATGCCGAAAGCGTGGCTTGGCTCGAGCATCACTTACGCGACTATCCCGGCACGGTCATTATGGTCACGCACGACCGCTACTTCCTCGACAACATCACCGAGTGGACGCTCGAGCTCGATCGGGGCGCCGGCGTTCCCTACAAAGGGAGCTACTCGTCGTGGCTCGAGCAGAAGCAAAAGCGGCTCGAAGTCGAGGGCAAGCAGGACGAGGCCAAGCAGCGCACGCTTGCCCGCGAGCTCGATTGGATCAGGGCGAGCCCCAAGGCGCGTCAGGCCAAATCCAAGGCGCGCTTCCGCGCCTATGAGGAACTCGTTGCCGAAGCCGGGCGCGACAAAAATGGCAAGGCGCAGATCTCCATTCCGCCAGGCCCGCGGCTCGGCGATCTGGTGATCGAGGCGGATAGCCTCGGCAAGGGTTTCGGCGAGACGCTGCTCATCGACGGCCTGTCCTTCAAGCTGCCGCCGGGCGGCATTGTCGGCGTGATCGGGCCTAACGGCGCCGGCAAGACCACGCTGTTCCGCATGATCGTGGGCGAGGAGACACCGGACGGCGGCGCCATCCGCGTCGGCGATACGGTGAATCTAGGCTATGTCGATCAGTCACGCGACGCGCTCGACGCCAAGAAATCCGTGTTCGAGGAGATCTCGGGCGGCAACGAGGTGATCAAGCTCGGCGCTCGCGAGGTGCCGTCACGCGCTTATGTGGGCTGGTTCAATTTCAAGGGCCCCGACCAGCAGAAGAAAGTCGGCCAGCTCTCTGGCGGCGAGCGGAACCGCGTGCATCTTGCCAAGATGCTGAAATCCGGCGCCAACCTGATCCTGCTTGACGAGCCGACCAACGATCTCGACGTCGAGACCCTGTCCTCGCTCGAAGCGGCGCTTGAGGACTTCCCCGGCTGCGCTGTGATCATCAGCCATGACCGCTTTTTCCTCGACCGTATCGCCACCCACATCCTGGCGTTCGAAGGCGACAGCCATGTCGAGTGGTTCGAGGGCAATTTCGCCGACTACGAGGAAGACAAGAAGCGCCGGCTGGGCGAGGATTCCGTGCTGCCAAAGCGCATCAAATACAAGAAATTCGCCCGGGCCTAAGGCTATGTCATACACGATCAAAATCGGAGGTGTTCCGGATCCAACCGTGAGCTCACCGTTTGCCGGTGGCATTGATCTACTCTCATTCTGCGTCACACCAATAGAGCTAATCAGTGAAAGTGACGTAGATTGTGGACATGCAACGGGCTTCTTCTGGTGGACGCCTGACACGCGCTATCTCATAACGAATTGGCATAACGTTTCCGGACTCCATCCGTTCGATTTCAGGCCGATGCACGATAAAGGCTTTATTCCAAAACGTTTGAGAGTCTATCGTTCCAAATCATCCGATGACTCAAACAATGTCTGCATGCGAGAGCCTTTTGAAATTGAGCTGTACAGTGATTTCGTTCACCCGAAGTGGCTCCAGCACCCTCAGTTCGAGGAGAAGCGAATAGACGTCGTGGCAATCGATGTTGGTGCTTCTGTGGAAGAGCGATTCTGCCTGAACAAATATGGTTTTGAGGAACTTTGGAGTTATGTGGGCGAAACCCTCTACATCGTTGGGTATCCGTTTCGGAATTATGAGGGGTTCATGCTTCCAATTTGGAAGCGCGCTTCATTCGCAACAGAACCGATGATACCTGTTGATGGTCGACCGATGTACTTGGTCGACGCAGCAACTCGATTTGGGATGTCGGGCTCCCCTGTTATTCGGAGGGTATTCGGGCCCGCCCCACTCCGCGATGGGTCAACAAAGCTCGATGCTTGGGTCGCAAGCGAGTTTGCGGGTGTGTATTCCGGTCGACTCGACGCAAAGCTCGACGAGATCGCTATTGGCCTTGTCTGGTATCCACATCTCGTGAACGAGATTATCGTCAGCCAGCAGCAGGGTAGACGCTTTTGGCCGTGTTCTAGCTAGCCCAGGTCCCGCCTAACTCGCGGGCTTCACGAATTTCAGCGTCATGCGGTCGCTTTCGCCGATCGCTAAGTACTTCTCGCGATCCTCGTCGCCGAGGCGAAGCGAAGGCGGCAGCGTCCAGACGCCCTTTGGATAGTCCTTCGTGTCTTTCGGATTGGCATTGATCTCGGATTTCTCCGCAAGCTCAAAGCCCGCCTTCTTGGCCAGCTCGATCACGTAGTCCTCGTTCACGTAGCCTGAGCCAGCTTTGGGATCCTGCTTCACGTTGGGATCGCCGCGATGCTGTGCGAGGCCGAGCACGCCGCCGGGCTTGAGCGCCCTGAACATGGCGGCGAAGGCCTCGTTCTCAGTGCCCGCTCCCATCCAGCTATGCGTGTTGCGGAAGGTGACGACGAGGTCGGCGGATTCTGGGGGCGCGATGTCGCCGTCCTTGGTCAGCTTCGTTCGTTTCACTTCGCCGTAAAGCTCGGGCGCGTCCTTAACTTTCTGATCGAATGCTTCGAGCGATCTCTGAACCGCCTCGTAGGATGGATCGCCCGGGTGCTCGGCGGCATACAACGTTCCGCTGCCCTTGAGATAGGGCGCGAGGATTTCCGTGTACCAGCCCCGGCCCGGATAGATCTCGACCACCGTCATGTCCGGCGTGATGCCGAAGAAGGTGAGCGTTTCGAGCGGATGGCGATATTGGTCGCGCGCTCTGTTCTCCGCCGATCTGTGGTCCCCGGCGATAATCTCCTTCAGGCGATCGTCCTGCGCCGGCGTCTCCTCCGCGCGCGCGAGGTGCGATCCGAGCGCGAAAAATCCGAGCATCAGAAGCAGAAGGGCAGGGCTCTTGCGTATGGCGATCATGTCTTCCCCGAAATTGCTGGATTGGCTGTTAGCAAGCAGCGTAGCAGCAAACGGTCGCCTGCAAACCCCTGGGCCAATTCAAGCGTGGTTCAAGGCGGAAAAGAGGGCGAATCGTGACACTTGCAGGCCTTTCACAGAACGTATAAACATATCTTTATGTCTGGTGAGAACCATGCTCGGAAGCTCCAAGGCCTGTCACGTGCCCGGGCGCTGGCGGCGCTTCGTGGCGCTGGCGAGGCTACGCGCTTGCGCATCTTGGCTCTGCTGGCCCGGGCCGAACTGAACGTCAAGGACCTGACCCAAATTCTCGGGCAGAGCCAGCCGCGCATCAGCCGCCATTTGAAGCTGATGGTCGAGGCCGGGCTCATCACCCGCTTCCGCGAAGGGAGCTGGGTGTTCTTCCGCCTAGCCGATAGCGGCACCGAGGGCGCGCTCGCCCGTGCCATCGTCGAGAGCGTCGATGCGAGCGACCTGACCATCGCCCGCGATCACGCCCGCGCCGTCGCCGTGCAGAAGGCGCGCGCCGAAGCGGCGCAGGCCTATTTCAAGGCGCATGCCGCCGAGTGGGATAAGATCCGCGCGCTGCATGTCACCGAGAGCCAGGTCGAGACCGCCATGGACGAAGCGCTGGGGCAGGGGCCGTTCCACCTGCTGGTCGATCTCGGCACCGGCACCGGGCGCATCCTCGAACTGTTCGGTGCGCGCGCCGACCGCGCGCTCGGCCTCGACCTCAATCACGCGATGTTGGCCTATGCGCGCATGAAGCTGGAGCGGGCAGGGCTTTCCCATGCCCAGGTCCGCCATGCCGATCTCTATAACGTGCCGCTCGCTGATGGCGCGGCCGACGCCGTGGTGCTGCATCAGGTGCTGCATTTCCTCGACGATCCGGGCGCTGCCGTCGCCGAGGCCGCGCGTCTGCTGGCGCCGGGCGGCAAATTGCTGGTGGTCGATTTCGCGCCGCATGAGCTTGAGTTCCTGCGCGAGCAGTCGGCGCATCGCCGGCTTGGCTTTGCGCGCGATCAGCTCGGCCGCTGGCTCGAAGGCGCGGGGCTGAAACTCGAACGCTTCCGCGAGATGAAGCCGCAACCCTCAGGCGGCAAGCTCACCGTGTCGCTGTGGCTTGGCGTGAAGCCTGAAGTCGCGGGAAGGAAGCGCAAGGCCAGCTCCAGAGTGGAGGTCGCCGCGTGATGCTTGCTTCCACCGAACCCAAGAGCCGCCTGCTTGGCCGCGGCGATATCGACGTGTCGTTCGAGTTCTTCCCACCCAAGACCGCGGCGATGGAGGAGACGTTATGGCTCTCGATCCGCCGGCTCGAGCCGCTGCGCCCGAAATATGTATCGGTGACTTATGGCGCGGGTGGTTCCACGCGCGAGCGCACGCACGCCACTCTGGCCCGCATCCTGCGCGAGACGACGCTGAAGCCCGCCGCGCACCTCACCTGCGTCTCGGCAACCAAGGAAGAGCTCGACGAGCTGATCCGCGACTATTGGGACCTCGGCGTGCGCCATATCGTGGCGCTGCGCGGCGATCCGCCGGGCGGCGTCGGCGAGCGCTACCAGCCGACCCCTGGCGGTTACGTCAACGCCGCCGATCTCTGCGCCGGCATCAAGACCATCGCGCCGTTCGAGATTTCCGTTGCATGCTATCCCGAGAAGCATCCGGAGTCGCCGAGCGTCGAGGCAGATATCGACATGCTGAAGGCGAAGATCGACGCCGGCGCCACCACTGCCATCACCCAGTTCTTCTTCGATAACGAAGTGTTCTTCCGCTATCTCGACCGGGTGCGCGCGGCTGGCATCACCATTCCCATCGTGCCGGGCCTCATCCCCATCCATAATTTCAAGCAAGCCTCGAGCTTCGCCATCAAGTCAGGCGCCAGCGTGCCTGACTGGCTTGGCCATCGGTTCGAGGGCCTCGAGAACGATCAGGAGACGCGGCATCTGGTGGCCGCCGCCGTCGCCGCCGAGCAGGTGCTCGGCCTCGTCGACCAGGGCATCACCGAATTCCATTTCTATACGCTGAACCGCGCCGACCTCGTTTATGCCATCTGCTACTTGCTCGGGCTTCGCCCCGCAAAGGCCTTCGCCGAAGCAACGGAGAAGGCCGAGTCATGACCCGCGAAGACCGCATCGATACACTGAAGCAGGCCGCCAAGGACCGTATCCTGATCCTCGACGGCGCCATGGGCACCATGATCCAGCGCTACCGGCTGGACGAGGCCGGCTATCGTGGCGAGCGATTCAAGGATCACGGCCACGATCTCAAGGGTAACAACGACCTGCTGGTGCTCTCGCAGCCCAAGATCATCAGCGAGATCCACAACGCTTATTTCGAAGCTGGCGCCGACATCGCCGAGACCAACACCTTCAACGCGCAGGCTATCTCCCAGGCCGATTACGGGCTTGAGGACATCGCTTATGAGCTGAACGTCGCCGCGGCCAAGCTCGCGCGCGAGGCGGCCGACGCCTGGACCGCCAAAACGCCGGACAAGCCGCGCTTCGTCGCCGGGGCCATCGGTCCGACCAACCGCACCGCGTCGATCTCGCCGGACGTGAACAATCCCGGTTTTCGCAATGTGAGCTTCGATGCGCTGGTCGAGGCCTATGCCGTGCAGGCGCGCGGGCTGATCGACGGAGGCGCCGACACCATCTTGATCGAGACGGTGTTCGACACGCTGAACGCCAAAGCCGCGGGCTATGCCGTCGAGTCTGTGTTCGACGAGGTGGGCGTGCATCTGCCCATCATGATCTCCGGCACCATCACTGACCTGTCTGGCCGCAATCTGTCAGGCCAGACCCCCGAGGCCTTCTGGTACTCGATGCAGCATCTCAAGCCCTTCTCCATCGGGCTTAATTGTTCCTTCGGCGCCGAGCAACTCAGGCCGTCGGTCGACGAGATGGCGCGCGTGGCCGACACGCTGGTCAGCGTCTATCCCAATGCTGGGCTCCCCAACGAGATGGGCGAATATGACGAGAGCCCGGAGTTCATGGCCGGGCTGCTGGAGGAATGGGCCAAGGCCGGGCTCATCAACATTGTCGGCGGCTGTTGCGGCACCACGCCGGAGCACATCCGCGCCATCGCCGCGGCGGTCGCCAAATATAGACCGCGTCAGCTGCCTGAGGTCGAGCACAAGCTCCGCCTCTCCGGCCTCGAACCCTTCGTGCATGGGTGACATTCATGGATGATTCATCGGCCGAAAATGAGAAGTGGCCCCCTGAATACCTCAAGGAATTCATCGCGCTTCTCGATAAGCTTAATGAGGAATCGCACAGAGGCGCGGTTCTGGTTGCTGTTAGTTACCTCGACGAGTTGTTGCGGCGCTGCCTGCAAAACTTCCTCCTGGATGAGGGGAAATCCAAGGCGCTTTGGGAAGGGTTCAATGCACCATTAGGAACCTTCTCAGCACGTGCGCTCTCTGCCTATTCGCTGGGCTTAGTTTCTCGTCGTGAATACGAGGAGTGTGAGTCTCTGCGAAAGATACGTAACGACTTTGCACACAATCTACATGCCTCCTTTTCGGACCGAAGGATCATTGATCTCTGCACGAATTTGAGCATGCGCGTTCCCGACAATCCGAAATGGGGTGAAAATGCGATAGGCGCGCAGGCGCACTTCCACACGGCAGCAGTCGCCCTGATCTCTGCGCTCTACAATCGACCCCACTATGTCAAGCGGAAGCGGATCGTCTTCAAAGACTGGCCCTTTTAAGATTTGTGATGACCAACGCGGCACAGAATTTCGTCATGGTGGGCGAACGGACCAACGTCACCGGGTCCGCGCGCTTCCGCAAGCTGATCGAGGCGAACGATTATGCCGCCGCGCTCGAAGTCGCGCGCCAGCAGGTCGAGTCGGGCGCCAACATGCTCGACGTCAACATGGACGAGGGCATGCTCGACTCTGAAGCCGCGATGGTCACGTTCCTCAATCTGCTCGCGGCCGAGCCCGACATCTCGCGTGTGCCGATCATGATCGACTCCTCGAAATGGTCGGTGATCGAGGCGGGACTCAAATGCGTGCAGGGAAAGCCGATCGTCAATTCGATCAGCATGAAGGAAGGCGAAGGGCCGTTCCTCGATCACGCGCGTAAGGTGCGCCGCTATGGCGCCGCCGTGGTGGTGATGGCCTTCGACGAGCAGGGCCAGGCCGAGACGGCCGAGCGGAAGTTCGAGATCTGCAAGCGCGCCTACGATCTGCTCACCGAGGAGGTCGGCTTCCCGCCCGAGGACATCATCTTCGATCCGAACATCTTCGCCGTCGCCACCGGCATCGAGGAGCATAACGACTACGCCCGCGCCTATATCGATGCCACACGCCGCATCAAGGCGGAGCTGCCTTACGTGCATGTGTCGGGCGGCGTGTCGAACCTCTCCTTCGCCTTCCGCGGTAACGACCGGGTGCGCGAGGCGATGCATTCGGTGTTCCTGTATCACGCGATCCAGGCCGGCATGGATATGGGCATCGTCAATGCCGGCCAGCTTGCGCTGTACGACGACATCGATCCTGAGCTCCGTGAGCTGGTCGAGGACGTGATCCTCAACCGCCGGCCGGACGCCACCGACCGTCTGCTCGAAGCGGCCGAGCGCTACAAAGGTGGGGAGGCGCAAAAACGCGAAATCGATCTCTCCTGGCGCGAGAAGCCGGTCGAAGAGCGGCTGGTCCATGCCCTGGTGCACGGCATCGGCACCTATGTCGAGCAGGACACGGAGGAGGCGCGGGCATCCGCCGAGCGCCCGCTGCATGTCATCGAAGGCCCGCTGATGGAAGGAATGAACGTGGTCGGAGACCTGTTCGGCGCGGGCAAGATGTTCCTGCCGCAGGTGGTGAAGTCGGCGCGGGTGATGAAGCAGGCCGTTGCCTACCTGATGCCCTTCATGGAGAAGGAAAAGGAAGAGCTGGGGCTCGCGCAAGGCGAGCCGGCCGGCAAGATCCTGCTCGCCACCGTCAAGGGCGACGTGCACGACATCGGCAAGAACATCGTCGGTGTCGTGCTTCAGTGCAACAATTACGAGGTCACCGATCTCGGCGTCATGGTCCCGGCGCAGAAGATCCTCGACACCGCCCGCGAAAAGAAGGTCGACATTATCGGCCTGTCCGGCCTGATCACGCCGTCGCTCGACGAAATGTGCCATGTCGCGGCCGAGATGGAGCGCGAAGGCTTCGACCTGCCGCTGTTGATCGGCGGGGCCACGACGAGCCGGGTGCATACGGCGGTCAAGATCAGCCCGAACTATCATCGCAGCCAGGCGATCTACGTCACCGATGCGAGCCGCGCCGTAGGCGTGGTGTCGGGCCTGATGTCGCCGCAAGAGCGGCCGAAGGCGATAGCGAAAGTGCGCGAGGAATATACGCGCATGGCCGAGTCCTATGCCCGCGGCCAAGCGGAGAAGTCCCGCACCTCGATTGCCGATGCGCGCACCAACAGGCTCAAACTCGACTGGGCGAGCTACGCGCCGCCCAAGCCGAGTTTTCTCGGCACGCGCGCCTTCAAGGCTTACGATCTCGCCGAGCTTGCCCGCTATGTCGACTGGACGCCGTTCTTCCATGCCTGGGAGCTGAAGGGCACGTATCCACGCATCCTTCAGGACGACAAATATGGCGAGGCGGCGCGCTCGCTCTTCGAGGACGCGCAAGCCATGCTGAAGCAGCTCGTCGAAGAGAAATGGCTCACCGCCAATGGCGTGGTCGGCTTCTGGCCGGCGAACAGCGTGGGCGACGACATCGAGGTCTATACGGACGAGACGCGTACCAAGCGGCTTGCCACCTTGCACACGCTCCGCCAGCAGATGGCGCGGGACGGTGCCGGCCGCGCCAATCGGGCGCTTGCCGATTTCGTCGCGCCGAAAGATTCAGGTCTCGCCGACTATGTCGGCGGCTTCGCCGTCACCACCGGTATCGGCGAGGAGGACGTGGCGCGCAGATTCGATCGCGCCAATGACGATTACTCCAAGATCATGGTCAAGGCGCTCGCCGACCGGCTCGCCGAGGCCTTCGCCGAGGCGCTGCACGAGAAGGTGCGCCGCGAGCTATGGGCATATGCGCCCGGCGAGAAACTCAGCAACGAGGAGCTGATCGCGGAAAAATACGCGGGCATCAGGCCGGCTCCCGGCTACCCCGCTCAACCGGATCACACCGAGAAACGAACTTTGTTCGATCTGCTCGATGCAGAAAAGGCGACATGCGTAAAGCTCACCGAGAGTTTCGCCATGTGGCCGGCGGCCGCCGTCTCGGGACTTTATCTGTCACATCCGGAAGCCCGCTATTTCGGCGTCGGCAAGATCGGACGCGATCAGGTCGCCGACTACGCCGCGCGCAAAGGCTGGGAGATCGAGGAGGCCGAGCGCTGGCTCGCGCCCGTCCTCAATTACGATCCGAAGCAGATTGCTGAGGCGGCGGCGTAAAGCCCTTAGACCATCCCCAGGATGATCGCGGCAAGGAAGCCGAACGACACGATGGCCATGACGGCCGTCACGGTGCTTGGGAGTTCCATCGGAAGCGCTCCTTTCCGATTGGAGTGTTGGCTCGCGTCCCTGGACCGTCACGAAGTCTAAAAGACTCCCCCTGGCCGGCGCCAGAACGCTCCACCTTGCGGCGCACAAACCCCAAATGCCGCAAGACAAGCCAATCAACGCCTTCCCGGGCGATAGGTTCACGGCCTCGAAGAAAAATCTGTGGAGGGAAAGTGGAGCTGTGTCAGGCGCTTAGCGGAAATTTGCGCAGCAGGATCTCGTCATAGCCGTCGACCACCAGGCCGGGGAGCGTGGCTACGCGCTGGAACCCGTAACGCTCATAGAGGCGCAGCGCGCCTTGGTTGAACGACGAGGCGCAGACCCACAGATTGCGCGCCTCCTGCCGCACCGCCTCCTGCTCGAACCAGACAAGGATGCGCGTGCCAAGCCTCTGGCCTTGGAATTTAGGCAAGAGCGCCAGCAGCTCGAGATAAGGCCCCTTCAGCCAGGGATAGCGTACCGACACGACACCGGCGTCCTCGCCGCCAACCGCCACGCGGTAACGGATGATGCTGTCGCTGGATGTGGCGAGGAACTTGGCCATGGCCTCGGCGGGATAGTTCATCGCCGACCAGGGCGGTATGGCCGCGATGGCTTCCGCCAGTCTCGCGCGGTCGCTCGCTTCAAGCGGGACGAAGCGTGCCTCGCCGAGATCAGCGCTTGCGGGGGAGAAAGGTCCAGCTGTCATGGCTGCGCTTGCGGCTCTTGCGGGCGATGCGTGTCATGTCACGCGGATTGTTGAGATAGCATTTGGCGGTGATGACAGGCTTGCCCGCGGCGAGAAGCTCGCTCACGGTGACGAAGCTGTAGCCTTGTTCTTTCAGCTTGGGCAAAGCGAGCGCGAGCGCCGCCGCCGTGTTGCGGCCGCGCCCATTGGCATGGGCGACGACGATGGCGCCGGGATGGGCTCGGGTAAGGATGGTGTTGGCGATAGTTTTGGCCGATGTACGCGGATCGGGGTCGCCGCTGACCACGTCCCACTGGATGGCAAGCTGTCCAGCCTCGGCGGCGGCGGCGAGCGAGTTGGCGTTGCAGCGACCGTAGGGGAAGCGCATCAGGGTCATCCGCTCGGGCGGAGGGCTTAACGCTGGCGCGGCGTCGCTTGCGCATTGTCTTGCCAAGAGCGCGTTGCGCGCGCGGGCATAGGCAGCCTCGGGTAGCGTGATCTCCTCGTTGACGGCTTGGCTGCTGACGCGTGACAGGTCCAGATGGCGCAGGCCATGCGCGCCGATCTCGAAATTGGGATCGGCGATGAGTTGCTGGGCGCGTTCCGGATGGGTCTCGAGCCATTTGCCGGAGGCGAAGAACGTTGCCTTCACCCCTTGCGCGCGGAGGAGATCGGCGATGCGCCCGTCATAGCCGGCGGTGCCGCCGCTTTCGCAGAGATCGAAAGTGAGCGCGATCAGCTTCTCGCCTGGCGGCAGCTCGACGCTCCTGATCGAGCCGCGCAGTTCTGGCGGCACGGGGGTCGCGGCGTCCGGCGCTGCTTCCTTCAGTGCCGCGAGGTCGAACCGCGCGCCGGAACGTCCGGGTTTCAGCTCCTTCTCGGCGTGGGTCAGGGCTTCCGGCGTCCAGCAGAGTTCGAGCAGGCTCTGGTCCTCGGCCGAGGCCGCTGTCAGACCGGCCACGGCCAAAATGAAGGCCGCAATGATGCTGCGCCCGATGGTCATGCCGCCCCCAATTTCCCAGCCTATCAGCGGGCTTTCCCTGACCCGCGTCAAGCATGGCCGCTTATTCCCCTGAAAATTTGTGCTCTCTATCCACCAATTTGCCTGGATGTGCGTTTAGGATTCGACCGGTTTCACGGTTTCACCAGTGAAGGGAGAAGGATTCCATGCTGAAAGCATCATTCGCCGCGGCGTTTCTAGCCGTCATGGTTCTGTCGCCGGCTTATGCCGCCACGGACCTTTGCAACGAAGCCCATATGAAACAGATGGACGGCATGATCGCCAAGATGACCGACGCCGACAAAAAGAAGGAGGCGACCGCAGCCCTCGATCAGTCCAAGGCGGCCATGAAAGACGGCAACAAGGACGAGTGCATGAAGTTCATGACGGAGGCCCACAAGGCCATGGGTCTGTGAGATCAATCAGGGTCGCCGCACCTGTTCTAGCTGCCCTGATCGCCGGTCCAGCCATTGCCGAAGACGCCATTCCGAGCCTGATCGGCGAGTGGTCGGGGACGGCCGAAGCCGTGGTTATCGGCAGCGGCGGCTATCGGCCTGGAAAACAAACGCTGGAGGATCCGCCCTTCGCCGACCAACGGGTGTTCAATTATTCGATCAAGGGCCAAGACGGACGCCGGTTCTGGGGCACCATCGAGAGCGGCTCCCGCACCGAGCCGCTCGCCGGGGCCATCTCGCTCGACGGCAAGACGGCCTATGGCGCCGATACCGACGGCTCCTTTCATTTCGCCATCCGCTCTGAAGACGAGATAGAGCTTTGCTACACCCAGGCGGCCAATAGCCCGAGCAATCAGATCGTGGCGACCTGCTTCCTGATCAAGCGCAAGTGATGGAGGCGATCAAGGCCGCGGCGTGAGCTCCGAGACCATCGGGCAGTCGAGGGTCTTCTCCAGCGCTTCGACCAGCTCGGCCTCGCTGTTCGCCTTGATGTAGAGGCCGTTATTCTGCTCGGCGAGGCACATCAGGCCCACGATGCTGGACTCCCCGGTCCACGAATAGGCCGAATAGCGGAAGGCGATGACATGCACCGTGAGGTGCTCGGCCGCGTCATGCAGCTGCTTGGCCAACTCGCATGGCAAGCCTCCGCAGGTCTCCTCGCCGTCGGTAACGGCGACAATGACGCCCGGCTTGCTGCGGAAATTGAGAACCTCGGCCGCCTGTTCCACCGCCGAGGTCATGGGCGTCTTGCCGGCGGGGATCAGCGCATTGACGGCGCTCATGATTTTCTTGGCGGCATCAGGCGTCGGCTTTAGGTCGAGCTGGACGTTGCACTGATTGTAAGGCCCGGGCCCATAGGTGATGAGGCCGACGCGGCGAAACTTGGTGGCGCTCGGCAGCACCTGCGACAATGCCCATTTCACCTCGTCGATGCGGGGCTTCGAGTTGGGAATGCCGAGCGTCTGATTGCCTGACATGGAGCCTGAGGCATCGAACACGATCATGGCGTCGTCGGTGCAGGGGCCGGGCTTCTCGTCTTGGGCCACGGAGCCGGAAACCTGCATAGCGAGAAGGGCGGCCAGCACGCCGCCCACAAGTCGTGAACCGTATATATGCAAAGCCATAGCTTCAATGCTCCGGAGGCTTCCGAGGGGGCGACTTTAGCCTAAAACGCGCCAGTCATGGCAACGGGGAGAATGACTTCTGCCTGGCAATTTGCCTACCCCTTGCCCTTGGTCCGTGTATTGCCGAGAACGGCGTTCCGTTCCAGAAAATCGATGATCTGGCCGGCGACGTCGACGCCGGTGGCCTTCTCCAGGCCCTCGATGCCGGGCGATGAATTAAGCTCCATCACCAGCGGGCCGCTCTTGGAGCGGAGCATGTCCACGCCGCAAACGTTGAGGCCGAGCGTGCGCGCCGCCAGCACCGCCGTGGCCCGTTCCTGCGGCGTGATCTTCACCTTCTCGCCGAGGCCGCCCCGATGCAGGTTCGAGCGGAACTCGCCGGACGGCCCTTGCCGCTTCATCGCCGCCACCACCTTGTCGCCGATGACCAGCGCGCGGATATCGGTCGAGCCGGCCTCCTTGATGAATTCCTGCACCAGGATGTTGACGTTGGCGCCCTGAAACGCCTCGATCACCGACTTCGCCGATTTCATGGTTTCTCCGAGCATCACACCGATGCCTTGCGTGCCTTCGAGCAGCTTGATGACGACCGGCGCGCCGCCGGCAAGGTCGATGACATCCTCGGCCTGTTTCGGATCGTTGGTGAAGGCGGTGGTGGGGAGCCCGATGCCGCGGCGCGCCAGAAGTTGTAGGCAGCGGAGCTTGTCGCGTGAGCGGCCGATGGCCACAGACTCGTTCAACGGATACACGCCCATGACCTCGAACTGGCGAAGCACGGCAAGTCCGTAAAAGGTGATGGAGGCGCCGATACGCGGAATCACCGCGTCGAAATCTTCGAGCTGGCGTTTGCGGTAATAGAGCGAAGGCCGCTTCGAGGTGATGTTGATGGAGACGCGCAGCGTGTTGATCACCTCGATCTCATGGCCGCGTACGCGCGCCGCTTCGCAGATGCGGCGATGGCTGTAGAGACGGGGATTGCGCGCGAGCAACGCGATCTTCATGGGAGGTTCTCTGATGGGAGGAGATTTACCGAAGCGACTTGCCTGAGCGAAGGTGGGGAGGGCGGCGCTTCCCGGAAAGTCCCGCCGGTCTCACACCCAATAGGAAAGAACGCCCCGGCTCGATCAGCACCCGGCCCTGAAGCGCGGTGCGGCCGAGCAGCATGCGAAATCCCATATGGTCGCGATTGGTGAGGGCAAGTTCGATGATCCAGGTCGTCTCGCCGAGCTTGAGCAAAGTGGTGATGATGTATCGGCGCTCGATGCCGCCGCCCGTATTCCGCACCGTGCGCTCGCCCACGGCTCGGGCCTCGCACTTCACCTGCATCGCGTGGCTGCGCTGGATCGGGTTGAGTTCGAATCGGAGCCATAGCGCACCGGCGCGCCGGAACGGCTCGATGCGGTAGGCATGCAGGGCGCTGGTCCGGGCGCCGGTGTCGATCTTCGCCTTGATGGCGTCGACGCGAAGGTCGGGGAGGCCGACCCATTCGCGCCAGCCGACCTTGAGCGGGTTCTTGGAGAGACGTGCGTCCATAGGGAGGTCGTCGGGGCGGTTGGTCTGACACTCGATAGCACAGCGCCGTCGCGGTGGCTTTGCTTCTATGCCGCACCGGCCTCGACTATAGTGCCCGTAGCCGGCGGGGTGGAGCCATGGGCAAGAACCAGCACGTGGTCAGTCATGGGGACGGCTGGGCCGTCAAAGCCGAGGGGGCCTTGGCGCCGATCGCGGTATTCAAGACCCAGAGCGAGGCCTGGGAACGGGCCAAATCCATCGCCCGGAAGGAGCGCGCCGAGGCGCTGCTCCATGGCCGTAACGGCCTCATCCGCGAGCGCAACACCTACGCCCCCGAGCCTCGCCGCCATAAGGCGTGAGAGCGTTCAAGGGCTGAAGATCAGCGCCACGAACACGATGAACAAAGCAAGGTGCACGATGCCTTGCAGCACATTGGTGCGCGCCCCGCCGAAGGTTAGTCCGCTCACGAACAGCGTGAGCAACATGAAGACCGTCTCCACCGGGGCGAGGCCAAGATGCACCTCGCGCACGGTGATGTACCCGATGATCAAGACCGCGGGAACGGTGAGGCCGATGGTGGCGAGCGCCGAGCCGAGGCATACATTGACGGCGTGCTGCAGACGATTTTTGAGCGCCGCCTGGAAGGCGCTGAGCCCTTCCGGAGCCAGCACCAGAATGGCGACCAGCAACCCGCCGAACGCGTCGGGCAGATCGAGATCCTCAAGACCGAAATCGACGATGACGGCGAGGAACTTGGCGAGCAGCACGGCAACAATCAGGGTAATGACCAGCATCATGACGTGAAAGGCGAGCGAGCCTTCCGCCGGGGCTTGATGCGCGGCCTCTCGACGAGCGCTTTTTGGCGTGCCGCCGGAGATAGGCTCGTCGAATAGCGCCCGATGCCGCGCCGTCTGGAAGAAGATGAAGACCGCATAGAACAGAAGGGGGATGGCTACGAAGAGGAGCGTCTGGGCCGGCGCCTGGCTCGGATCGGGCTCGGTCAGCATGTAGTTCGGCAAGATGAGCGTGAAGACCACGAGCGCGGCAATCACCGAGAGATAGGCGCGGGCGCCGCCGAGATTGTAGCTTTGCTCGAAATGACGCAGCGCGCCGATGACGAGCGCCAGGCCGACCATGAAGTTCAGCACGATCATCAGCGTGGCGAACATGGTGTCGCGGGCGAGCGTTGGATTGTTGTCACCGTTCAGCATGACCGAGGCGATCAGCGATACCTCGATGACGATGACCGAAAGCGTGAGGACGAGCGTGCCGTAGGGCTCGCCCAACCGCGCGGCGATGGCGTCGGCATGGCGCACGGCGCCAAAAGCGCACCACAGCATGGTGCCGAACAGCCAGAGAAACAGCAGCAGGGTGAGCGGATAATTGTGCAGGTCCGCGAAGAGAGGCTGCTGGAGTGCGTAAACGATGACGAGCGTGGCGATGCCCGTCACCACCGGTGCCTCGGCGGCGAGGGTTGAGCGTAAATCCCGCTTCGCGGCGCGTGGGCGCCTGGCAGTGCGGCGCTTGCTCATGATGCTTCCCGTCTCTCGGCCCGCGACTCTCACCATGCAACGGTGGCACGCAAGGCGAAACTGGCATTAGCGCGCCTTAACCGACTGTTGCGCGGCTCCTGGCGGCGGCGGGCGGGTTGATGTAAAAGCCCTTTACATGAGTCCCTCCGAACGCGGCTGGCGCCGTCCGCATTCCTACCACCACGGCAACCTCAAAGAGGTGCTGCTCGAGGCGGCGCGCAAGCTGATCGAGCAATACGGGCCCACGGGCTTCAGCCTGACCCAGGCCGCGCGCCTCGCCGGGGTGAGCCCGGCGGCGCCTTATCGCCATTTCCGCGACCGCGAGGCGCTGCTGGCCGAGGTGGCGCGGGCCGGCTTCGAGCGCTTCGCCGCGCGCCTCGACATGGCGTGGAACAACGGCGTGCCGACGCCGCTCACCGCCTTCGAGAATCTCGGCCGCGCCTATCTCGCCTTCGCGCGCGAGGAGCCGGCGAGCTACACGGTGATGTTCGAGACGGGCCTCAGGCCCGGCACCGAGGGCGAGACCATCCCGGCGGCCGAGCGCGCCTTCGACATTCTCCAGCAGGCGGCCGCGGCGCTCTGCCGGCAGTTGCCCGAGGCCGAGCGGCCTCCGGTCAAGCTGATGAGCCTGCATCTGTGGGCGATTTCGCATGGCGTGGCCACGCTGTTCGCCCAAGGCGGATTAGCCGCGCGCAAGGTGCCGATGAAGCCCGAGGAGATCCTGGAAAGCGCTACCCTGGTCTATCTGAAAGGACTCGGCATCCTGCCTGACGATAAATCTGCAGCGTCATCCTGAGGTGGCCGCCGAAGGCAGCCGAAGGCCATGGAGGTGTCACCGCACGCCGGCAGAAGCCGGGTCCACGCGGACGCGCGCTAGCGGCTCGACATCAGCCATTTAAGCACGCGGTCCCAATCTCCCTCCGTGCCGTTGAAGGCGTTGCGATCGACCTTGCCTTTGACACCCGGCACATGGCCGGTCTGGGTGAATTGCCAGAACGCCCATCTGCGTTTGCCGTAGATCTTTTGCGGCTGCGCGGCGACCGAGCGCAGCCAGAAATGATACTCGGCGAATTCGCCGGCGAGCACGTCGCGGTGAAAGGCGGGGTCGGTGTAGATGATCGGCCGCTTGCCGGTATGCGCCTGCATGGCATCGAGCATGGTCTTCATCTTGGCGAGCGCCAATTCGCGCGACACTCTGCCGGGACAGCTCTTGGAATGGCTGTTCCATTCGACATCGAGCACGGGGGGCAGGGCGTCGGCGTCGGGCGGCACGTTCAGTATGAACCACAGCGCCTGCTCATGCGCCGGACGGCACCAATAGACGAAGTGATAGGCGCCGCGCGCGATGCCGGCGCGCTTCGCGGCCACCCAATTGTCGAGGAATTTCGGATCGAGATGATCGCCGCCTTCCGTCGCTTTGATGAAGGCGAAGCGAATGCCGGCGCCACGCACCTTGTGCCAATCGATGTCGCCCTGCCAATAGGACACGTCGATGCCCTGTACCGGCATGGCGTGCGCGGCCTTCACCCCGTGATGGGGCTTGTGGTCGCGCAAACTGCGCGACTGGGCGACGTCCAGGCCGGCAAAGGCCAGGAGCAATGCCGCCGCGAGCCCGATGCTCACCCGGCGGCGCAACACTGTCATCGTGGAGTTGTCCAAGTTTCGCCCCAGCCGATAGTCCCCAGAATCTGACGGAATCTGGCCCAGGGACGGTTAAAATTCCTTGGCGCGGGCTCGGCTCATTGAATGCCGCCATCCACACCATATTTTCAGCGCGCGCCCTTGACCTGCTTGCCAAGGCACCGCATCTATGTAAATGTGAATAACATTCACACCGAAGGAAGGACTCCCCCGATGCAACTGGTTGCGACCCTTGACGAGTATGGGAAGCCGGCGTGGATCACAGCCACGATTGTCGGTTTCCTTCTCTGGTGGCCTGTCGGCCTTGGTGTTTTGGCCTATCTGATCTGGAGTGGACGCATGGGATGCGGAAATCGAATGGCTTGGCGCGACTATTTCAATTCTGAGGTGCAGCGCTTCGGCGGCGGCGTGGGTACGTTCAGCTCGACTGGCAATCGCGCCTTTGACGCCTATCGCCAGGAGACCCTGAAGCGGTTGGAGGAGGAGGCCAGCGAGTTCCAGGCCTTCCTGCAGCGCCTCCGGCACGCCAAGGACAAGGCTGAGTTCGACCAGTTCATGGCCGAACGCAGAAGCGGCGGCGCGCCGACGACCGTTTAAGCTCGGACGACCCTGCGGACGAGCGAAGCGTAGAGAGGCAACAGTACGAGGGCGCGGGATTTCGGTCCCGCGCCCTTTCGTTTGGTGTGATCCAAAATGTCGTCTGTTAGCGGTTCCGCTTGCTCTTGTTGCCGTAGCCGCCGCCGGTGGGCGTCTTGATGATTATGGCTTCGCCCGCTTCCAGCACGGTCTGATCGGAGCCTTGCAGACGTTCGAGCCGCCCGTCCTTGCGCTTCACCCAGTTCGCGCCGAGCGCGCCCGGCTCGCCGCCGAACAGGCCGAAGGGCCGCATCTGACGGAAGCCCGAGAGAATCGCGCAATCCATCCGCTCCAGGAATCGAATGACGCGCAGCGTGCCGTCGCCGGCGTAAAATTCGCCTTTGCCGCCCGAGCCGCGCGCGATCTCGAAACGCTCGAGCAGCACCGGGTAGCGCACCTCAAGCACTTCCGGGTCGGTGAGCCGCGAATTGGTCATATGCGTCTGCACCGCAGGCACGCCGTCGAAGCCGGGACCGGCCGGCGCGCCCGAGCAGATGGTCTCGTAATATTGGTAGCGCGCATTGCCGAAGGTGAGATTGTTCATGGTGCCTTGCGCCGAACCAAGCACCCCGAGCGCGCCGAACAGGCAATTCACGATGGTTTGGCTGGTCTCGACATTGCCGCCCGCGACCGGCGCCGGAAAACGAGGCTTGAGCAGCGAGCCCTTGGGCACCACGATTTTGATGTGGCGAAGGCAGCCCGCGTTCAACGGAATGTCGTCGTCGACCAGCGTGCGGAACACATAGAGCACGCAGGCGCGCGTGATCGGCTCCGGTGCGTTGAACGTGTCCGAGGTCTGCGCGCTGGTGCCGGTGAAATCGACCGTCGCCCGGTTGCGCTTGCGGTTGATGCCGATGGCGACCTCGATGCGGCTGCCCTGATCGGTCTCCACCGTGAAGCGCGAATTTTTCAATTTCACGATCACGCGCCGCACCGCTTCCGCGGCGTTGTCCTGCACATGGCCCATATAGGCTTGCACCGTGGCGAGCCCGTAATGGCGGACCATTTTGTGCAGCTCGGCGACGCCCGTCTCGTTGGCGGCGACCTGCGCCTTGAGGTCGGCGATGTTCTGCCCGGGGTTGCGCGCAGGGTAGGGGGCCTCGGTCAGAAGCTTGAACACAGCCTTCTCACGGAAGCGGCCCCGGCTCACGAGCTTGAAGGGATCGATATAGATGCCTTCCTCCTCGATCGATTTGGCATGCGGGCTCATCGAGCCTGGGGCGATTCCGCCGATATCTGCGTGATGGCCCCGCGCGGCGACGAAGAACAGCAGGTCGCGGTCTGCGCCGAACACCGGCGTAATTACGGTGATGTCAGGAAGGTGCGTACCGCCATTATAAGGCGCGTTCAGCATATAGACTTCGCCAGGCTTGAGGCTCGTGCCGGTTTCGCGCAGCACGGTCTCGACGCTTCGGTCCATCGAGCCGAGATGCACCGGGATATGCGGCGCGTTGGCGATGAGGCGGCCGTGCGCATCGAAGATGGCGCAGGAGAAATCGAGCCGCTCCCGGATATTCACCGAGCGCGCCGTGTTCTGCAGCACGTAGCCCATCTGCTCGGCGACCGACACGAACAGATTGTTGAACACTTCGAGCATCACCGGATCGGCCTTGGCCGCCACGCGCACCGCGGCCTTCCGCTCGATGCGGGTGAGCAGGAGATCGTCCTTGGCGGTGACCTCGACCCGCCACCCAGGCTCGACCATCACCGTCTGATGGTCCTCGATGATCAGCGCCGGTCCTTGCAGGCGGTGGCTCGGGCGAAGATCGGCGCGGAGGTAGATCGGTGCCTCGTGCCAGATGCCGCCGGTGAAGATTTCAGTCTCGGCGTGCGGCTCGAGCGCTTTCTTGGATTTGGCAGACGGCTTCAACCCCTCGACTGTCTCGCCACCGCCGATTGCTTCGATCTCGACCGCCTCGATCTCGATTTCCTTCTCGGGACTGACGAACCCAAAACGCTGCAAATGCGCCTTTTCGAACCGTGCGCGCATGGTCTTAAGACTCGTCACGGGTATGGGAAGCGAACTGTCGGTGCCGGCGTAACGAAGATGGGCGTGCACGGTGACGTGGATCGCATTCGCTTCCACGCCTTGGCGGATGAGCTCCTGCTTGACCTCGATTTCCAGCGGCGTACGGATTTTCGCGAGCACAGCGAGGCCGCGTCTGTCGAAAGGCTGAAGCACCGCATGGGTGCGCGTGGCGCGGAGCGACGCGAGGCCCATGCCATAGGCCGAGAGCACGCCGGATAGCGGATGGATCAGCACGCGCTTGATGCCGAGCGCGTCGGCCACCAGGCAGGCATGCTGGCCGCCCGCGCCGCCGAAGGAATTCATCACATAATCGGTGACGTCGTAGCCGCGCTGGACCGAGATGGTCTTGATGGCGTTCGCCATGTTCTGCACGGCGATCCTGATGAAGCCGTCGGCGATATCTTCCGGCGCGCGGCCGTCGCCGAGCTTGCGCGCCAGCGCCTTGAACGCCTTGCGCACCGCGCCTGCATCGAGCGGTTGGTCTTGCCCGGGGCCGAAAATACGAGGGAAGAACTCAGGTCTTAGCTTGCCCGTCATCACATTGGCGTCGGTGACGGTCAGCGGCCCGCCGCGCCGGTAGGCGAGGGGACCGGGATCGGCCCCCGCGGAGTCAGGCCCGACACGGAAGCGGGCGCCGTCAAAATGTAGGATCGAGCCGCCGCCCGCCGCCACGGTGTGGATCAGCATCATCGGTGCGCGCACCCGCGCACCCGCCACCACGCTCTCGAAGCTGCGCTCATAGGCGCCGTCATAGTGGCAGACATCGGTCGAGGTGCCGCCCATGTCGAAGCCGATGGTCTTGCCGAAGCCTGCCTGGCGCGCCGTTTCCACCGCGCCCACCACGCCGCCCGCCGGTCCCGACAGGATGGCGTCCTTGCCCCTGAATAAATTCGCCGAGGTCAGACCGCCCGAAGACTGCATGAACAGGAGTCTGGGTTTTGCCGCCTCTGCCGCCAGCGCGGCAGCGACGCGGTCGACGTAGCGGCGCAGCAGCGGCGAGAGATAGGCGTCGACCACCGTGGTGTCGCCGCGGGCGACGAATTTGACCAGCGGGCTGACCTCATGGCTTGCCGAGATTTGCGTGAAGCCTACCTCGCGGGCCAGCATGGCTGCCGCGCGTTCATGCGCCGGATGGGCGTAGGCGTGCATGAACACGATGGCCACGGCGGAAATGCCCTCGGCGCGCGCCGCTTGCAGCGCCGAACGGACAGCATTGCGGTCGAGCGGCGTCTCGACGCTGCCGTCGGCGCGCACGCGCTCGGGCATCTCGACCACCCGCGCGTAAAGCATCGAAGGCTTCTCGATGCGGCGCGCGAAGATCTTGGGCCGCGCCTGATAGCCGATCTCGAGCGCGTCGCGGAATCCCTCGCTGACGATGAGCAGGACGGCATCGCCCTTGCGCTCGAGCAGCGCATTGGTGGCGACGGTGGTGCCCATCCGCACACTCTCGATCAGATCGGATGGCAATGGCCGCCCGCGCTTCACGCCGAGCAGGTCGGCGATGCCGGCGATGGCGGCGTCTTTGTAGGCTTCCGGATTTTCCGACAGCAGCTTGCGAGTCAGCAGCCGCCCGTCAGGGGCACGCGCGACGATGTCGGTGAAAGTCCCGCCGCGATCGATGAAAAACTGCCATTTGCCGCTCATGCTCATCCGATGCGCTTGAGCCCCGCTTGGTAGCGCTTCCAGCGCTTCACATAGACGTCTGCGGCGCGGGCAATCATGGCGCGCGCCTTCTCGTCGGTCTCGCGCACTGCCTTGGCCGGCGCGCCGAGGATTACGGCGCCATCGGGAAATTCCTTGCCTTCGGTGATCAGGGCGCCGGCGCCCACCAGGCAGTTCGAACCGATCTTGGCGCCGTTCAGCACGATCGCGCCCATGCCGATCAGGCTGGCATCGCCGATGGTGCAGCCATGCAGCACCACGTTATGGCCGATGACGCAGTCGCGACCGATGGTCAGCGGAAAGCCGGGATCGGTGTGCAGTGTGGCATTGTCCTGGATTTGCGAGCGCGCGCCGATTTCGATCCACTCATTGTCGCCGCGCAGCACCGAGCCGTACCAGACGCTCACCTCCGAATGTAGCCGCACGCGGCCGATCACCGAGGCGGTCTCGGCCACCCAATAGAGACCGTCGGCCGGGAGTTCCGGGCTCTGGCCGTCGAGCGCATAGATTGCCATGTACTTTCCTCTTCGTGCGGCATTGTCATTCCCGCGCAGGCGGGAATCCAGTAATCACTAGCGTCGGCGATCAAAGGCCGCCGGGGATTACTGGATTGCCCGGTCAAGCCGGGCAATGACAAGGGGGAAACGATGGCCGCCAAGACGGAGCCGCATGGCATGCTCGACCGCTTCTTCGGCTTGGCGGCGCAAGGCACGAACGTCCTCACCGAGCTCCGCGCCGGCATCGCCACCTTTCTCACCATGGCCTACATCATGTTCGTCAACCCGGCGATCCTACAACAGGCGGGCATGGATCATGGCGCCGTGTTCGTCGCCACCTGCCTCGCCGCCGCGGCCGGCTCCATCATGATGGGGCTCTACGCCAACTACCCCATCGCCATGGCACCCGGCATGGGGCTCAACGCCTATTTCGCCTTCACCGTGGTGCCCGAGCTTGGCGGCAATTGGCAGCTCGCGCTCGGCTGCGTGTTCATGTCCGGTGTGCTGTTCTTCGCGCTGTCGCTGTCGCCACTGCGCGCCTGGCTGATCGACGCCATCCCCATGAATTTGAAGCTCGGCATCGCCGCGGGCATCGGCCTGTTCCTCGCGCTGATCGGCTTGCAGAACGCGGGCATCATCGTCGACGATCCCGTCACACTCGTCACCCTTGGCGACCTCGGAAAGCCGCATGCCTGGCTCGCGGCGATCGGCTTCTTCCTTATCGCCGGGCTTTCCGTGCGCAACGTGACGGGCGCCATCATCATCGGCGTGCTGGCCGTCACCGCCGCCGCGGTCGCACTCGGGCTCGAGCCTTGGCACGGCTTCGCCGCGCCGCCGCCCTCGATCGCACCGACCTTCCTGCAAATGGATGTGGCCGGCGTGTTTCAACTCGGGCTCGTAGTCATCGTGCTGACGCTGCTTCTGGTGACCATGCTCGACACGGCGGGCACGCTGATCGGCGTCGCGCGCCAGGCCGGGTTCCTCGACGAAGAGGGGCGCTTGCCACGGCTTCGCCAGGCGCTGCTCGCCGATTCAGGCGCGGCAATGCTCGGCGCGGCCCTCGGCACCTCGACCAACACCGCCTATATCGAGAGCGCCGCGGGCGTGAAGGAGGGCGGACGCACCGGGCTGACTGCGATCTTTGTAGGCGTGCTGTTTCTCCTCGCCCTGTTCCTCGCGCCGCTTGCGCAAACCGTGCCGGTTTACGCCACGGCCCCGGCGCTGCTTTTCGTCGCCTGCCTGATGGTAACGAGCCTCGGCGCCATCGAATGGGAGGACGCCACGGACTACATCCCGGCGCTCGCCATCGCCTTCCTCATGCCGCTGACTTATTCCATCGCCACAGGCATCGGGCTCGGTTTCATCGCCTATGTGACGCTGAAGGCGGTCTCCGGGCGCGTCAGCGAGATCAACGCCGCTGTGGCCATCATTGCCGGCGCCTTTCTGCTCAAGCTGATCTTCGCCTGATTTCGTCCCACCAGCCCCTTGTCTCACCTGGCCTTGCTCGGCTATGAGGGACCGGGCCCAAGGCCAATTCCCGAAGGTTGACCGTACTATGGATACCGAAGCTTCCGATCGTCCCGCGCCCAAGGGGAGCGGCAATCCGCTGATGGTCTTCATCACCTCGTTTAGCGCGGCCATCGTCGTGGCCGGGGGCTTCGGCATCGTGATCCAGGCCTTCCTTCTCGCCCTTGCCAACCTCATGGCGCTTGGCTCGACCTTCGTGTGGGTCATGAGCGCCGCCAACGCCGTGGGTACGCTTTGGTTGTTCGGCTGGACTTTCGCCCGCTCCTGGCATGTCGAGCGGCGCCTCCAGGCGGGCCTCGAAGTGGACGAGCCCAAACTCTCGATCCTGGCCAATTTTCGCGGGTCGTAAGGGTGCGGCGCGGAGCGCCGCGACATGGATATCCACATGATTATCCACATGCAGCCACGGCCAAAAGTCCTTATGCTCTATAGCAAGCAACGTCCTCTGGGGGAGTTTGGCAATGTCGGTGTGGGGTAAGCTCGCAGGCGCGGCCGCGGGGCTCGCGATCGGAGGCCCGATCGGTGCGCTGCTCGGCGGCATGGCCGGGCACTATGTCATCGACCGCGATCAGGAGCAGGACGGTCAGGCCGAGAACCAGGTGGCCTTCACCGTGGGCGTGATCGCGCTCGGCGCCAAGATGGCCAAGGCCGACGGCGTCGTCACCATGGACGAAGTCTCGGCCTTCAAGGAAGTGTTCAAGGTGCCGGACGGCGAGATGAAGAACGTCGCCCGCGTATTCAATCTCGCCAAGCAGGACGTGGCCGGCTACGAGGCTTATGCCGAGCAGCTCTCGACCATGTTCAAGGACAATCGCAAGCTACTCGAGGACGTGCTCGAAGGCCTGTTCCACATCGCCAAGGCGGACGAAGCGCTGCACGGCAACGAAGAGAAATTCCTGGCTCAGGTCGCCAAGCGCTTCGGCTTCACCGACACCGAGTTCAGCTACATCAAGGCGCGTCACGTCGTTGCCTCCAAGCGCAATCCGTACGATGTGCTGGGTATCAAGCCGTCGGTCAGCAACGAGGAGCTGAAGACCCAATACCGCAGGCTGGTGTCCGACAATCATCCCGACAAGCTGATCGCGCGCGGCGTGCCGCCGGAGTTCATCGCCATCGCCACCGATAAGGTCGCCACCATCAACGAGGCCTATGACTCCATCGCCAGGGAGCGCGGGATGTAGCTCCGCGTGCGACTTGCCGCTGAGCCGGAGTGATGTCATGCCCGCGCAAGCGGGCATCCAGTAACCACTACCCTGTATTGTCTTCGACGCATGGGTTACTGGATTGCCCGGTCAAGCCGGGCAATGACAATGTTGAAAGAATGACCGTCGCGCCTGATTCCAAACTGGCAACCTTGTGGTGCCCGTCGCCCAATCGCGAGGCGAGGGTGGGCGGCCGTACCCCCGACATGCTCATCCTTCATTACACCGGCATGGAGTCGTCGGACGCGGCGCTCGACTGGCTGACGCGCGAGGAGGCCAAGGTCTCGGCTCATTACCTCGTCGACGAGGAGGGGCGCATCGCGCAGATCGTGGCGGAAGAGGAGCGGGCCTGGCATGCCGGCCAGAGCCAATGGGCGGGCGAGATCGACCTCAATTCCTGCTCCATCGGCATCGAGATTCACAATCCCGGTCACGATTTCGATTATCCCGACTTCACCGAAACGCAGATGCAGGCGCTTGAAGCGCTCTGCCTCGACATCTTGTGCCGCCACACCATTCCACCCGACCGCGTGCTCGCCCATTCCGATATCGCGCCGGGGCGGAAACGCGATCCAGGCGAGAAGTTCGACTGGGAACGGCTTGCGCGTGCCGGCATCGGGCTTTGGGTCGAGCCCGCTGACATCGGCGGCGATGAAGGCTTGGGCGCGGGCGACGAAGGCACGAACGTCGCCGAGTTGCAAAAGGCGCTGCTCGAATACGGTTACGGCGTCGAGGTGACCACCACCTATGGGCGTGGGCTGGAGCAGGTGGTGGAAGCCTTCCAGCGCCATTTCAGGCCGGCGCTCGTGAGTGGCCGCGCCGATCTGTCGACCCGCGAAACTCTGGACCGGCTTCTCAGTGCGCGCCGCGGCACGCCTGTCGCCTGATACGAAAAAGGTCCGCAACCGAATTGGCGCGGGCCTTTTACCGGTAGCCTGTTCGGCGTAGCAGCTATTGCGCGGGCGCCGAGAATGTCTCCTGGGCCTTGGCGACGTTGGCGGCCGAGTCCTTCATGAACGCTTCCTTGGCGGCGTTGTTGCCGAAGCAATAGGTCTTGCCGTCGATCTTCGAGCTGATCGAGCAATCGGTGAGCTTCTTCTCACCCTTGGTCAGGCCCATGGCGCAGTAATTGCCGAACTCGCCGGCGACGGCGGCGATGGCGCCAGTGCTGAAGCCGAGCAGGGCGGCGCCGGCAAGGGCGGAAACAAGACACGCTCTAGTCATGGTCGTTCCTCTCCGATGTTGAATGAGGCCGTTGGTTGATGAAAGCGGCGGGCGTCAATGGACAAAACCATTGGCGCGGTCAATGGACAAAATCAATGCCATCGCTTGACTGGGTGCAAAGAGGCCCGCTTGCAAGTTGAAGCGGGCCTTACGTCTGCGCATCAAAAGGGGCGGGTGCTACTACTTTTTCATGCGATAGGCTTCGGCCTTGGCGAGGTTGCCCTTCGGGTCTTTCATGAACGTGGTCTTGGCCTCTTCCGAGCCGAAGCAATAAGTCTTGCCGTCGATCTGACCGTTGATGGTGCAGTCCGTCTTGACTTCCTTGCCCATCGCCAGGCCCATCGTGCACATATTGTCGTACTCGCCGGTGGCGGCGACGGCTGCGGTTGCGAGCATCAACGAGCCGGCTACGACTGACGCAATGTAAGCTCTCATTAGTAGTCTCCTCTCCGCATCGAGCATCTGTCATGGCGACCGGTGCGGGATCCCGGTTCGCCGAAGTCTTTTATCGACGTACAACGTGGCGGAGATATGTGGCCCAAATCACGATTGCGCGATCAATTGGTGACGTCAAACTCCGTGTCCTCGAACTTGTAACGGGGAATTTGCGTCCAGATGCCATCCTCCTGGACCGGGACTTTGTGCAGCTTGACGGCGCCCACCTTCAGCTTGCCGGTTTTCTCGTCCACCCAGAAATCGACGTCGTAATATTCATCCTTGCTGCCGACTTTGCGGAAATCGGTGCAGGCGAAATACTGGCCGTCGGATTTGAGACGCCTGACCGGCTGGTGCATCTCGATGAATTCGAGCGGAACGGTCTCGCCGGTCGTCTCGTCCGTCACCTCGAGAGCGCCTTTATCGTTCTTGTTGGCGGCGATGTAATTGTGAATTGCGCTCATCACGTGCCAGGCGCGCGTCACCTCCATGTCGCCGGGATGCTCCTGCACCGGGAGCCACCACCAGGCAACGGGAAGCCGCGTTATCATGATCCAGCCGTCGCCGTCGCGGCGCGGGCCTTTCTGCACCCTGATATCGACGAGCTTCAACTGGTCGCCGACCGGCTTGAACCAGAAATCGAGGGCGTATTGCTTCTTGGGCTCATTTTGATCGTGGAAGATGGCATTGGCGAACCAGCCATAGCCGCTCATGCCGCGCACCACCCTGATCTGCTCGAAGATCAGGTTGAGGTCGGTGTCGAGCTTGGGATCGTGGAACACGAAGGCGCCGTCCTTCGACCGCTCGGCGATCACCTCCGCGACGCGGGCATTAACGTCCGCCTCGCCGAAATCCTTTTTGCCGGCGGCGGCGTCTGCCTGCTTGCTGGCGAGGAAGTCGCGCGCCTTCTTGAGATTCTCTTCCGGGTTCTTGAGGAAGGCCTCCTTCGAGGTTTCGGTCGAGAAGCAATAGACCTTGCCGTCGGTGTCGGTCCAATTGACCGAGCAATCGGTCTTAGCCATCTGGCCCGAAGCGAGCCCCATGGCGCAGCTGTCGTCGAACTCGGCTGCCGATGCGGGGAGGCCGGCCATGAGGCCCAGAACGGCCGCGAGCATGGCGGACCGTGCCAACCAGGCGCGCCGCCCATCAGCGAAAATGCGTGTCATTGCCTTGGTGTCTCCTAATGCCGCCGCTCCTTGTCAGGCCGGGCGTGCAGCGAATGGTCGGTAAAATACGGGAAGAAATGGCAATCGCGCGATCAAATTGCCGTTACAGGCGGCAACTAGCTGGCCATTGGAGGCCTGGAACAGTTCGGGCGCAAAATCGCCGGCGGCTTCGAAACACGGCGCATCGTCAATGACTTGACGGAAGCCGCCCAACACCCCTTATTACCCCTGTCAGCAGGCCGGATGGCCGCTCCGCCAGTGCCAGCGTATCGGCGGGCGGGGAGGAAAGTCCGGGCTCCATGGAAGTACGGTGCCGGATAATTTCCGGCGGGGGCAACCCCAGGGACAGTGCCACAGAAAGCAAACCGCCCCGCATCTTCGGAGACGAAGACGTGAGGCAAGGGTGAAAGGGTGCGGTAAGAGCGCACCGCGTCTTTGGTAACAAAGGCGGCACGGCAAACCCCACCGGGAGCAAGACCGAATAGGGGCGGCGCGGCGGGGCGACCCGCCAGTCCCTTCCAGATGAGCCGCCCGGGTTGGTTGCATGAGGCGTCCGGCAACGGACGCCCCAGATGAATGGCCATCGCTGCGTCGCAAGGCGCGGGCACAGAACCCGGCTTACAGGCTTGGTGGCATAGTATGGCCGGCGCGTGGGCGACCCCTTCGCGCCGGCCTCCAATTTAGATGCCCTGAAAAATTCTCTCAGCCACCGATAAAGCCCATGAGCAGCTTCAGCGTCTGCTCGGGCTGCTCCTCCTGCGGCATGTGCCCGCAATCTCGGACCAGCTTCAGGCTTGAGTTCGGCAGCGTGCGCCTCAACTTCAATCCCACATCGATCGGCACGATGCGATCGTGGTCGCACCACAGGATGAGCGTCGGCAGCTCGATGGAGTCATAGCGTTCGGAAATCTGCTCCAGATCTTCCGGCACGATCTGGCGTGCGCTGTGGATGATGGCGTGCTTGCCCGCCGCGGTCTTCAGCGGCGCGGCGTAAACCTCGACCTCGCTGTCCTCGATCTTGCTGTTGTCGAAATAGGCGATCTGCAGCGCCACCCGCGTCTGCACCGAAGGCGGCACCATGCGCACGCCGAGATGCGAGATGAGCGGCGTGCTGAGCATGCGGAAAAACACCGGTACGTTTTGCGGATAGGCGATGGTGTCGAGCAGCACGAGCTTGGCGATGCGGTTGCCGAGCCGCCGATTGGCCTCGAGCGCGAGCAGCAAGGCGATGCCCCCGCCATAGGAATGCCCGACCACGGTCAGGTTGCGCAGATCGTGCTCCTCGATGAACTGCGCGAGCAGATCCGCGTGATCGAACACCGAATAGCGTTCGTCGAACGGCTTGTCGGATTGTCCGAAGCCTTTCAGGTCGACGGCGATGACTCGGTGGTCGCGGGCAAGCTCGGGCGTGATGTGCCGCCACGTATAGGTGCTGGCACCGAAGCCGTGGATGAGGAGCACAGGCGGACCGTCGCCCATAGCCTCGTAATAGAGCTGCACGGGAGACTCTGCGGGTCCGAGCCTGGCATAAGACCCGGCAAAGCCGTCACCGACGCTGAGCCCGCAGCCGGCAAGCATCAGCGACATAGCCGCTACGCCGATCGCCGTCTTTAGCCCTCTCTGCCGCAAGACCCTCGGCCCCTCATTCCAATCCAGGCGACACGCCTGCCTGAACACGGAATCGGTCCCGCGAATCAGTTTGGCGAAGCGCTAAACCCCGTCGGACTCATTTGTATGCGCTTCGCCCGCGAGCGGCAATCGACGCGGTTAACCAAAAATGAAGAAGCTTGCCGCTTCCTGTTGTGATTTCCCGGGTTCAGCACCGCCAGCCCGGCACTTTCCATTGACGCCCATAAAATCCCATGCTATCCCACCACTGCCCGTTCGGTGAGTGAGGTGGGAGAGGCTGGCTGCGCTCCTTAGAGGCCACGGGGGACACGCGCCGCCTCTTCCACCTAATTTTTTTTCACGGGGCGTAGGCCTGCACCCGAAGCGCTGTTTGTCATCCGCGTCGGCTCAAGGTGCGCGAGGGGGAGATGGACCAGTTTGTCTCGACTTTCACCAATAAGATCGACACCAAAGGCCGCGTCTCAATCCCGGCTTCCTTCCGCACAGTCCTCGCCAAAGATGGCCTTGAGGGCATTTATTGCTACCCGTCGCTCGATGCGCCTGCGCTCGACGCCGGTGGCCAACGTCTTCTCAACAAGATCAACGCCCTCGTCGAAGACCTCGCGCCTTATTCGGACGAGCGCGACCAGCTCGCCACGGCGCTGTTCGGCACCAGCGAAATTCTCACCATCGATCAGGATGGACGCACCATTCTCCCCGAGCGTCTGCGCGAACACGCCGGGATTACCAATCAGATTACTTTTGTCGGCCTCGGCGAGAAGTTTCAGCTGTGGGAACCGAAGCGTTTCGAAGCCTATCAAGCGGAAGCGCGCCAGAAAGTGCGCGACCTCCGCAAACTACTCGGCGCGGGGCGCCGCGATCGCGGCGGGCCAGAGGGAGCACGGGAATGATGGCGGGTCACGGCAGCACGGCTGCCGTAGGCGGACCGGCCCGCCACATTCCCGTGATGCTCTCGGAGGTTCTCCAGGCTCTCGCGCCTAAGTCCGGCGACATCATCATCGACGGAACGTTCGGCGCCGGCGGGTACACGGAAGCCATTCTTCAGCAAGCCGACTGCAAGATCATCGCCATCGACCGCGACGCCGAAGCGTTTCGCTTGAGCGGCCGGCTTGCCGAGAAATATCCCGGACGCCTAATGGCCGTGCTCGGCCGCTTCAGCGAGATGGAGGCGCTCGCCGCGAGCGAAGGCTTCACCTCCGTTGACGGCGTGACGCTCGATCTCGGCGTGTCCTCCATGCAGCTCGACACGGGAGAGCGTGGCTTCTCCTTCGCCAAGGACGGTCCGCTCGACATGCGCATGGGCGAGGAGGGGCCGACCGCGAGCGACATCGTCAATGCGCTGCCGGAGAAGGAGCTGGCCTGGATCATCGCCGTGCTCGGCGAGGAGCGGCGGGCGCGAGCCATCGCCCGGGCCATCGTGGCGCGGCGCGGCGAGCAGCCGATCGCAAGAACCGGCGAGCTTGCCGACATCGTCGCCAAGGTGATCGGCCGCAAGCGCGACGAGACCAAGCATCCCGCCACCCGCACCTTCCAGGCGATTCGCCTCTATCTCAACGACGAGCTTGACGAGCTGGCCAACGGGCTTGCCGCCGCCGAGCGGCTGCTCAAAGCGGGCGGGCGGCTGGTCGTGGTCACCTTCCACTCGTTGGAAGACCGTATCGCCAAGCGATTCTTCGCCAGTCGCAGCGCGCCCGGACCGCGCGCCTCGCGGCATCTGCCGGAAATTTCAGGAGAAGGGCCCCCGCCAAGCTTCCGTCTTCTTAACCGGCGTCCGCTAGAACCGAGCCAGGAGGAGGTCAGGCGGAACCCGCGTGCCCGCTCGGCGCGGCTTCGGGCCGGCGAGCGCACCGAGGCCCCGGCGCATCCTCTCGACCTTGCCGCTCTCGGTGTGCCCAGCATGGCGCATCTCATGTGAAGTAACGTTTAGGACGCGAGTCGTAACATGTTGCGTATCTTCAATATCTGTCTGGTGCTCGGCCTAGTGGCGCTTGCCTGTGTCATCTATCAGGTGAAATACGAGGCGCGCGCGCTCGATCGCCAGATCACCGCCATCGGCAAGGAGATCGAGACCGAGCGCGATGCCGTTGCCGTGCTTCGCGCCGAATGGAGTCTGCTCAACCGGCCCGAGCGCATCGAGCGGCTAGCCAAGAAGCATCTCAAGCTCGAAGCGTCGACGCCAAGGCAGCTGGTATCGCTCGAAGCGGTGACGGACCGCGATTTCGACCGTTCGCGCGAGGAGAAAACCCCGCCTATCTCGGCTAAGCCAAAATCCAACCAGCCTTCGGTCGCGGCGAAACCAGCCGAGGTCCTGCCATGGGCAAAGACCGCGACACTACCGTGGCACACCGCGACGATCCCGTCGCCGATCCCGATGTCGGCACAATAGGGACGCTAAGACCGTGTCCGAACCCGCCAAACAAGATGCCGCCACGGCGCGCGCCGAGCGCGCCTATCATGCGCGTTGCCGCACCCGCTTCCGGCTTGCCTGTCTCGGCTTTGCCGCGGCCTTTCTTCTGATCGGTGGGCAGCTCGTGGCGCTCGGCTTCGTCGAGGACGAGAAGAGCTCGGGCGGGTTATTGGACATCTCCACCACCGTTCATCGCCCCGACATCTTCGACCGCCACGGCCGGCTGCTCGCCACCGACATCAAAGGTGCGACGCTCTACGCCGATCCGAAGCGGGTCATCGACCGCGACGAGCTGGTGGAACAAGTCGCGAGCGTGCTGCGCGACGTCAATGCCGCCGATCTCCGCGCCAGGCTGAAAGCCGGAAAGCGCTTCGTGCGCATCAAGCGCGAGCTGACGCCGAAACAGCAGGCGGAGATCTATGCGCTCGGCCAGCCTGGCCTCGGCTTCATCGAAGAATATCGCCGCGTCTATCCTATGAGCTCGACCGCGAGCCACGTGATCGGCCTGGTTGACGTCGATAACCGGGGGCTGGCCGGCATCGAGAAATTCGTCGACGACAATCCGCAACTCGCCATGGCGCACGCCTCTGACGCGGCGGGCGGGGAGGGCGTGACGCTGTCGATCGATCTCGGCGTGCAGCACGTGCTGCGGCAGGAACTGAAAAGCGCCATCGCCACCTACCGCGCCAAGGCCGCGGCCGGCATCGTCATGGATCTGCATTCCGGCGAGGTGCTGGGCCTCGTCTCCCTGCCGGACTTCGATCCACACAAGCGCGAGCAGGCTCTCGACAAGGAGCGGGTGAACCGAATCGGCTCGGGCGTCTACGAGATGGGCTCGGTGTTCAAGATGTTCACCGTCGCGGGCGTGCTCGATTCCGGGCTCGCCTCCATGCAGTCGAGCTATGACGCGTCGAGCCCGATCCGGTCGGGGCGCTTCACCATCAGCGACTTCCACGGCAAGAAGCGGCGGCTCAGCGTGCCCGAGGTCTTTATCTATTCGTCGAATATCGGCGCGGCCAAGATGGCGATGCATATGGGGACCGACCGGTATCGCGCCTTCCTCAAGAAGCTCGGCCTGCTCAGCCGCGCAACTACCGAGCTTGGCGACAGCGCCGCGCCGATTGTGCCGCCGCATTGGCAGAAGCTGAACACCATGACCATCGCTTTCGGTCATGGCCTGTCGGTGACGCCGCTCCAGTTCGCCTCTGCCTCGCTGCCGCTGTTCAATGGCGGGATCGGCGTGACCCCGACCTTCCTGCCGCGCTCGCGCGAAGATGCGGCGAGCGCGAGCCCGCGCGTGCTGAAGCCGCAAACGAGCGCCGCGATGCTGAAGCTGATGCGCCTCAACGTGCTGAAGGGCACGGCCAAGCGCGCCGAAGCCGAAGGCTATCGCGTCGGCGGCAAGACCGGCACGGCCGAGAAAGTGGTCGGCGGGCGCTACAGCCGTTCGGCGCTGCTCACCAATTTCCTCGCCGCCTTTCCCACCGATGCGCCCGAATATGTCGTGCTGGTGATGCTGGACGAGCCGCAGCGCGTAGCCGCGAGCAACAACGCGGCGACGGCGGGCGTGAATGCCGCACCTACGGCCGGCAAGATCATCGCCCGGATTGGGCCGATCCTCGGCGTGGCGCCCAAGCTCGAGGACGACCAGCGCGAATTTGACGCCAAGGTGGTCGCCTCCTATTAGAAGACGCCCGTTACGGGGCCGGCCAAGCCCTTGAGCTTCTCAAGGAAAAGCCGCTTTTCGAGGCGCATATCGGATCATGACCCTGGGTGAGCTGATCGGGCCCGAGGTGACGCTGCCTGCGCCGCTCGCCGCTGTGCCGATTAGAGGTCTTGCCGCCGATAGCCGCGAGGTGAAGCCTGGATATCTCTTCGCCGCGCTGCCCGGCGTGGCGACCGACGGCGCGCGTTTCATCGACGATGCCGTGCGCCGCGGCGCTGCCGCGATCCTCGTGCCGGAAGGCATGCCCGATAGGCCTACAGGCATGCCGGTGATCGCCGACGGCGATCCACGCCGGCGCCTAGCGCTGATCGCTGCGCGCTTCTTCGGCCCGCAACCGGAGACCACGGTCGCGGTGACCGGCACCAACGGCAAGACCTCGGTGGTGTCTTTCGTGCGCCAGCTTTGGGCGGCGCAAGGGTTCGCGGCGGCAAGCCTCGGCACGGTCGGCGTGGTGGGGCCGAGCGGCACCGAGATCCTCAAGCACACCACGCCAGACCCGATCGCGCTGCACCGCATCCTGGCGGCGCTGGCCGAGGACGGCGTCACCCATCTCGCGCTCGAAGCGTCGAGTCACGGATTGCAGCAGCGGCGCATCGACGGCGTGAAGCTCGCCGCCGGCGCCTTCACCAACATCTCGCGCGATCATTTGGACTATCATGCGAACTTCGCCGACTACTTCGCGCAGAAACTTAGGCTGTTCACCGAACTTTTGCCGAAAGGCGCCGCCGCGGTGGTCGATGTCGATAGCGAGGCCGGCGCGCAGGTCGCGGCTAAGGCGCGGGGACTGAAGCTGATTTCGGTCGGGCGTGCGGGGAAGACTTTGCGCCTGGTCTCGTCTGAGATTGACGGCTTCGGCCAAATTCTCGTTGTGGAACATGATGATAAGCAATATCGCGTGCGCCTGCCGCTGGTCGGCGCCTTCCAGGCCTCCAACGCCTTGGTCGCCGCAGGCCTTTGTGTGGCGACGGGATCGAAGGCTGCTGACGTGTTGCCGCTCCTCACCGACCTGCATGGCGCGCGCGGACGGCTCGATCTCGCCGGCACGGCGCAAGGGGGTGCGCCCATCTTCATCGACTACGCCCACACGCCCGATGCGCTGGCCAAGGCGCTCGACGCGTTGCGGCCTTATGTTCGCAACCGGCTGCTGGTGGTGTTCGGTTGCGGCGGCGACCGCGACAAGGGCAAGCGCCCGGAGATGGGCGCGGTGGCGACGGCAAAGGCCGATCTCGCCATCGTCACCGACGACAATCCGAGGAGCGAAAATCCTGCCACGATCCGGCGCGAGATTCTGGCGGCGGCGCCCGGCGCCATCGAGATCGGCGACCGTGCCACGGCCATCGCCGAGGCGGTCTCGACGCTTAAGACGGGCGACGTTCTGCTTGTCGCCGGCAAAGGCCACGAGACCGGGCAGACCATCGGCACGACCGTCATTCCGTTTTCCGACCACGACGCGGTAGCGGCGGCCCTGAAGCAAGAGGCGAAACTTGGCTGAGCCCCTCTGGACCATCGGCGAGATCGTTGCCGCCACCGGCGGCAAGAGCCTTGGCGCGTCCGATACCCAAGTCACCGGCTTCTCCATCGACAGCCGCAACCTCACCGCGGGCGATGGCTTTGTCGCCATCCGCGGGCCCAACCGCGACGGCCATGCTTTCGTCGCCGCGGCGTTGGAGCAAGGCGCCGCCTGCGCCATCGTCGACACCTTTCCTTTGGGCGACGAAGAGAGGCTGGTGCGCGTTGGCGACACGCTTGCGGCGCTGAACGATCTCGGCCGCGCCGCACGCGCCCGCGCCAGCAACACGGTCGTCATCGCCGTCACCGGTAGCGCCGGCAAGACCGGCACCAAGGAGGCGCTTAAGCTCGCGCTCGCCCCGAGCGGGTCGGTGCACGCCTCGGCCAAGTCCTTCAATAATCATTGGGGCGTGCCGCTGTCGCTTGCCAACATGCCGCGCGACACGCGCTTTGGCGTGTTCGAAGCGGGCATGAACCATGCGGGCGAGATCCATGCACTCACGCAATTGATCCGCCCCGCTATCGCCATCGTCACCACCGTAGCGCCCGTGCATCTCGGTTTCTTCCGCTCGATCGAGGAGATTGCCGACGCCAAGGCTGAGATCTTCGACGGACTTGAGCCGGGCGGCACGGCGATCCTCAATCGCGACAACCCGCATTATGAAAGGCTCGCGCAGCGCGCCCGTGACCGCGGCGCGAAAATCGTAAGCTTCGGCGAGGCCAAGGAAGCCGACGCGCGCGCCGTCAGCGTCGATCTCGGTCCCGATGGTTCGCAGGTCGGCGCCGACATCATGGGCGAGACGGTGAGCTATCGTCTCGGCGCGCCGGGGCGCCATGTTGTGCAGAACTCGCTTGCCGTGCTTGCCGCGGCGAAGCTCGCCGGCACCGACCTTAAACTTGCCGCGCAAGCGCTGGCGAACCTGCATGCCCAGGCCGGACGTGGCGCGCGCACTGTGATTGCCGCCAAGGACGGCGCCGTGGCGCTGATCGACGAGTCCTACAATGCCAATCCCGCCTCGATGCGGGCCGCCCTTGCCACCCTCGGGCTTACGCCGCGCACCGAGTTCAAGCGCCGCGTGGCCGTGCTCGGGGACATGCTGGAGCTCGGGCCGGAGGGGGCTAAACTCCACGAAAGCCTTGCGGAGTGCATTGACGGGGCAGGGGTAGATGTAGTCTTTGCCTGCGGCGAGCTGATGGGCTCGCTCTACCAAGCTTTGCCGGCGAGCCGGCGTGGGGCCTATGCCAAGACCGCCGAGGAGCTTGCGCCCATGCTCATGGAAGCGGTAGGCCCGGGGGACGTGATCATGGTCAAGGGATCTTTGGGCAGCCGCATGGCCCCGCTTATCGAGGCGCTCAAGCGCCGTTTCGCAGCGGAAGGCGTGTCGGCTTGAGAACGCCGCGGGGGATAAGACGATGCTCTATTGGTTGACCGAGCTCACCACCGAGTTCGCCTTCCTCAATGTTTTCCGCTACATCACCTTCCGCACCGGCGGCGCGGTGCTGACCGCATTCCTGTTCGTATTTCTCTTCGGTCCACGGATCATCAAATCGTTGCGCCTTCGCCAGGGCAAAGGTCAGCCGATCCGCAAAGAGGGACCCGAGCGCCATCTTCTGCAGAAGCAGGGCACGCCCACCATGGGCGGCCTGATGATTCTCTCCGGCATGACCGTCGCCGTGCTGCTGTGGGGCAACCTCCGCAATCCTTATGTCTGGGCGGTGCTGCTCCTCACCCTCGTCTATGGCGCCGTCGGCCTTTATGACGACTATCTCAAGGTGACGAAACAATCGGCGGAAGGTTTCCGCGGCCGCATCAAGATCGTCATCGAAGCTATCGCCGCCCTGGTCGTCACGGCCTTCATCGTGCATGTCGGGCAGGAGCCGCTGGCGACGTCTCTCGCCATTCCCTTCTTCAAGAGCGTGCTGATCAATCTCGGCTGGCTGTTCATTCCGTTCGGCGCCTTCATCATTGTCGGCGCCGGCAACGCCGTGAACCTCACCGACGGACTCGATGGACTCGCCATCGTGCCGGTGATGATCGCCGCGGCCACCTTCGGCTTCATCTCCTATTTCGTGGGCAACGTCCTCTTCGCCGACTATCTCCAGATCCATTTCGTGGCGGGCACCGGCGAGCTTGCGGTGATCTGCGGCGCGCTGGTGGGCGCCGGGCTCGGTTTCCTCTGGTTCAATGCACCGCCCGCCCAAATCTTCATGGGCGACACCGGCTCGCTGGCGCTCGGCGGCGCGCTCGGCACCATCGCGGTCGCAACTAAGCATGAACTGGTGCTGGCAATCGTCGGAGGCCTGTTTGTGCTGGAAGCCGCCTCGGTGATCGTGCAGGTCACCTCCTATAAGCTGTTCGGCAAGCGCGTGTTCCGCATGGCGCCCCTGCACCATCATTTCGAGCAGAAGGGGTGGCCCGAATCGACCGTGGTGATCCGTTTTTGGATCATTTCGGTGGCGCTTGCACTTGCGGGCCTCGCCACGCTCAAATTGCGTTAAATTCCATCCATTATGATTCCCGTGACGATCTTTGCCGGCCGCGACGTAGCGGTTCTCGGCTTGGGGATGAGCGGCCTCGCCACCTTGCGAGCGCTGCAAGCGGGAGGGGCCAATGTCTTCGCCTGGGATGACAAGGAGGCGGCGCGGCAGGAGGCTGCGGCCGAGGGCTTTGCCGTGGAGGATCTGGCTAAGGCCGACTGGTCGCGCTTTGCCGCGCTGGTGCTCGCGCCGGGTATTCCCTTGACCCATCCCGAGTCGCATTGGAGCGTGGTCAAGGCGCGTGAAGCGGGCGTCGAAATCATCGGCGATATCGAGCTGTTTTTCCGGGAGCGCGCGCGGGCCGGATCGCCAGGCAAGGTCGTGGCGATTAGCGGCACCAACGGCAAGTCGACGACCACGGCGCTCACCGCGCATCTTCTCTCGGAGGCGGGAAAGCGCGTGGCGCATGGCGGCAATATCGGCAAGGCGGTGCTCGACCTCGAACCGTTCGCCACCGACCTCACCTATGTGCTGGAACTGTCTTCCTTCCAGATCGACCTTGCGCCCTCGATCAGCCCCGACGCGGCGGCGCTGCTCAACATCACCCCTGACCATCTCGACCGCCACGGCACGCTGCAAGACTATGCCCGCATCAAGTCGCGCATCTTTTCGGGGCTCGGCCCGGACGCGACCGCTGTGATCGGCGTGGATGACGAGCCCTCCCGCGCCATCGCCGACAGCCTCAAAGGACCTTTCGCGGTGAAGCACATTGCCGTGGGCCACAAGGTGGAGACAGGCGTGTGGGCGGATGAGGGCGTGTTGCACGAGATGGAGGACGGCAAAGAAGTTGGGCATGCCGACCTCGTCGGCATCGGCTCGCTGCGTGGCGCGCATAATTGGCAGAATGCGGCAGCGGCTTATGCGCTCGCCCGCGCGCAAGACGTTACCGCCACTACCATCGCACAAGGGCTCAAGAGCTTTGCCGGGCTTGCGCACCGCATGGAGCAAGTCGCACGCTGCGGCAAGGTGCTGTTCGTCAACGACTCGAAAGCCACCAATGCCGATGCCGCCGGCAAGGCGCTGGCGAGCTTCACCGACATCTACTGGATCATCGGCGGCAGGCCGAAAGAGGGAGGCCTTGCCGGGCTTGAGTCTTACTTTCCGAAGATCGCCCGCGCCTATCTGATCGGCGAAGCGGCTGATGCCTTCGCGCGCCAGCTCGGCGATCATGTCGAGCAGGTGCAATGCGGCACGCTCGACCGGGCGGTCGAGGCGGCCGCTGCCGACGCCAGCCGCTCCTCTGCCAAAGAGCCGGTCGTGCTGCTGTCGCCGGCTTGCGCCTCTTACGATCAGTTCGACAATTTCGCCAAGCGCGGCGATGCATTTCGCGAGATGGTCATGCGCCTCGACGGCGCGAAAGGGGTTAAGCCGGAGCAGGGGAGAGCCGCATGAGGCTGACCCGCGCCGACCGCTCCATTCTCTCCGACTGGTGGTTCACCGTCGACCGGCTGATGTTCTTCGGCCTGTTGCTGTTGATGGGAGCTGGGCTAGTGCTCTCGCTCGCCGCGAGCCCGGCGATCGCCGCCAAATACAATCTTGAACCATTCTATTTCGTGCGGCGTCACGCGGCACTGCTGCTTCCCGCGCTCGCCATCATGTTCGCCGCCTCGACGCTGAACCCTAAGCAGATCAGGCGCACCAGTTTGATCATCTTCATTGTCGGCTGCGCGCTGATGGCCCTGGTCATCTTCATCGGCCCGGAGATCAAGGGCGCCAAGCGCTGGCTCCAGATAGGCATGGTTTCGTTACAGCCTTCGGAGTTCGTGAAGCCTGCCTTCGTCGTGCTCACCGCCTGGCTGTTCAACGAGAGCCAGAAGCGACGCGATGTCCCCGGCATCGAGCTGGCCGTCGCGCTTTACGGCATCTTCGCCACGCTGCTTGTGCTTCAGCCCGATTTCGGCCAAGTGCTGCTGGTCACGCTGGTGTGGGGTGCGCTGTTCTATATGGCCGGCATCAATCTCTTATGGATCATGGCGATCGGCGCCGCGGGCATCGCCGGCCTGGTCACGTCTTATTTCCTGGTGCCGCACGTGGCCTCGCGCATCGACCGCTTCCTCGATCCCGCCTCGGGCGACACCTATCAGACGGACCGTTCGATCGACTCGTTTCTGCATGGCGGCTGGTTCGGCAGGGGGCCGGGCGAGGGCACGGTGAAGAATGTCCTGCCGGACTCCCACACGGACTTTATCTTCGCCGTCACGGCCGAGGAGTACGGGCTGATCGCGTGTATCATCCTGCTCGCCATGTTCGCCTTTATCGTGCTCAGAGGATTGTCGAAGGCCTCGCAACAGCCTGACGGCTTTATCCGCCATGCGGTGGCGGGGCTGATCATGCTGTTCGGCCTCCAGACCCTGATCAACATGGCGGTCAATGTCGGCCTGCTGCCGGCCAAGGGTATGACGCTGCCCTTCGTCTCCTATGGCGGCTCATCGCTCTTGGCCATGGCGCTGACCATGGGCTTTGCGCTTGGGCTGACGCGCAAGCGACCAATGGCAGGCCAGATCAAGCGCCGCGCGGAGACTGAGCCCGGCGCCGAGAGCGCCGGCGTCAGAGAGCAAGCGGCTTGACCAAAACGCGTCCCATTCTCCTCGCTGCGGGCGGCACTGGCGGACATCTCTTTCCCGCCACGGCACTCGCCCAGGAGCTTGGCCGCCGCGGCTATGCGGTCGAGCTCGCCACCGACGAACGCGCCGAGAAATACGACTCCGATTTTCCCGCCCGCGCGGTGCACCGCATTCCGTCCGCCACCATTGCCGGCCGCTCGCCCATGGATCTGGCGCGGACCTTCGCCCGCCTCGGCGTCGGTTTCACGCGCGCGATTGGTTTGCTGTTGCGGGTTCGCCCCGCGGCGGTGATCGGCTTCGGCGGTTATCCGACCTTGCCGCCGATCATCGCCGCGCGCACTTTGAGGATTCCCACGGCGATCCATGAGCAGAACGCAGTGATGGGACGGGCCAATCGGCTCCTGTCCCGCTTCGTCAACCGCATTGCGCTGTCCTTCTCGCCGACCAAGCACCTCGACCAAAACGCCGAGGCGCGGGCGATTCTGACCGGAACGCCGGTGCGCGACGCCGTGCTCGCTTATCGCAACGTGCCCTATGCGCCACCCGATCCGGTGGGACGCCTGCTGCTGCTCGTGTTCGGCGGCAGCCAAGGCGCTCAATTTTTCTCCGAGGTGATGCCGCCTGCGCTCATGGCGCTGCCGTCGCCCTTGCGCTGGCGCCTCACCATCGTGCAGCAGGCCCGCGAGGAGGACCTTGAGCGGCTCACAAGCTTCTACAAGGAGGTGGAGATCGCCGCCCACGTCGCTCCCTTCTTCCGCGACCTACCCGAACGGATGGCCACCTCGCAGCTCGTCATTGCCAGGTCGGGGGCCTCGACCGTGGCCGAATTGATGGCCATTGGCCGCCCCTGCCTGCTCGTGCCGCTGCCGCACGCCCTTGACAACGATCAGCTTGAAAATGCAACTCGCCTTCAGGAAGGTGGCGGCGGCTGGTGCATAAGGCAGAATGAGCTGACGCCGGAGCGCCTGGCACAGGAGCTTCAACGGCTGTTCACCTCGCCGGAAGTTTTGGCTGGCGCCGCAGCAAAGGCGAAAGCTATGGCTACGCCCGACGCGGTGGCGAAACTTGCCGATCTCGTCGAGGAGCTCGCGCGAGGCAAGAGAGTAGGCGTAGAAGATGCATCTGCCCCCGCCTGACCAGACCGGCCTGTTCCATATTGTCGGCATCGGCGGCATCGGCATGAGCGCCATTGCCGAGGTCATGCATACCCGCGGCTATCGCGTCCAAGGCAGCGACCTTAAGGACGGCACCAATCTAGACCGCCTGCGCCGCCACGGCATCAAATGCCTGATCGGGCATGATCCGGCGAATCTCGATGGCGCCGCCTATCTCGTCATCTCCAGCGCGGTGAAGCCCGGCAATCCGGAGTTCGAAGCGGCACGGGAGAGTGGCCTTCCCATCATCCGCCGCGCCGAGATGCTGGCCGAGCTGATGCGCCCTTGCGCCACCGTGTCGGTCACCGGCACGCACGGCAAGACCACCACCACGGCGCTCGTCGCCGATCTGTTCAAGAGCGGCGGCCTCGATCCCACGGTCATCGCCGGAGGCATCATCAATGCCTGGGGTACCAATGCCCGCATTGGCAAAGGCGAGTGGATGGTGGTCGAGGCCGACGAGTCCGATGGCACCTTCTTGAAGCTCCCCACCCAGATCGGTGTGGTGACCAGCATCGACCCCGAGCACATGGACTATTGGCCGTCGCTCGAAGTCCTGCACCAGGCCTTTCAACATTTCGTCGAGGCGATCCCCTTCTACGGCCTTGCTGTCGCCTGGATCGATCATGCCGTGGTGCGCGAGCTTCTCGCCAAGCTCGGCGGCGTGGCCAACGGACGCCGCACGCTGACTTATGGTGTGGCGCGCGACGCCGACGTGAAGCTCGGCAATCTGCGTTCCGCCCGCGACCATATCGTGTTCGATGTCGATCTCGGGCCGGCGGTGAAGGGTGGCGCGCGCCAGCTCACCGACCTCGTGCTGCCGGTGCTCGGCCACTACAATGCGATGAACGCGCTCGCCGCGCTCGCCACGGCCACCGAAGCCGGCGTGAGCGATGACGTGATCCGCTCGTCCTTCGCCGCCTATTCCGGCGTGAAACGGCGCTTCACCCATGTCGGCGAGTGGCAGGGCGTGAACGTCTATGACGACTACGCCCACCACCCGACAGAGATTGCCGCCGTGCTGCGCGCCGCCCGCAGCGGCGGGGAAGGCCGCGTCATTGCCGTGATACAGCCCCATCGCTATACGCGGCTCCAGACCCTGTTCAACGAGTTCTCCGCCTGTCTCGACGATGCCGATATTGTCATGGTCACGCCGGTCTATTCGGCGGGCGAAGCGCCGATCCCCGGCATCGACCGCGACGAGTTGGCGTCAGGCCTGCGCCGCCACGGCCACCCCAAGGTCATCACCGTCGATGACGAGGACACTCTGGCCGAGGCGGTCGTTTCCGTGGCCAAAGCCGGCGACTTGGTGGTCGGCCTTGGCGCCGGGACCATCACCGATTGGATCAATGGGTTGCCGGCGCGACTTGGACGGAGCAGGGGGCGGGCGTGAACGAGACGCCGCTCGAAAGCCGGCTTGCCGCGGACCTGCCCGGCTTACGCGGAAGGCTGATGCCTAAGGCGCCGCTCAAGGATCTGACCTGGTTCAGAGTGGGCGGCCCCGCCGAAGTTCTCTATTCACCGGCCGACGAAGCCGACCTCCGTTATTTCTTGAATGCGCTGGCGGACGAAATCCCCGTGACCGTGATCGGGCTCGGCTCCAATCTATTGGTGCGTGACGGCGGCATTGCTGGCGTGGTGATCCGCCTCGGCAAAGGCTTCGGCGATATCGCCATCGAGGACGGATCGCGGCTTCGCGCCGGCGCCGCCGTGCCCGATGTGAAGGTCGCGCGCGCCGTCGCCGACGCGGGGATTTCCGGATTGTCCTTCTATCGCGGCATACCCGGCTGTGTCGGCGGGGCCTTGCGCATGAATGGCGGCGCGCATGGGCGCGAGACCTGCGAGGTGCTGGTCGAGGCGCGCGCCGTCGACCGCCAGGGTAATGCGCATGTGCTCCCCGTGGCCGAGCTTCACTACGCCTACCGCCATTGCGGCGCGCCGGAGGATTTCATTTTCACCGAGGCCCTGTTCCAGGGCGAGCCGGGCGATCCGCAAGCGATCCTCGCCGAGATGGACGACATCGCCGCCTATCGGGAGCTGGCCCAACCGATCAAGAGCCGCACCGGCGGCTCCACCTTCAAGAACCCGCCGGGGGATAAGGCCTGGCAGTTGATCGACGCCGCAGGCTGCCGTGGGCTTGCGGTCGGAGATGCCAGGGTCTCGGAGATGCATTGCAATTTCCTCATCAATGAAGGCAACGCCACCGGGGCCGATCTCGAAGAGCTTGGCGAGACGGTGCGCGCGCGGGTGAAGGCGAATAGCGGCGTCAAGCTTGAGTGGGAGATCAGGCGCCTAGGCGTCCCCGCCTGATGGGGTAGAATTTCGACGAGTAAAATCCGATTACTGCAAAACTTACGTTGTAAAAATCGTACTTTGGACCATGACTTGAGCAAATCGTCTATTAGTGTGAAACTCAACTAGAGTTTATGGCTTTTTGAATCTTCAGCCTAAATTGTGCCTGTGCCTTTATTTCTACTAGTAGTTCTTTTGCATAGGTGTATAGATGGCTCAATATTCAAAAAATATTTATAATTCACTTGTGTTTCCGTGAGAATGCGCCCATGTTCCGAGTCCGATTTGAATGATGATCATTCAGATGAATTCCTCATATTTAGGAGCATACCAATGGAAAATTCTTCCACGCAGACTGCTGCAAATCCGCAGAATTCAGACCAGAACAAGCAGGACGTCCTGAAGGACATCCGCGCAAAGTGGAGCAAATTCACGGAGCAGGATGCTTCTGCTTTCAAGGGCAAGTCTGATCTCGTGTCTCAGGTCGCAACCAAGTATGGCATTGACCAGGCACAGGCCCAGCGTGAGGTCGATGCCGTGCTGAAGGGCCGCCAAGTCGGCGCCGGCGCGTAATCTAAGGTTTCCGCTCCGAGGCCGCTGCATGGCGGTCTCGGGGTTCTGCTCCGCGAACGAGCCGCCCACGGGCGGCTTTCTTTTTGTGCGGCGAAGGGGATAAATGCGGGTTTGGCCGTTCATTGATCGAAGGAAGGTGCCATGGCGAAGGGTCAGAAGAGAAGCAATCGCGAGAAGAAGAAGCCGAAGCAGGACAAGAAGAAGGTGCCCCAGGCGGCTTCGCCGATGGTGTCGCTCGATCAGCGCGGGAAGCCTGGCCGAAGCGGCGCCCCGAAAAAAGGTTCGTAGCGCGCCGGCGTCGCTAGGCGCTTCGGCCCTGACAGCCGATATCGTGCGTTGCGCGATTGGATTCGCCGCGCATTTCTCCTGCCGTGCCATTTGTCCGCGAATGCGAGTAATCCAGTAACCACTGGCGGCGATTATGACACGCCGACTCGCTCGGTCCTTGGCGCGTAGCAGGGGGCACACATGGCAAACACACAGAATCATGTTGCGGTGCTGATGGGCGGCTGGTCGTCCGAGCGGGAGATCTCGCTCCGCTCCGGCGCGGCCTGTGCCGATGCGCTGGAAGGCGAGGGCTACCGCGTCACCCGGCTCGATGTCGGGCGCGACGTCGCCGCCAAGCTCGCCGAGATCAAGCCGGATGTCTGCTTCAACGCGCTGCATGGGCGCTTCGGCGAGGATGGCTGCATCCAGGGCCTGCTCGAGACCTTGGGGCTCCCCTATACCCATTCCGGCGTGCTCGCCTCGGCGCTCGCCATGCATAAGGAACGCGCCAAGGCCGTGCTCAAGGAGGCCGGTGTTCCCGTCGCCGAAAGTGTCGTGGTGTCCCGAGAGGAGGCCGCCCGCGCCCATGTGATGAAGCCGCCTTACGTGATCAAGCCGCCGGCCGAAGGGTCGAGCGTCGGCGTGTTCATCGTGCGCGAGGATCAGGCCCACCCGCCCCAGGAGCTGAAGTCGGCCGACTGGGCCCTGGGCGAGGAGCTCATGGTCGAGCGTTTTATCCCGGGACGGGAGTTAACCTGCGCCGTCATGGGCGAGGAGGCCCTGGGCGTCATCGAAATCCGCCCGGCCGAAGGGCTAAGTTTCTACGATTACGACGCGAAATACGCCCCAGGGGGCTCAATTCACGTCCTCCCGGCGCCGCTTTCACCAAATGTTTACCAATTAGTACAGAAGCTGTCGTTAGCGGCTCATCGGGCGCTGGGATGCCGTGGGGTCAGTCGCTCCGATTTCCGCTACGACGACCGGCCAGAGGGCTCAGGCGAACTGATCTGCCTTGAGGTCAACACCCAGCCTGGCATGACGTCGACATCGCTAGTGCCCGAGCTTGCAAGCCATGCTGGCCGCTCGTTCGGGAAACTGGTGCGCTGGATCGTGGAGGATGCTTCGTGCAATCGCTAGGCCCCGCAAGAGGGCATGCCAGGGTTACCAGGTCGTCCGAGGACCTTCTTGCGCGCGGCATCGCCGTCCAGCGCAGGTCTTCCCGCGTGCCGGCGCTTAGCGGAGGGCGCCGTCTTGTCAGCCGCGGACCTAAAAGAATTTGGCTCGGGCGGCTCGCCCGCGGGCGCACCAGAGGCAAATGGCTAGGACTTAGCCTGCTGTTCCTCGCCAGCGCCGTCGCCTATGGCGCCACGATCGGCGGCCAGACCGAACAACTCTTCAACGCGTTGACCAATGGTGCCGCCAGGCTTGCCGTTACCGGAGGCTTCGGTGTCGAGCGCGTCACCATCGAAGGCCACCGCCACGCTTCCAACGCCGAGATCACCGCGGCGCTCGCGGCGGACCCGAATACCGTGATGCTCGGCTTCGATACCGATGCCGCCAAGGCCCGGCTCGAAGCGGTGCCGTGGATCAAGCACGCCCGGGTCATGCGCCTTCTGCCCTCGACGCTGCAGGTGGTCATCGAGGAGCGGGTGCCTTACGCCATCTGGCAGAGCAAAGGCCAGACCTATGTGGTCGACACCGAGGGCGCGGTAATCACGCCGGCTCTGCGCGAGGCCTATCCTCAGCTTCCTTTCGTCGTGGGTGACGGCGCCGGCAAACATGCCAAGGCCCTCCACGCCGAGCTTGAAGATTTTGACGAACTCACCGGGAAATTGTTGGCGGCGCTCAGGGTCGGCGACCGCCGCTGGACGCTGAAACTCGTCTCGGGTCTCGAGATCATGCTGCCCGACGACAATATCGGCGAGGCGCTCAAATCTTTGACCAAACTCGACCGGGACCGCGGACTGCTCGACAAGAACATCGCCTTCGTCGATCTGCGCCTGCTCGATCGCGTCACGGTGCGCCTGCGCGAGCCGACGCCAGCCGAGACGCCGAACGATGCGGGCATTTCAGACGTGCCGACGGCAAGCACCAAGCCGACGCCGTCCGACGGCAAGACGTAACACGAGGCCTTAGGAATCGGGGGATGGCCACAACGATAAGAAGCAAGCGCCAGCGCATCGTGACCGCACTCGATATCGGCACGAGCAAGATCTGCTGCCTGATCGCCAAGACTTCGCCCGTGCCGGATTGGTTCGCGGGCAAGGGCGACGCGGTGCAGTTCGAGGTGATTGGCTTCGACCATACCCGCGCCGAGGGCCTGAAGGGTGGCATGATCACCCATCTCGATAGCGCCGAGCATTGCATCCGCGCCGCGGTGGACGCCGCTGAGCGCATGGCCGGCGTCACCGTCGAGGAGGTGCATGTCGCGGTCACCTGCGGGCGGCTGAAGAGCGAGAGCTTTTCCGCGAGCGTGGCGATCCCGTCGGGCACGGTGCGCGACGACGACATCATGCGGCTGCTGACCGGCGGGCGCCAATATGCCGGCCGCGACAAGCGCACCGTGCTGCACGCCCTGCCCACCAGCTACCGCCTCGACGACAATAGCGACATCAGCGAACCACACGGCATGTGCGGCGAGCGGCTCTCCGTCGACATGCATGCGGTGACCGCCGACGAAGCGCCGATGCGCAATCTGATGCTTTGCGTCGAGCGCTGCCATCTCGGCGTCGCCAACCTCGTCGCCGCGCCCTATGCGAGCGCGCTCGCGGTCATCACCCCGGATGAGTCCAAGCTCGGCGTGGCGTGCATCGATTTCGGCGCCGGCACCACGACGCTCTCGGTGATCGCCGACGGTCACTTTGTTTATACCGACGCCATAGCGCTTGGCGGCAACGGCATCACCACCGACATCGCGCGCACCCTGGCGGCGCCCCTCGACCACGCCGAGCGGCTCAAGACGCTGCATGGCAGCGCCTTCGCCACGCTGTCCGACGAGCGCGAGATCATCACTTATCCGTGCGTCGGCGGCATGGCGCGCGGGAGTTTGAACCAGATCACCAAGGCGCAGCTCGCCGTGATCCTCAGGCCGCGCATCGAGGAGATTCTCGATTCCATGCGCCGCAGGCTGGCGGCAAGCGGGCTTGCGTCGGAGGTCACCCAGCATCTGGTCTTGACCGGCGGCGGCAGCCAGCTCACCGGCCTCGCCGAGCTTGCCTCGAACATGTTCGGGCGCCCGGCGCGCTTGGGTCGCCCGCGCGCCATGAACGGTCTGCCCGCGGTCGGCGCCGCACCGGATTTCTCCGCCACGATCGGCCTGCTTCTGCAATGGGCGCGCGGCGAGGACAAAGTCGGCTCACGTACCGAGCAGCGCTTCTTGCGTACCGGCACTGGCTATTTCGCCCGGGTGGGCGAGTGGATAAGGGACAATTTTTGATCGGACCAAGGCTCCAGGCGGCGCGTCACGGGGAAGCGCCGATAAGGAGCGGAACAGAGGGCAATCGAAGGATTGGATGCGGCAATGACCATCAACATCAGAGTTCCTGACATGACCGAACTCAAACCGCGGATCACCGTGTTCGGTGTCGGCGGCGCCGGCGGCAACGCCGTCAACAACATGATCGCATGCGGCTTGCGGGGTGTGGAATTCGTGGTCGCCAATACCGACGCTCAAGCCTTGACCAGCACGAGCGCCGAGCGCCGCATTCAGATGGGCGCGAGCATCACCGAGGGCCTTGGCGCCGGGTCGAAGCCTGAAGTGGGCGCGGCGGCGGCGGAAGAGGCCATGGCCGACATCAAGGCCCACCTCGTTGGCTGCCATATGGCGTTCATCACCGCCGGTATGGGTGGCGGCACGGGCACCGGCGCGGCGCCGGTAATCGCGCGGGCCTCCCGCGAGGAGGGCATCCTCACGGTCGGCGTCGTCACCAAGCCTTTCCAGTTCGAAGGCTCGCGCCGCTTGTTCGCAGCGGAGGCCGGCATCGCTGAGCTGCAGAAGCATGTCGACACGCTGCTGATCATTCCGAACCAGAACCTGTTCCGCGTGGCCAACGAGAAGACCACCTTCACCGACGCCTTCGCCATGGCCGACGACGTGTTGCGCGC
>JBBDYM010000052.1:0-12219 GCA_040901485.1 Methyloceanibacter sp.
ACCCTGCCGAACTTCGTCACCGGCGGATACGACAAGGATTATGTCCGGTCGAGCCTGTTCGGTGCCGGAGCGACCCCGCAGGCGATCAACGCCGCCAAAACCGCCATGCAGGCGATGAAGAATGAGGACGCAATCTTCGTCGGTCCTATCAAGGACAATGCCGGCAAGGTGGTGGTGCCGGCCGGAACGACCTATGGCCCCTATGCCGACGAACTTCTGCAGACCAATTATCTGATCGAGGGCGTCATCGGCTCGATCACCTGATGACAAAAATTTGCGACGACATTGCTCTCCCAATTCGTCGAGGGTGACGCCACGGGTAGCGACAAAAGCGAAATCAGAGGGCCTCGGAGGTCCACGCCACTCGCGCGGCGTGCAAACCGGCATCGAGATGCTGCCTGACCAGTCTGTTCTGAGAAATTAGCTAGCGCCGTAAAGACGGCCCATAGGCCCAGGCCGGGGACGGCAGGCTTATGCCGGGTCCCGGAATGGGAATGGCGTTGCCATAATCCGAGACATGCCCGCCACTGCTATCGCCCTTGCTGATATACGGCATGGCGAGCGAAGAGCCTTTGAACTCCGGGGGCACATAGCCCTGGTTCAGGCCGGAAAATGGCGCGGCGCCCTCGATGCTGGCGTCTTCACCATAGACCTCGAATGCATGAGCGCCGTAAGGCAGCAGGACAAAACCTGCCACGACGCACAGGGGGAGGACGAGACGTTTCATTGTAGTTCCCTCTTAGCTGCTCTCCTCAGCTGGAGGCTAACATAGCGTGCTTCGGCCCCGGAGGCTACCCCTGGGAGCATGCCGGTTATTCCTGAAACCCCGCCGGGCTGGTAGAAGCCAGAAGCCATGGCCCCCCGCATTCTCTACGTCGTGACCGAGGATTGGTACTTTCTGTCGCACCGGCTGCCCATGGCACGCGCCGCCAAGGAAGCCGGCTACGAGGTCCATGTCGCGACCCGAATCAAGGACGGCGAGGCGGCCATAAAAGGCGAGGGCTTTGTGCCCCACGCGCTTTCCTGGAGCCGGGGGAGTCTCTCGCCGCGCGGCAGTATATCGGCCGTGTTCGAGCTCCGCCGGCTCCTTGGCTCGCTCGAGCCTGACATTCTCCATAACGTGTCGCTGAAACCCGTGCTTCTCGGCACCACGGCAAGTCTGGGGTTTGACGGCACCGCCGTTGTCAACAGCCTGACCGGTCTCGGCACGCTGTTCATCGGCGAAGCTGGCGTGAGCGGGGTCACGCGCCGTGCCGTGCGATTTGCTCTGTCGCGCTTGCTTCTGCGCAAACGCAGCAAGACCGTAGTGCAGAATCCCGACGACCGAGCTTTTGTGATAGAGCTCGGCGTGCCGCCGGGGGACATCGTGCTGATCCCGGGGTCCGGGGTCGACACCGAGCACCTCACGCCACTGCCCGAGCAGCCGCCGCCGGTGACCGCGGCCTATGTCGGGCGCATGCTCGCCGACAAGGGGTTGGTCACGCTCGTCGAGGCGTTCTCTCTGCTCGGCAAGCGCGGGTCCAAGCTGCAATTGCTGCTCGCCGGCGATACCGACCGGGAGAATCCCGGCTCGCTCGCGCCCGAGCAGCTGCAAGAATTTGCCAGCCTGTACGGCATTCACTGGCTCGGCCATGTCGCCGACATCCGCGAGGTGTGGGCAAAGGCGCATTTCGCCGTGCTCGCCTCCCGCCGCGAGGGTTTGCCGAAAAGCCTGCTCGAAGCGGCGGCTTGTGGCAGGCCCATGGTGGCGACCGACGCGCCCGGATGCCGCGAGATCGCTATTCAAGGCGAGACCGCGCTCACCGTGCCGGTCGATGACGTTGAGGCGTTGGCCGACGCCATGGCGCGCATGGCGGAGGATCAGGCCATGAGGGAGAAATTCGGCAAGGCCGCGCGCGCTCTGGTGGAGGAGAAATTCTCCGCCGAGGCGATCGGGCGCGAGACCGTGGCGCTCTACGATAAGCTTAGGTAGGCATAGCGCCGTTCTCGGCGCGCATCATCCTGACGATGCCTTCATGCGTGGCGACGGTCGGGCGCCAGCCGATCCCCATCAATTTGGCGGGAGAGATGACGAACTCGCCCGAGACCCGCTCCCAGTCGGCCTCCTTGCCGAATGATTTGAGGATGCGCCGCACAGCGCCTTGGGGCACGCGCACGAGATGCGGCGGCCGCCCCAATCCCTCGCGCATGGCGGCGACGAGGTCGGCTACGCTGATCGGCTCGGCGTCGGCCACCAGGTAGGTCTCATTCGTCGTCTGCTCTTCGCGCAGCACGAAAGAAACCGCCGAAATAAGATTGTCGAGCGCAAGCAGCGAACGGCGGTTGTCGAGCCCGGCGAAAGGAAGCGGCAGCGCCGTCTTGGCCAAGGTGGCAAGGGCGGCGATATTGCCCTTCACGCCTTTGCCGTAGATAACGGCGGGACGCAGCACGGTGAAGCCGACGCCACTGTTCTCGACCAGGCGTTCGGCTGCGAGCTTGGTGCGCCCGTAAATGTCGGTTGGCTGAGGCTCGTCCTTTTCGGTGAGGACGTGGTCAGCCGACAGCCCGGCCTGGGCCCGCACCGAGGACATGAACACGAAACGTTCGATCTTGCCGCGCGCGGCATCAGCCAGTTCGCCCACGGCTTCGGTATTGACGCGAGTGTAGACCTCGTCGGGTAAGGCGCCTGGTGCGTGCGCGATGCCGGCGAGATGCACCACATGGGTTGCGCCTTGAAGCAGCGCCGACCAGTCGGCGGGCCGTGTAAGATCGGGCAGTGCCACGCGCTCGACCTCGCTTGCCGCGATGATGGCGGAAGGATCGCGCGCGGCCGCCCTGATCTTGAAGCCGTCCCTGGCAAGCGCACCGATGAGGCGCTTGCCGATAAAGCCCGAGGTGCCGGTGACGAGGACGAGACCGGCCACTAGCGTCCCCGCGTCAGCGCCCGGAATACCAGCGCCGTCGCCAGCAGACCGAGGCCGAGCAGCACGAAGTCGGCCGGAAGCGAGTGGGCCAGGGCTGCGGCAATGGCAAGGCCCATGAGCCAGAGCCCGAGCACGAAGATCCACGCGGTGACTTGCGGCACGCGCCAGCCTCGGCCCACGGCGCGCTGATAGAAATGCGACTTATGCGCGGAGAAGATCGGCTCCTGCGCGGCGATGCGGCGCAAGAGCGTCAGCGTCGCGTCGGCGAGAGTATAGAGCGCAAGCAAAAGGGCAGAGACGAGATGCGCCTCCGCCACATAGAGCAGCATGAAGGCGAGGCAAAAGCCGATCGGCAGGCTGCCGGCGTCGCCGAGGAAGATTTGCGCCGGATGCTTGTTGAACACGGCGAAACCGAGCATGACGCCGAGCAGAACGAGTGCCAAGAGCCCGACGCTTGCCGGCACCATACCCAAACCTTGCAGGATGACGATGCCAAGGGTCATGGGCACCACTTGCGCGACCGTCATCCAGTCGAGGCCGTCGAGGAAGTTGATGGCGTTCACGAACCAGACGATGCCGAGCACGATCAGAACGCGCTCGACCGCGAGCGGCAACAGATCCGGCAGGAGACGAAAGCCCTCCGGCAAGGTCAGCACCACGATTGCTGCGGCAATCGTCTGGCCGGCGAAGCGCCATGCCACGGGCAGCGCGTGCGCGTCGTCGAGTGCGCCGAGAACGGTGAGCAACACGGCCCCGGCGAATACCGGCACAAGACTCGGCGGCGGCGCGCCGATGCCATACAGCAAAGCCGCCACGCACACGCTGAGAAGCGCGGCCATGAGCGCAAGCCCCGCGCCTTGCGGCGTCGGTACGCTATGCGCGGAGCGGGCGTTGGGATGGGCGAGGAAATAACGCGTGAGCAGGGGCTTCAAGAGCAGGATCAGCAGGACGCTGAGCCCGGCGCTCACCGCCAGCACGGCGACCCAAGATACGAGCCGGGCTTCAGGCATCGCCTCAATGGAGCGTGCGAGAGACCGGTTGCCATTCCTCCTTGGCCGAGACCGAAGGGGCGCTTGCCGGCACGTAGCCTTCGACCGTGGCGCGGAGCATCTCCTGAAGCTCGGCCGCGTCGAGCCTCTGAATGGCGTCCTCTAGCCGCTCGAGCGCGGCGACCAGGTCTTCGTAGGGCAGGATCGGCTCGTTATTCTTGAAGATGCGCGGATGGCTGGTGCCGGTCGTGTTCTCGCCGATCAACAGTTCCTCGTAGAGCTTCTCGCCGCGCCTGAGCCCGATATATTCGATGGCGATGTCGCCCTCGGGATGGTCCTCGTCGCGCACTTCAAGCCCCGACAGGCGGATCATGGTGCGGGCAAGATCATCGATCTTCACCGGGGTGCCCATTTCCAGCACGAACACGTCGCCACCCGTCGCCATGGCGCCGGCTTGGATCACGAGCTGCGCGGCTTCGGGGATGGACATGAAATAGCGGATCACCTCGGGGTGGGTGACGGTCACCGGACCGCCGGCCTTGATCTGGCTGCGGAACAACCTGACCACCGAGCCCGATGAATCGAGCACGTTGCCGAAACGCACCATGGTAAAGATGGTCGCTGGATGTTCTTGCGCTAGCGCTTGCAGGATGAGTTCGGCGATACGCTTGCTGGCCCCCATGATATTGGTCGGACGCACCGCCTTGTCGCTCGATACCAGGACGAGACGCTCGACCGCGAGTTCCTTGGCGGCCTCGGCGACGATCAGCGTGCCGAAGGTGTTGTTCTGGAGTCCGGTGAAGGGATTCGCTTCGACGATCGGGACGTGCTTGTACGCGGCCGCATGATAGATCACCTGGACTCCAAGCTCTTCGATGGTCCGATGAACGAGTTTGCGGTCGAGCACTGATCCGAGGATTTGTACTATGGTCGTATCGCTGCCGCTTCCGCCCTCGGCTTCCCTTTGCCGGCGGCGCTGCAACTCCAGGATCTCAATGGCAATCTCATAGAGGGCGGCCTCGGAAAGATCGAACAGCACCAGCGTCTTAGGCTCGAGGCGCAGGAGCTGGCGGGTCAGCTCCGCGCCGATCGAGCCGCCGGCTCCGGTGATCATCACCACCTTGCCGCTGACCTGAGCGGCCAGCAGTTCGAGATTGGGAGCCACTGGGTCGCGCCCCAACAAATCCTCGACGTCGATCGGCCTAAGGTCGCTCACCTCGACATTGCCCGAGGCAATTTCTTCGAGAGCGGGCAGCGTCTTGACGGTCACGGGATAGGCCTCTAGCGCCCTGATGGCGGCACGGCGCTCGCTGCGAAGCACCGAAGGCGTGGCGAGGAGGACCTCCTCTACATTCTCCTCAGCGATCAATTTGCCGATCTTCTCCGGCCGCACCACCTTGACACCATGCACAACTTGGCCGGTGAGGGAGGGATCGGCGTCGATGAAAGCGACGGTCTCGTACGTGCCGGTCTCGTTCAACGCGCGCAGGAGCTGAATGCCGACGGTCCCTGCGCCATAGATGATGACGCGCTTCCTCTCGTCGAAGCGCATCGGCTTGTGCTCCGGCGCGGCCTTGAGCAGAAGCGAGCCGGCCCATTGCCGGCTGAGGCGGATAAGACCGGCGGCAATGAGCCCGTAGATTACGACCACCGACCGGGGATTGCTCTTGATGCCGCTCATCAACACGACGAGGGCCCAGAGCACGGTGGCGATAATCACCGCCATGTAAATGCGCGTGGTGCCCTCGGGTCCGATAAAACGCGTGACGAGCTTGTAGAGCCCGCGCATGTAAAACACGACGACGCCGATGATCGGCGCCGCGATCATGAGCAGCGCGGTGCTCCAGTCTTCCGGCACGTAGAGTTGGCTCAGCCTGAGCGAATAGGCGACCCACAACGCGATGCTCAGCATCACGAGGTCGTTGACGATCAGGAGAGTCCGCTTGAACCAGCGGGGACGTTCGATCAGCCAAACGGCTAGACGCATTCTGGACCACCCCCAAGCCGGTCTGGCGCCGGATCCCGGAAAATATCGCGAAAAGGCCGTTTTTCAGCGAGTTGCGCTGCACCTTATCCGAAGCGCGCAGGGAACGGAAGTGGAGCGCAATTCTGGGCGCCGCGGAAAATCGAGATATTTCCGTGCCCTTGGCGACGCAGGCTCTCTCAGGATGTAGCATCTCGGGTGCGACTCACGGAACCGCAAATCAAAGAATTGGGTTTGAGGGTAGGGGAGAGAGATGGTGGCAAGAGCTCCGGCCATGCTTGCGCTCATGCTGCTCGCGTCCTTCCCGGCAAAGGGGGAGGACGGGAAGCCCGTGACCCTCGTCACGCCCGTCATCTACGGCACGCACCTTCCCGGCCTCGGCGCGCCGGCCGTGGAACTCGCCAAGCTTATCAAGGATCGCTCGGGCGGGGCACTCACCCTCGACCTGAAGCAGCCAGGAGAGGAGACCAACGCTTACGAAATCCTCGACAAGGTCGCCGACGGCAGCGTCGATGCGGGTTTCACCACGGCAAGCTTCTGGGCGGCGAAGATTCCCGCCGCGGCGCTGTTCGCGGGCTTCCCCTTCGGTCCCGATGGCAAGGCCTATCTCGATTGGTTCGAAACCGGCAATGGACGGAAGCTCTACCAGGAGCTTTACGACCATGCCGGAGTGAAGGTCCATGTGCTTCCTTGCGCCTTCGGCGGCGCAGAGGCCGGCGGCTGGTTCGCCAAGGAGATCGCAAGCAAGAAGGACATCGAGGGCTTGCGCATGCGCATCTTCGGGCTCGGCGCCAGAGTCATGGCGAAGCTCGGCGCCACCACCATGCTCGTGCCGGGAAGCGACCTGCCGAAAGCCTTCGACAAGAAGGAGATCGACGCGGTCGAGCTCTACCCGCCCGCCGCCGACCGGCAGCAAGGCCTTCAGAAGAAGGTCAAGCTCGTCTACGTGCCGGGTTGGCACCAGCCCGAGACGGTGCTCGAGCTCATCGTCAACCAGGACCGCTGGAACGCACTGAGCGATGAGCAGCGCGGCCTGATCGAAGGCGCGTGCCGGGACATGCTGCAATCGACGCTCACCGGCAGCGCGCAACTTCAGGCCGAAGCTCTCGCCTCGCTTGCTTCCGACGGTGTCCGCATCGTCCCATGGCCCGACGAGGTGCTTGCCGCTTTTCATGCCGCCTGGGCCGAATTGGCCAAGGAGGAAGGCGAGCGCGACTATTTCTTCCAGGAAGCGCTCGACGACATCGAGAAGTTCCGCGCCAAGAAAGCTTCACCGAAAACGCAATCTCGGCCCAACGCTAGAGCCACGCCCTGAGGCCAAGACGATCTTTCCTATTGCGTCTTCAGATAGGCGATGACGTCGGCCCGCTCCGCGGCGTCGGGCACGCCTTGAAAGGCGAGTGCCATCGGGGAGTCCGCGATCATGGCTTTCGGATCGGCGATCCATTTGTCGAGATGCTCGTCGGTCCAGGTGAAGCCTTCCTCGCCGAGCTTCTTCATGCCCGCCGAATACATGGCGTAATCGGCCACGCTCGCGGACTTGCGCCCGGCGATGCCGTTGAGCTGAGGCCCGATCAGGTTCTGAGCTTTTGGCCCAACCTGATGGCAGAGCGCGCATTTCGCGGTGAAAGCCGCTTCGCCCTTCTCGGCGTCGGCCGCGCCTGCCGGCGCACTCAGAGCAACAAGCGCCAAGGCACTCAAGCACAACACTCCAAGCTTCCTCATCTCGGTCCTCCTTATTATTGTCCTCACGGAGAAAATGGAGGTCTCCGTTCGGACAGCCCAGTCATCCCATTCGTTTTTTAAGCACTTTAGCAGAAGCACAGACCTCCAGGAAAAGGGACGACATATCAGCATAACGCGGTGCAAATCTGTTGGGTTGCGGGCCGCAAATCCAGGGTCTTGGCGGGGGCATTGCCCCCCAACCGCGCGCATGCGAAAGACTAGGGAAATTTCGCTCAACCAACCTGCCTGAGCGCGCTGGGAGCCTTTAAGATGTCGCTCGCCCTTCCCGACCCGGATCGTGCCGTCCTCGCGCGCCGGGACGACATCGTGAAGCAGCTCGCCAAGCTCGTTCCCGACGCCATCCTGATCACCGACGTAGAAGGCCGCCGGACCTTCGAGACCGACGCGCTTACCGCCTATCGTTGCCTGCCGCTTGCCGTGGTGCTCCCCTCCAGCACCGAGGAGGTGAGCAAGATCTTGCGCTTCTGCCACGAGAACCACGTCAAGGTCGTTCCGCGCGGCGCCGGTACGTCGCTTGCGGGCGGCGCCTTGCCGCTCGAAGACGCGATCGTGCTCTGCCTCTCGCGCATGACCAAAGTGCTGGCCATCGATGTCGCCACTCGCACGGCACGGGTCGAGGCGGGCATCACCAATACCGGCGTAACCCAGGCAGTCGCCGCGCAAGGCTTCTTCTACGCGCCCGATCCGTCGAGCCAGATCGCCTGCACCTTGGGCGGCAATGTCGCCACCAATTCCGGCGGCGCCCATTGCCTGAAATACGGCGTGACGGTGAACAATGTGCAGGGCGTGCGCCTGGTGCTGATGGACGGCGAGATCGTCGATATCGGCGGCGAACATCTGGATTCTTCCGGATACGACTTTCTCGCGCTGATCGTGGGCTCGGAAGGCCAGCTCGGCGTGGTCACCGAGGCCACGGTGCATCTCATCAAGGCGCCCGAGGGCGCGCGCCCCGTGCTGCTCGGCTTCGATTCCACGGAAGCCGCGGCCTCCTGTGTCGGCGCAATCATCGCCGCGGGCATCGTCCCCGTGGCCATCGAGTTCATGGACCGCCCCGCCATCCATGTCTGCGAGCATTTCGTCGCCGCCGGCTATCCGCTCGACGTCGAGGCGCTGCTGATCGTCGAGGTGGAAGGCTCCGATGATGAGATCGAATATCTGCTCGAAAAGATCGAGGAGATCGCCAGGGACCACAATCCCGCGACCATCCGCCGAAGCCAGAACGCGGAGGAAAGCGCGCTCATCTGGAAAGGCCGCAAGGCCGCGTTCGGCGCCATCGGCCAGCTCTCCGACTATTACTGCATGGACGGCGTCATCCCGCTGTCCAAGCTGCCCAAGGCGCTCGACGAGATCGGCTGGATTTGCCGGAAGTACCGCTTCGACGTGGCCAACATCTTTCATGCCGGCGACGGCAATCTGCATCCTCTCATCCTCTATAACGCCAACGACCCGCTTCAACTAGAACGCGCCGAGCAGTGCGGCGCGGAGATCTTGAAGCTCTGCGTCGAGCTCGGCGGTTGCCTGACCGGCGAGCATGGCGTCGGGATCGAGAAGCGCGAATTGATGTATGTGCAGTATTCCGACGCCGATCTCGAGCAGCAGATGCGGGTCAAGACGGTGTTCGATCCGGAGTGGCTGCTCAATCCCGGCAAGGTGTTTCCGCTGGAAGGACGTCCATCCCAGTGACCGGACATATGCGTCTCGGCTTCCATGCTCCTGAAACGGCGGAGGAGTTCGCCCATCTCGTCGCCGAGGCGGTCGACACGCGCACCCCGCTCGAAGTGATGGGGCGCGGCACCAAGCGGGAGATCGGGCGCCCGGTAGGCTCGGGCTCGGTGGTGAGCACCGAGCGCATGGTCGGCGTTCCGCTCTACGAGCCGAGCGAACTGGTGCTGGTGGCGCAGGCCGGCACGCCGCTTCGGCAGATCGAGACCATGCTGGCCGAGAACGAACAGGGGCTCCCCTTCGAGCCGGTCGATCTTGGACCCATCCTCGGCTATGGACCGGGCGAGGCCACGATCGGCGGCGTGGTGGCCACCAACATCTCGGGCAGCCGTCGGGTGATCGCCGGCGCCGCGCGCGACTACGTGCTCGGCGTGAAGGCGGTCAATGGACGTGGCGAGATCATCAAGGCGGGCGGCCGGGTGATGAAGAACGTCACCGGCTACGATATCGGCCGGCTGCTCGCAGGCTCCTGGGGCACGCTCGCCATCATGACCGAGATTTCTCTCAAAGTGCTTCCGGCCCAACGCGAAATCCGCACCCTTCTCTGTTTCGGACTGCCGGACCCGACCGGGGTCGAGGCCCTGTGCCTCGCCATGGACACGCCCTTCGAGGTCTCCGGCACGGTGCATATGCATGCCGGGCTCGCCAAGGGCCTCTCCCATCCGGATATTTCGGGGGCAGGGGTTTCGGTCACGGCCATTAGGGTCGAGAACTTCCCGGCCTCCGCCCGCTACCGCGCCAGCCGCCTGAAGCAGGCTTTGGCCGCCTACGGGCCGGCGCTCGAGCTCGACACGACGGGCAGCAGGGCTTTCTGGGAGGAGATCAGGACGCTCAAGATGTTTCAGGGCACGAAGGCTCCCCTGTGGCGCATCTCCACCACGCCCTCCGGCGCGTCCAAGCTCGTCGCCGGGCTTGCGCGCAAGATCGAGGTGCGAGCCCTTTACGACTGGTCGGGCGGCCTGGTCTGGCTCGAGACGCCGCCGCTGACCGATGCCGGCGCCGTCGAGGTCCGTCGCACCATTGCCGAATTGGGGGGCCATGCCACCTTGATTCGCGCCGAGGCGTCGACCCGGGGAGCCATCGACATATTCCAGCCCCTCGATCCGCCGATCATGGCGTTGACGACGAAGCTCAAGCAGGCATTCGACCCGGCCGGCATTCTCAACCCGGGACGCATGTATCAGGGACTCTAGGCGCGAGACATGCAGACCAATTTCAACCCCGTTCAGCTCGCCGATCCGACCGTCGCGCGCGCCGATGAGCTTCTGCGCCGCTGCGTCCATTGCGGATTGTGCACGGCGACCTGCCCGACCTATGTGCTGACCGGCGACGAGCGCGACGGCCCGCGCGGCCGCATCTATCTCATGAAGCAGATGTTCGAGATGCGCGAGGTCACGCCGACGATGACCTATCACCTCGATCGCTGCCTCTCCTGCTTCGCCTGCATGACCGCCTGCCCGAGCCGCGTCGATTACATGCACCTTCTCGATCTCGCCCGGGTGCAGATCGAGAAGAAGGGCCATCGTCCGCCTTCGCAGAACCTGTGGCGCTGGCTCTTGAGCAAGGTGCTGCCATATCCCAACCGCTTCCGCCTCGCGCTCATCATGGGCTGGCTGGCCAAGCCGTTCAGCGGGCTGTTCGCCAAGATGGGTTTCGAGCGCGTGGTCGCCGCTCTGAATCTTGTCCCGGCCGGTGCGCCCAAGCTCAAGATCACCGGCGCGAAATCGGCGATCACCCCCGGCGGGGCCAAGCGGAAACGCGTGGCGCTGATGCTCGGCTGCGTGCAGCGGGTGCTGGAACCGAATTATACCGTCGCCGCCATCAGGCTGCTCAAGCGCCACGGCGTGGACGTGGTGGTGGTCAAGGACGAGGCCTGCTGCGGCGCTCTGGTGCACCAGCTCGGGCGCGATGAGACGGCCCGCGACCAAGCGCGCCGCAATATCGACGCCTGGACCGGAGCCATGCGCGAGCGCCTGCTCGACGCCATCGTCGTCACCACCTCGGGCTGCGGCACCATGGTCAAGGACTACGGCAATCTGCTCGCCCGCGACCACGGCTATGCCGAGCGCGCCGCCTATGTCGCGGGGCTTGCCCGCGACATCACCGAGGTGATCGACGAGGTCGGGCTCGTGCCGCCGGTGATGTGGACGGGCTTGCGCATCGCCTATCACGCGCCGTGCTCGCTCCAGCACGGCCAGCGGCTCGATCAATTGCCGCTGACCTTGCTCGATCAGGCGGGCTATTCGGTGATCGACATTCCGGAGGGGCATCTGTGCTGCGGCTCGGCCGGCACGTACAATCTGCTCGAGCCCAAGCTTGCTTCCGAGCTGCGCGAGCGGAAGCTCCGCAATATCGCCAGTGTCGCGCCCGACGTGATCGCCACCGGCAATATCGGCTGCGTGACGCAGCTCGAGGGCGGCATCGACGTGCCCTTCGTGCATACCATCGAGCTGCTCGACTGGGCGACGGGCGGCCCGTGCCCGCCGGCGCTGGAAGGTCTGAAGGACCGCGCCCATCCGGTCGAGGCCCTGGTCGAGATGGCCAAGGAAGGCCTGCTCGCCGACTGACTTTTCTTTTCAGGCATGACTCTTCGTCGCCGCGATGCGCTTTCCGCATCCGGGGTTGGTTCTTTCCCCCTCTTGCATAGAGGGGGGCCGGCGCGCCGAAAGACGCAATCCGTAACAATGGTGCGCGCGTCTCGGCGAGACGCGCGGCGCCTCTCGGCGCGCCGATCGCGGCGTCTCCGGCCCCGGGCCTCGCTTTCGACTTAAGGTCAGCTCGAACGCCGCCTTAAGCGCATCAGCCGGCTCCCGGCGGGACCTCTTAGTGGGTCCAGGAGGAGCTCCGGAACCGCCCGAGTGCCCATGCTTGCGTT
>JBBDYM010000053.1:0-9383 GCA_040901485.1 Methyloceanibacter sp.
CAGCGCCTCGCGCTCGATCTTGAGCTGCATGATGCGCCGGTCGAGCTCGTCGAGCGCCTCGGGCTTGGAATCGATCTGCATGCGGAGCCGCGACGCCGCCTCGTCGACCAGGTCGATGGCCTTGTCCGGCAGGAAGCGGTCGGTGATGTAGCGGTTGGACAGCACGGCGGCGGAGACCAGCGCCGCGTCGGAGATGCGCACGCCGTGATGCAGCTCGTATTTCTCCTTGAGCCCGCGCAGGATGGAGATGGTGTCTTCCACCGTGGGCTCCGGCACGAACACCGGCTGGAACCTGCGCGCCAGTGCGGCGTCCTTCTCCACATGCTTGCGATATTCGTCGAGTGTGGTGGCGCCGACGCAATGCAGCTCGCCGCGCGCGAGCGCCGGCTTCAGCAAATTGGAGGCGTCCATGGCGCCGTCGGCCTTGCCCGCGCCGACCAGGGTATGCATCTCGTCGATGAACAGGATGATCTGGCCGTTGCTGGCCTCGATCTCCGACAGCACCGACTTCAGCCGCTCCTCGAACTCGCCGCGGTATTTGGCGCCGGCGATCAGCGAACCCACGTCGAGCGCCATCACTTTCTTGTCCTTGAGGCTCTCCGGCACGTCGCCCTTGACGATGCGGTGCGCCAGCCCCTCGACGATCGCCGTCTTGCCGACGCCAGGCTCGCCGATCAGCACGGGATTGTTCTTGGTGCGCCGCGACAGCACCTGGATGGTGCGCCTGATCTCCTCGTCGCGGCCGATCACCGGATCGAGCTGCCCCTTGGCGGCGGCCTCGGTGAAGTCGCGCGTGTAGCGCTTCAGCGCATCGTAGCTCTGCTCGGCCGACGCGCTATCGGCGGTGCGCCCCATGCGCAGCTCGTTGATGGCGGCGTTGAGATTTTGCGGCGTCAGCCCCGACTCGGTGAGGATCTTCCCCGCCTCGCCCTCCTTGGTCATGGCGAGCGCCTGGAGTACGCGCTCGACGGTGACGAAACTGTCGCCGGCCTTGGACGCCATCTGCTCGGCCTGGTCGAGCACGCGGGCGAGCACGGCGGCCATATGCGGCTGCGCCGCGCTCGCGCCCGAGACTTTGGGGAGCTTGGCGAGCGCGGCTTCGGTGCGCTCGAGCGCCTGCTTGGGATCGCCGCCGGCCCGCGCGATCAGGCCGCTCGCCAGCCCCTCGGGATCGTCGAGCAGCACCTTCAACAGATGCTCAGGGGTGATCTGCGGATTGCCGTCGCGGACGGCAAGCGTTTGCGCCGATTGGAGGAATCCCTTGAGGCGGTCTGAAAGCTTCTCGAAATCCATGAAACTGCCCCTGTAAAGTCAGGCGAGAGATGAGGGTATGGCGGGATGGGGCGCTAGCGCGAGTCCCCCCTTAACGGACATATAGCGCCCAAATCCTTGCGCAGAAAGAGGATTGGGGCGAGTTAGCCAGTGTAAAAAATCCCAGGAGTGTTGCACGGCAGCACTAGCATCACTCTGAGAAACCCTAGAGGTTCTGGGTGGTGGGTGGGACTGAGCACGCGGACGTCACCTTCGGCGACGACGTCGAAGGCATCGGCGGCAAAGCCGGCATGCGCGTCAGCTGGTAGAGGCTAGACGTCGGCAAAGACTGCCCGGAAAAATTTCAGCTCACTTGGTCGGGAGTGGTCTCGTCGGCGCTTTGCGCCTCTGAAGTCTCGGCGCCATTGGCGTCGTTGACCGCGTCGCTGCCATTGCCGCCCTGACGGCCTCGCTCGCGGCCGTCGCCGTGGTGCTCACGGTTGCCTGTATGGCGCTCGCGGTCTTGTCCGCCGCCACCCCGCGTTTCGCGCACATCGCCGCCGCCGCCATCCGTCGTATCGAAATCCGACCCGCCATCGCCATCGCCATCGGAAGATTCCGTGTGGAAGCGCGAGCGGAACCCGCCATTCGGCCCATCGCCCTGATGGGCACCCTGGGGCCCGAGCTGCTGCTGCGCGGCCATGATGATGCGATTGTAATGCTCGGCGTGCTGGAGATAGCTCTCGGCCGCGATGATGTCGCCCGAGGCGAGAGCGTCGCGCGCGAGCGACATATATTTCTCGGCGACATGGGTCGCGGTCCCGCGGATCTTCACGTCGGGTCCGTTCGATTCGTAGTTCCGCGCCAATGGATTTTGGGGCGTGCGGCCGCGGCCGCGGCCCCTACGGTTCTGCTGTCCTTGCCTCATGGGCTCGTTCACCTGAAAAAGCGGCAAATGCCGCGACCTTCTCCCTGCTCGCTTACATTACGATCGTCGCGATCAGCCCTGATGCGCTTCCCATCCGGAAAGCCGGCTTAAGCTGACGCAATCGCCTTAGCGCTTTCGCTGCCTTGTCCTGGGTCGGTCTCCGGCGCGTTTGAATTTACGAGCTAGCGCCAGCCAACCTCAATCTTGATGGGCGGTCGAGCGTCCCCTGAACGTCCCGAGAGGCGGGAGCCTTTCAATCGAGGTTCACGAGATATCCGCTCTTGTTGCCGTGCAACTGGCCGTATCTATGCAACACTGGCCAAGAACTTCGTTTTGCTGGCCCGAAACTACCCTGAACATTGAGGCTTTCCAAGCCTTTTTTTAGGCTGCGACGTTCTGTTCTGTGACGCCTCCCGCCGCTTCCACAAGGATCGCGCGCGGCCTTCCCGAAAGATCGTGCCTCACATCGTGCGCGTCAACCCCAAGTCCAGCGGCCCGGAATAGACCGAGCACGGCGTCCGCCTGGGACGCGCCGATCTCGACGATGAGATGGCCGCCTCGGCGCAAAATCCCGGCGGCCTTGGCGGCGATACGCCGATAGGCATCGAGCCCGTCCGCGCCGCCATCGAGAGAAATAAGCGGATCGTAATCCTTGACCTCGCGCGCGAGCCCCGCGATCTCGCCAGATGCGATATAGGGCGGATTGGCGAGGACCAGGTCGAATTCCCCTTCGATGCCGTCGAGCCAATCGGCGGCGGCTAAGCTTGCACGGCTCTCCAATCCGAGGCGGCGCGCATTTTCAGAGGCGAGAGCCAGCGCAGCTTCGCTCACATCGGTGCCGACGCCATGCGCCTTGGGCAATTCGGCAAGCAGCGTCAGCAGAATGCAGCCCGTCCCGGTGCCGAGATCGAGCAGTCTGAGCGGTTTCTCGCGCCAGCCATTGCGCTCGACCGTTTCGAGCGCGGCCTCGATCAGAGTCTCGGTGTCTGGGCGCGGATCGAGCGAGTGCCGATCGACCAGAAATTCCCGGCCATAGAACTCGCGCATGCCGATGATGCGCGATACCGGCTCGCGCTCGACGCGCCGCGCGAGTGGCGCCTCAAGACGCGCGGCAGATTCCGGTGCAAGCATCGACTCAGGGCGGGCGAGCAAATCTTCCTGGGTCACTCCGGTGGCGTGACGGAGAAGCAGCCGCGCATCGAGCTCCGGCGTGTCGATCCCCGCCTCACGCAATATCCGCGCGGCCGCGACGAAGGCCTGCCGCAAAGTCGAAGAGGCCTCAGCCATGACCTTGCTCCTGTATGGCGGCGAGCTGGCTCGTCTGGTGCTCGGCGGTCAACGCATCGATGATCTCGTCGAGCGCCTCGCCGCCCTCCAGCACATAAGGGAGCTGATGCGTGGTGAAGCCGATGCGATGGTCGGTGACGCGGCCTTGCGGGTAATTATAGGTACGAATGCGCTCGGAGCGGTCGCCCGAGCCGATCTGGCTCTTGCGGTCCTGGGCCCGCGCCGCATCGAGTTTCCCGCGCTCCAGATCATAAAGCCGCGCGCGCAACACTTTCATCGCCTTGGCCTTGTTCTTGTGCTGCGACTTCTCGTCCTGCTGGCTGACCACGAGGCCCGACGGCAGATGGGTGATCCTGACGGCGCTGTCGGTGGTGTTGACCGACTGGCCGCCGGGACCGCTCGCCCGGAAAACGTCGATTCGCAAATCCTTGTCGTCGATCTTGATGTCGACCTCCTCGGCCTCGGGCAGCACCGCGACGGTCGCGGCGGAGGTATGGATGCGTCCCTGCGCCTCGGTCTCCGGCACCCGCTGCACGCGATGCACCCCGGACTCGAATTTGAGCCGGGCGAACACGCCCTTGCCGGTGATATTGGCGATGATCTCCTTGTAGCCGCCGGTGGCGGATTCGCTGGCCGAAAGCACGTTGACCTTCCAGCCAAGGCGGTCGGCATAACGTTGATACATGCGGAACAAATCGCCCGCGAACAGCGCCGCCTCGTCGCCGCCCGTGCCGGCGCGCAGTTCGAGGATGGCGCTCTTCTCGTCGGCGGCGTCCTTGGGCAGCAACTGCACCTTCAGTTGGCGCTCGAGATCCTCGATTTTAGGAGCCAGATCTTCAAGCTCCTGCTCGGCGAGCGCCGCCATGTCCTTGTCGGACGCCGGATCGTCGATCAGCTGCTTCAGGTCGTCGCGCTCGCGGACCGCTTTGCGCAACTCGGTGATGGTGGCCACGATCGGATCGAGCTCGGCGAACTCGCGGGAAAGCCGCACATAGCTCGCCTGGTCGGCGCCGCTGGCGAGGCTGCCTTGCACCGCCTGCCAACGGGCGACGAGCTTGTCTAGTCTATCGGCTGGAATCGTGGTCATGGCCTAAGCGGGAAAGTTAGAATTGGCTCGGGAGCCGGTCCGACTTGCGGCTGCGCGGGTCGTCAGGATCGAGGACGGGCGCCGAATCCGGAGAGGTCGAGGTCTGCAAACCTGACTCGGGGAGGCTGCCGAGGGCCATCCACAGCCCGAAGGCAATCAGCGAGACAATCAGGGCGACGAGGCCCCACTTCAAGAGGGCCGACTTGCGTTTGGGCTTCTCGGCTGTGGGCGCGGTGGCTGTGGGCGCGGAGGGGAAATCGACGTCAAGCGGCGAGGCAGCCTGAGGCTGAGGCGCAAGCGGCGGCTGAGGATGCGGCTGTGGCGCATGCGCCTGCACCGGCCGGGGCTGAGGATGCCGATTGGCCTGCGGCTGTTGCGGGTATTGCGGCTGCGGCGCGGGATACGGCGCGGGCGCGGGCGGTGGAGCACCGGGCCACTGATTTTGCGGCTGCGGATAGGCCTGTTGGGGGCTGGGACGTGGCGCCTGAGGCGGGGGCGGCGCGCCCCTATTGGCGCCATAGCCGAAATCCATGGCCTCCGGAGTATTCATGGTCGGCATCTCGGGCATGGGTTTCGGCTGCAGCTCCACGATCCCCGCTTCGAGCTGCGCGTAGATGCGCCGAAGCAGCGGGCGGACATCGAGATGGAGCAGCGCGCCATAGCCGTTGACGATGCGGCAGGTCTCGGGCCAAGGCGGCAGCGCGTAGAGCGCCCCCTGCTCCAGCGCCTGCACGACCTCCATCCGCGTCCCGAGCCTTGCGGCAAGGTCCGTTTCGGAGAGGTTGCTGGCGGCCCGAAGGTCTCGAAACAGCTCCGCCACCTCAGCGTCATAGCCGGCTGGCATTTCCTTAATCCCGTGAATATTGAGGCGCCGTCGCGCGGCGTCCGACGACGGGTCTCCCGGTATCTGGCGCGGCTCGGTCGCCATGTGACCGGTCCCATCTCCTGTGCATTTCGACTAACACAAGCCCAAGAGCGCTGGGTTTGCAAGCTTCAGCAAGACTAGCATATTGGCCGTTCGGGTGCAGACCTCGTCTCCTTAAATCTGGACGCCTTTTTCGGCGGCGAACTGCTTCAGGTCCTCGCGGATCGAAGCTTTTTCGGAACCGAGCAGCGCGTCCAGCCGCTCGTGCAGGGCGCCCGCATCGAGCGACAAGATCATGGCCTTGACCGGGCCCATCGAGGCAGGGGCCATGGAAATCGAGCGGAAACCAAGCCCGATCAAGGCCATGGCCTCAAGCGGCCGGCCCGCCATCTCGCCGCACAGATTGAGCGGCACCTCATGTCTTGCCGCCGCTTCGACCACCTGACGCAGGGCCTTGAGCACGGCCGGATTGAGCGAGTCGAAGCGTTCGGACACGCGCGCATTAGCCCGGTCGGCGGCGAACAGGAACTGGATGAGATCGTTCGAGCCGACCGAGGCGAAATCGGCCAGAGGCAGCACCCTGTCGAGCTGCCATAGCAGCGCCGGCACCTCGATCATGGCGCCCACCATGAGGCGCTTGGGCTCGGGGCGCCCATGCCGCTTGAGGATGGTCAGCTCGCGGTCGATCAGGTTCCGCGCAGCCTCGAACTCCGACTTGTCGGCGATCATCGGCAGCATGAGACGCAGCTCGCGCCCCTGCGCCGCCCTGAGCAGCGCCCGGACCTGAGTGCGGAACAGCGCCGGCCGATCGAGCGCCATGCGGATGGCGCGCCAGCCGATCGCCGGGTTCTCTTCCTTGTCGGCGCGGAAATAGGGGAGAACCTTGTCGCCGCCCACATCGAGTGAGCGGAACACCACCGGGCGGCCGCCAGCGGCATCGAGGATCGACTTGTAGAGGCGCGTCTGCTGCTCGAGCCGCGGGAAGGTGGCGGAGATCATGAACTGCAGCTCGGTGCGGAACAGGCCGATGCCGTCGGCGCCGGACTGATCGAGATGCGGCAAGTCGAACAAGAGGCCGGCATTGATGTGCATGGCGACGCGCTCACCGTCCAGCGTTACCGGCGGCACGTTGCGCAAGGCGGCATATTGGGCCTGGCGCCGCGCCCGGAAGCGGACCTTGTCGGCGTAAGCGGAGACGACCTCTTGGGTCGGGCGAACATGCAGCTCGCCGCCTTCGGCGTCAACGATAGCCGCATCGCCCGGCTCGACCGCTTCGAGCACGCCCTTGACCTGGCTGAGCGCGGCGATGCCGAGCGCGCGCGCCACGATGGCCACATGGCTCGCCGAGCCGCCCTCCTCGAGCACCAGCCCGCGCAGGCGCTGCCGGTCGTAGTCGAGAAGCTCGGCCGCCCCCATGGTACGGGCGATGACGATGGCGTCCTGGGGCAGAGTGCCGGTGGCGGCCGTGCCCATGCCGCCGGCCAGGATGCGCAACAGGCGGTTGGAGAGGTCGTCGATGTCGTGGAGGCGGTCGCGCGCATAAGGATCGGGCATGCGCAACATGCGGGCGCGCGTATCGTTGCGCACGCGCTGCACGGCAGCTTCCGCGGTGAGGCCGGTGAGCAGCGCCTCGTCGAGCCGCCGCCGCCAGCCGTGATCGTGGGCGAACATGCGGAAAGCCTCCAGCACCTCGCGGTGCTCGCCGGCGCGCGCCATGTCTCCCCGCTCCATCATGGAGTCGATCGTGCCGGTGAGCTCCTCGATGGCCTGGAAGAGCCGCCGCTGCTCGAACTCCACATCCTCGGCGATCAGGCGCGTGACCACGATGCGCGGCTCATGCAGCACCACATGGCCGAGCGCCACGCCTTCGGAAATGGGGAGCCCAGTGAAGCGCGCGGCCATCTCGCGGCGGGCTTCGGCGCTGACCTCCTCGGTCATCAGCCCGCCAGAGGCGATCATCTCGGCGATCACCATGGCGGTGGTTTGCAGTGCTTCGATCTCCTCGTCGCCATAGGTGCGCTGCGTGCGGTTCTGCACCGTGAGCACGCCGATGGTATGGCCGCCGCGCAAGATCGGCACGCCGACAAAGGCGTGATAGATCTCCTCGCCCGTTTCGGGACGGTAGGAGAAGGCCGGGTGATGCTGAGCATCGGGGAACTGCATCGGCTCGGCCTGCTCGGCGATCAGGCCGACCAGACCCTCGCCCGGCTTCAAATGGGTGTTGTGCACGGACTCAGGGTTGAGGCCCTCGGTGGCGAACAGTTCGAGCGAGCCATCGCGGCGACGCAGATAGAGCGAGCACACCTCGGCCACCATGTTGGAGGCGATCAGCACCACCACGCGGTCGAGGCGGATCTGCGCGCTCTCCCGCTGCGCCATCACCTCGCGCAGACGGCGCATCAATTGTCTCGGGGCACCAACAGAGGTGGGCATCAGAGATAGTCCTCGCCGAGGAGGCTAAGCGGCGGACCAAGCATCTTAAAGGAGTTTCAGCTTAGCCGCTTCGTTTCCGCTAGCGGCCGTCTAATCCGAACAGGGAATGCAAGGTTCGCACCGCAAGCTCGGCATAGGCCGCGTCGATCAATACGCTGATTTTGATCTCGGAAGTCGAGATCGCCTCGATATTGATGCCCTTTTCGGCAAGCGCGCTGAACATCTGCGCGGCAACGCCGGCGTGGCTCCGCATGCCGACGCCGATGGCCGAGACCTTGGCGATGTCGGTCGAACCGCGCAGGTCCAAATAGCCTATTTTGTCCCTGGCGTTCTTCAAGACCTCCAGCGCCCGGTCGAAATCGGCGCTCTGCACCGTGAAGGTGAGGTCGGTGAAGCCGTCCTCGGAGACGTTCTGCACGATCATGTCGACATTGATATTGGCCGCGGCGAGCGGACCGAAAACTTGCGCCGCGACACCCGGCTTGTCGGCGATCTTGAGCAGCGTTACCTTGGCTTCGTCCCGCGCATAGGCAATTCCACTGACGACGTTTTGCTCCACGATGTCATCCTCATGGCAAACCAGCGTTCCAAGCCCGGTCCCGCCGGAATCTTCCTTCCCCCTCCCGCCAAGATCGGGAGAGTCGAAGCTCGAGCGCACCAGCACGCGCACGCCCTTCTGCATGGCAAGCTCGACCGAGCGGGTCTGCAAGACCTTGGCCCCTTGCGAGGCCATTTCTAGCATTTCTTCATAAGAGATTCTGTCGAGACGGTGGGCCTTGGGCACCACCCGCGGGTCGGTGGTGTAAACCCCGTCGACATCGGTATAAACGTCGCAACGGTCGGCAGAAAGGGCGGCGGCCAGCGCCACAGCGCTCGTATCCGAGCCGCCGCGGCCGAGCGTGGAGATGCGGTTGCCGGGGGCGATGCCCTGGAAACCGGCGATAACGGCCACCTCGCCAGCCGTCATGCGCGCCCTTAGCTCGTCGATGGCAACCCCGGTGATGCGGGCGGAGCGGTGGGCGTCATCGGTGTAGAGGGGGATCTGCCAGCCCTGCCAGGACCGCGCCGCCACGCCCATGGATTGCAGGACCAGCGCCAGAAGCCCGGAGGTGACCTGCTCGCCCGAGGCGACCACGGCATCATATTCGCGGCAATCGTATTGCGCCGACACCGGCCTGCCATTCCGCTTGGCCGCCTTGAAGCCCCATGCCTCCTCCACCAGGGACACGAGCTGGTTGGTCTGGCCGGCCATGGCCGAAACCACCACGGCGATCGCGTGCCCGGCATCGACCTCGCGCTTCACGTGGCACGCGGCGTTGCGGATACGGTCGAGGTCGGCAACCGACGTGCCGCCGAATTTGAGCACCAACAGGGACATTTCTCTAAACCACGGGCCTCCGCCCACAATAAGAGGGCCGGCCCGAGCCGGACCGGCCAGAAAGTGGCTCTTCATACTGACTGGCGGCGCTCGCCGCAATGGCCCCGCCACCATCGAGGTTAGCCCCTAACGAGAACCGGGCCCCGCAAGGGGC
>JBBDYM010000053.1:9393-65335 GCA_040901485.1 Methyloceanibacter sp.
CCCCCCCCCCCCCCCCCGGTCCGAGGCAATTTCAGTTCGCCTTGACAGGGCGCCAAGGCGCTGGGCCTTTGATCTCATGACAGACGGAAGCTCGGCCACAATCGACCGTGCGGAGGTCGCCCGTTTCGCCGAGCGCGCCGGCGCCTGGTGGGATGCGGACGGACCCTTCAGGCAACTCCACCGCATCAATCCGGTGCGGCTCACTTATATTCGTGACGCGCTGTGCCGTAAGTTCAGGCGCGACGCGAAGGCCGCCTCGAGTCTTGCGGGGCTATCGGTGCTCGATATCGGCTGCGGCGGCGGCATCGTCTGTGAACCGCTTGCCCGCCTCGGCGCCGAGGTCACCGGCATCGATCCCGCGCCCGAGAATATCGAAGCCGCCAAGGCCCATGCCGAAGGAGCGCGAGTCGGCGTCACCTATCGCGTCGCCATCGCCGAGGAGCTTGCGGCGTCGGGCACCACTTTCGATGCCGTTCTCCTGCTCGAAGTGATTGAGCATGTGCCAGACGTGCCGGCGTTCCTCAAATCGGTCGCGCCTCTGGTCAAGCCGGGCGGCATGCTGGTGCTGTCGACACTCAACCGCACGCTCAAGGCCTATGCGCTCGCCATCGTCGGGGCCGAGCTGATTCTGCGCTGGCTCCCGGCCGGCACGCATCAATGGGAGCGCTTCGTGACCCCCGATGAGCTACGGCTGGCGCTTTCCGGCGCCGGGCTCAAGCTCACCGACACGACCGGCATGGTCTACGACCCGTTCGCCGACGAATGGCATCTCGCGCGCGATACCGACGTGAACTACTTCGCCACCGCAATACGCGACTAGCTCTTAAGTTTTACGGAAGCCTCAATAGTCCCAGGGGGCGACGCCGCGCGGCCGGTAATAGCGCTGGCGCTGGGCGTTGTCGCGCCGCCGCCAACCGCCGAATAGGCCGCGCCGGCGTTGCCTGTCGTAAGCCTGGGGCCGCTCGAACCACGGGTCATATCTGGGTTGCGCGGGCGCCGCGATCTTGGCTTCGCCGCCCGGCGTTTCGCCGGCGAGCACGACCTCGGTATTCTTCATGCCCTTTTCCTTCACGAGCTTGAAAAGGGCCTCGGCATGCTTGGGCGACAGCCGCACGCAGCCTTTGGAAGCCGGCGAGCCGAGCTTCTTAACCTCATGGGTGCCGTGGATGGCATGGCCCTTCTTGGTGAAGAAGATGGCGTGGGGCATGGGCGCGTTGTCCCATTGCCGGCTGTACCACATCTTATTCATGGAGGTGGTCGTGTAGGACCCCGATGGGGTGGAATAGCCATACAGGCCGGTGGAGACGGGCCAGGTGTAGAGTTCGATGCCGTCCACGAACACCGTCATCTCCTGCATCGACTTGTCGATGGAAACGAGGACCTTGGATGCGGGCGGCTCGTTCGCGGGGTCGGGCTCAGTCTGCGCGCTTTCCGAATCGGTCTCCGTCGCAGGGGCGGCGGATTCGGTTTTCGTTGCAGGCGGGCCGTTCGGATAAACCGGCCGTGGCTGCCCTGTCACGGGACCCGCGCTATCCGATTCGGTCTGACTGGATGGGGTGTCTTGAGCCTGCGAACCTCCTGGAAAGACCAGGATGGCTCCGAGAAAGAGGATGGCGAGCAGGCTATGGAAATACTTAGGGGAAGTTGTGAGGCGCATCTTATTCCCTTGGTTGCGCAGAAACCAACGCCCGGCCCTTGCAAAATAGGGAGCCTTCGCGGCTTTACCAGGGCATGATTCGATAGTTTTAGACGAAGGCTCCCAACAAGTCGTTACCTTGAGATAACGCCTTGAGCGATCTCCACCTCGAACACGCGCCCATGCGCGAGCGCCGGGATGCGCGCCCTCGCCTCTTCCGAGGCGGCAAGGTCGAGATCGGCGAAGATCACCCCCGGCTCCTCGCCCGCCTCGGCCAACACCTCCCCCCAGGGCGAGACGATCAGGCTGTGCCCGTAGGTTAGCCGGCCGTTCTCGTGCAGGCCGCCTTGCGTGGCGGCAAGCACATAGGCGCCGGTCTCGATGGCGCGGGCGCGCACCAGCACATGCCAATGCGCCTCGCCCGTCTGCTTGGTGAAGGCGGAGGGGATGGCGATGAACTCGGCACCCGCCTCGGCGAGCGCGCGGTAGAGCGCGGGGAAGCGGAGGTCGTAGCAGATGCTAAGGCCTAGCCGTCCGAAGGGCAGGTCGGCGATCACCGCCGAGTTGCCCGGACAATAATAAAGTGACTCGCGGTAGCTCTCGCCGCCGGCAAGGTCCACGTCGAACATATGCAGCTTGTCGTAGCGCGCGGCGATCTCGCCTTCGGGCGTAATCAGAAAAGAGCGGCTCGCCACGCGCTCGGGATCGAGCCTGATGGCGAGCGAGCCTATATGCAGCCAAATACCGAGCTCGCGGGCGAGCGCCCTGAGGCGCGCGAGCGGCACGCTCTCGTCTTCCGTCTGCGCCTGGGCAAGTACGCTCTCAGGCTCGAGCTCCATGAGCGCCGTGTTCTCGGGCGTCTGCACATAGGCTGCGCCGCCGCGGCCTGCGCGCCTGATCAGCGCTTCGGCGGAATCGAGATTGGCCGCGATCGAACGGCCTGCCCTGAGCTGCACCAGGGCCGCGCGGAAGCGTCTCGTTGGATTGGTCATGGTCTTCCGTTCATTACAGCACGAAGGCGGTAGGCTCCACGGCGCGTGCGAGCGCCAGCACATCGACCCGCGCCGCCTTGGCCCGCTTCAAGGCTCGCGCGCAAGCCTCGGCCGTGGCGCCTGTGGTGATCACATCGTCGACCACCACGATGTTCTTGTCCCTGACCCGGGTCTTGGCCGCATCGTCAACCTTGAAGGCGCCGGCCACATTGCGCCGTCTCTGGTCGTGGGTGAGGCCCACCTGGCTTGCCGTGCGCCGCACCCTTCGCAGCACGAAGCAATCGGCGGGAATGCCGGTCAGCCGCGCCACGCTCTGCGCCAGCATGGCCGATTGATTGAAGCGCCGCCGCCACAGCCGCGAGCGGTAAAGCGGCACGGGCACGATTAGATCGGCGTCGGCGAGAAGCTCGGCCCCGGCCCGCTCCAGCCATCGCCCGAACAGTGGCACACCCTCGTGCCGGTCCCGATATTTGAAGCCCTGGACCAGTTCGCGCATGGTGACGGAATAACGCGCCACGGCGCGCGCCCGGTCGTAAACTGGCGGCTCGGCGATCGCCGCCGCCGAAAGGCTCGGGCTGCCCGCATCGTAGGGAAGCGGCACGCCGAGCCGGTCGCAGATTGGAGGCGCGATGAAATCGATTTTGGCGAAGCAGGCGCCGCACAAGAGCCCGTGGCTGCCGATCCGCGTCCGGCAGACGATGCAGACCGGCGGCAGCAGGAGATTGGCGAGCGTGCCGAGGACCGATCGCACCGGCCTCCCCAAACCAATCTCAGCGATCAGCATGGTTCTATTCATATACCCTCTGCCTGAGACCAGTCCGTGACCCTGAAGTTTAGCATAAGACGCTCAGCTTACTCTCCCCTCCCCCCTTGTGGGGGAGGGATAGGGAGGGGGGTTCAAACAAAAAGACTCTTGGTTCACCCCCCTCCACGCGTCCAAGAGACGCGTGTGCTCCCCCACAAGGGGGGAGCGGTCGGGGTATCAGGCGGGTGGTCATGAGCGACGAGCGCCTATTGTTCGACCGAAAGCTGCTGCGCCGGCGCCGCGAGCGCTTCGCACCCGAGATCGAGGCCCGCGAATTCCTGCTCGCGCATGTCGCTAGCGAGATCGCCGAGCGGGTCGAGGTGATGCTGCGCTCCTTCCCGCGTGCGCTCGATCTCGGCGCCTATCACGGGCTTTTGGGGCGAAAGGTGGCGGCGCTCCAATCTGTCGGCGAGATGATCTACGCCGAAAGCGCCTACGCTTTCGCCGCGCTGTGTCCACGTCCTTCGCTCGTCTGCGACGAGGATGCGCTGCCGTTCAAGGAGGCGAGCCTCAATCTGATCGTCTCGGGGCTGGCGCTGCATCGCGTCAACGACCTGCCCGGCGCGCTGATCCAGATCAGGCGCGCTCTCGCGCCTGACGGGCTGTTCATGGCGGCGCTGCTCGGGGCCCGCGCGCTCACCGAGCTCAGGACCGCGCTGCTCGAAGCGGAGGCCGAGATGGAAGGCGGCGCCAGCCCACGCGTTGCCCCTTTCGCCGATGTTAGGGATTACGGGGCGCTGTTGCAGCGCGCGGGCTTCGCGCTTCCCGTGGCCGACGCCGAGACCTTGACGCTCACCTACCCCTCGCCGCGCGAGCTGATGCGCGAGGTGCGCGCGCTTGGCGGAGGCAACGTGCTGTTGGCGCGCAGCAAGGCGCCGCTGCCGCGCCGGACGCTTGCGCGCGCTGAAGCCATCTATCGCGCACGGCATTCGCTGCCCGACGGGACGGTGAGCGCCACTTTCGAGATCGTCTATCTCTCCGGCTGGTCGCCCGATGCGAGCCAACAGCAACCGCTTCGACCAGGAACCGCCGCGAAGCGGCTCGCCGATGCGCTAGGCACCACCGAACATCCAGCCGGCGACAAGGCTGCTTTTCCTGGAAAGCGGAAATAACTCCTCATGCTGAGGAGCGCCCGGAGTGGCGCTTCCTCGGGTGAGGTTTACAACAGGGCGGACAGCGTGGTCTTGAGCGGTTCGTCGGCCGGGGGCATGTCGTAGGCGTGAAGCTCCGAAGGCTTCACCCACAGAATCTCCTGACCCTCAAGCGGCGTCACGCTGCCCTGCCATTTGCGGCAAAGATAGACCGGCATCAGCAGATGGAAATCGGGATAAGCGTGGCTCGCGAAGGTGAGCGGCTTGAGGTCGTCTTTGGCGATCTCCAAGGCCAACTCCTCGCGCAGCTCGCGGATCAAAGCGGCCTCAGGCGCTTCGTCCGTCTCGACCTTACCGCCCGGAAATTCCCACAGTCCGGCGAGTGGCTTCCCCGCCGGACGCCGCGCGATCAGCAGGCGGCCTTCTCCATCGACGAGAGCGCAAGCTGCGACAATGACAATCCGGCGCTTGTTTCCCTCACGCATGCAATCACGAGCGGTAGTCGGCGTTGATGGCGATATAGTCCTTGGTGAGGTCGCAGGTCCAAACCGTCGCCGCGCCCTTGCCCACGCCGACATCGACGCTAATGGCGATCTCCCGGTTCTTCATATAGGCCGCGCCGTCCTGCTCGCGATAGCTCGATGCCACCTCGCCGTCCTTGGCGACCTGAATCTCGCCGAGCCAGATGGCGAGCCGGTCGCGGTCGGCTTCCTCGCCCGCCTTGCCGACGGCCGCGACGATGCGTCCCCAATTCGGGTCCTCGCCGGCAATCGCCGTCTTGACCAGCGGCGAGTTGGCGATCGACTTGGCGATTGCGCGCGCCGCCTGCTTGGTCTTGGCGCCCATGACCTTCACGGTGACGAATTTGGTCGCTCCCTCGCCGTCTTTGACGATCTGCTGGGCGAGATCGCGCAGCACCGCGGCGAGACCCAGGCGGAAGCCCGCAAGACGGGGGTCGTCGCCGCGAGCGATGCGCGGGGCGCCGCGCCGCGCCGCGGCACCCGTGGCGAAGATCAGCAAAGTGTCGCTGGTTGATGTGTCGCCGTCGATGGTGATGGCGTTGAGACTGTCCTCGACCAGCGGCGCCGTCACCGCATGCAAGGCGGGGGGCTCGATGGCCGCATCGGTGAATATAAAAGCGAGCATGGTCGCCATGTCCGGCGCGATCATGCCGGCGCCCTTGGCGATGCCGTTGATGGTGATTTCGACGCCATCGATTTCCGCCTTGCGCGTGGCGAGCTTCGGGTAGGTGTCGGTGGTCATGATGGCGCGCGCGGCGTCTTCGTAGGCGTCGCCTTTGGCTTCACCCGTGAGATCGCCGAGGCGGCTCGCAATCTTGCGCGCGTCGAGCGGCTCGCCGATCACCCCTGTCGAAGCAATATAGACGTCGGCTTCCTGGCATTTCGCCGCCTCGGCGGCGGCTTTGGCGGTCAGTTCCACCGCCTCGCGGCCGCGCCGTCCGGTGAAGGCATTGGCGTTGCCGGAATTAACCACCAGTGCGCGGGCCATGCCGTGGGGAAGATGCGCGCGGCACCAATCGACCGGCGCGGAAGCCGTCTTGGACTGGGTCAACACGCCGGCGACGGCGGTACCCGGGTCGAACAGCACGAACAGCAGGTCGGTGCGTCCGGGGTAGCGGATGCCGGAAGCAGCGGTGGCAATGCGCACGCCGTCGATGACGGCGAGGTGCGGCAGGTGCTTCGGCGCGAAAGGCGAGACGTTTCCCACGGCGTAAGCAGTCTGGCGATCTATTGGCGCGGAGCTTCCATGGGCGGTCCGCCCTCGGCCGGCGCCTTCAGCTCGGGATCGACGATCTCGATTTCGGCGGAATTGCGCAAGCCCGTCACCACTTCTTGCGCCTTCTGCTGCACGAGCTGGCCCATGATCCCCTCCTTGACCTCGCCGAAAGTGGGGAGCGGCCGGTCGCGCTTCTCCTCGACCTTGATGATATGCCAACCGAACTGGGTCTGCACCGGCTCGGAGATCTTGCCGACATCGAGTGCGAAGGCCGCGTCCTCGAACGGCTTCAGCATCTGGCCGCGGGTGAAGAAGCCAAGATCGCCGCCTTCGGCGTTCTTGTCCTTCGACTTCTCCTTGGCGAGCGTGGCGAAGTCCTCGCCCTTGCTCAACCGCGCGGCGACCTCCTTGGCCTCGGCCTCGGTTTCCACCAGGATGTGTCTGGCATGGACCTCGGGCTCCGGCTTCACATTGCCGATCCGCTCGTCGAAAACCTTCTTGGCGTCAGCTTCGGTCACGGTTCCGGTGATGCCCTTGTCGAAGAAGGCATCGCGCAGCGCGCGGCGCTGGTGATATTTCACCCGGTCGGCGAAATTGCCTTCCTTGTCGAGGCTCTCCTTGGCGCCGGCTCCGGCCATCAGCTCGTTCTCGATGACATATTGCAGGAGCACGCGCCGGCGGTCCGCCGGCACATAATTGGAGATGCGCGGACCAACCTCCGAGGCGGCGAAATCGAGATCGGAATTCTTGATGTCGATGCCGTTGACGCGCGCGACCACGGGGTCGTCGGCCGCCGCAGGCAAAGGTGCAAAAGCAATCGAGGCTGCGAGCAGCAGCAACGCTGGCCAAGTTTTCACGGAGTGAGTCCTCATCTTCGGCTCGGCCCTGGCTCGGTGACGAGCGGGCGAGCGGGTTGGGTTTGCTTCCCGGGGCGGGTTTTAGACCCTCGGGCGGCGAATTGCCAAGCGGCGATCCCCGCCAGGAACCAACTATTCAAGGCCCCACCTGGTTGACCTCAGGCACACATTTCGATATGTCTAGATGCATGGACGTATCTGGCGCCGTCGACGCACTCGGGGCATTGGCTCAGGAGAGCCGTCTCAAGGTCTTTCGCCTGCTGGTCCGCGCCGGGCCGGACGGCATGGCCGCCGGCGACATCGCTCGCAAGCTCGCCGTGCCGCACAACACCATGTCCTCGCATCTGGCGATCCTGGCCCGCGCGCACCTCGTGCAGTCGCGCAAGGAGAGCCGCTCCGTCATCTATGCCATCGATCTGGTAGGGACGCGCGAGCTCCTGTCGTTCCTGGTCGAGGATTGTTGCCGCGGCAAGCCGGATACTTGCGTGCCGCTGATCGAGGCGACGCTCGCCGGGTATTGCGCGAAGTAGCCAGGGACGGTGATGCAGAGTCCGGAGCCCCTCAACGTTCTCTTCCTTTGCACCGGCAACTCGGCGCGCTCGATCATGGCCGAGTGCATCCTAAACCGTCTGGGCGCAGGCAAGTTTCGCGCCTATAGCGCCGGCAGCCAGCCGCTCGGCCACATCCATCCGCTGGCGCTCAACCTGCTGCGCAAGACCAATCACGATGTCTCGCAACTCCGCTCCAAGCCCTGGGACGAGTTTGCTGCGCCCGGCGCGCCCAAGCTCGATTTCGTGTTCACCGTCTGTGACAACGCCGCGCAGGAAGCCTGCCCCGTGTGGCCGGGCCAGCCGATGAGCGCCCATTGGGGCCTGCCCGATCCGGCCAAGGCGAAAGGCACCGAAGCCGAGCGGTCCTTCGCCTTCGACGATTGCTGTCGCATGCTCACCCAGCGCATCTCCATCTTCGTCAATCTGCCGATCGAGAGCCTCAGCAGACTGTCTCTCAAGAAGCATCTCGACGATATCGGGCGTACCCGCGTCGATGCTTCTAAACAATCGGCCTAGCGACGTGACCACGCCGAGCCTGGGACGCCGCCTCGCGGCGGAAGGGGTTGGCGCGGCCTTTCTCCTCGCCGCCATCGTCGGTTCTGGCATCATGGCCGATCAGCTCTCTGGCGGTAATGCGGCGCTGGCGCTGCTCTGCAATGCCGCGGCGACAGGCGCGATCCTCGTCGTGCTGATCACGATATTGGCGCCGGTCTCGGGCGCGCATCTCAACCCTGCCGTCACGCTTGCTTTCATGCTTCGCGGCGAAATCGCATTCCGGGTCGCCGTTCTTTATGTCGGCTCGCAGATCGCGGGCGCGGTCCTCGGCACATTGACCGCGCATCTGATGTTCGGCGAGGCGATCTTGCAGATGGCGGCGACGGAGCGCAGTAGCGCGGCGCTTTATCTGTCGGAAGCCATTGCCACATTCGGGCTCGTGCTCACCATCTTCGGCGCGCAACGCACGAGGCCCGATACTGTGCCGGCTCTGGTCGGGCTTTACATCGCCTCGGCCTATTGGTTCACGGCGTCGACCAGCTTCGCCAATCCCGCCGTCACAATTGCCAGAGCCTTCACCGACACCTTCGTGGGCATCGCGCCAACCGGCGTGCCGGGCTTCATCGCGGCTCAGGCCATTGGCGCGGCGCTGGCGGTCCCCCTATCGGCTTGGCTGTTCGAGCGCGGTATAAAAGTGGCTCGTTAAGGAGCAGGCCGAGGGGAAACGCGCGGGAGCGTCGCGTTGACAAGGGTTGGCGCCCCTCTTATGTCTCACCCGCGTTCGTTTCCCTGGCATTTTTTCGACGCTTTCCGCCGGTTTGATGGGGGAACCGGCTGAGGCCATCCCGCCATTAGAGGCCCACGACCAATGCTTTCCTTCGGCGCCCTTGCCACCAAAGTCTTCGGCTCTTCCAACGAACGGAAGATCAAGAAATATTGGCCGCTCGTCGCCAAGATCAATGAGCTCGAGCCCGAGGTCGAGGCGCTGTCGGACGAGGCGCTGCGCGCCCGCACCGAAGACTTCCGGGAGCGCGTGCGGCAAGGCACCTCTCTCGACGATCTGTTGCCTGAAGCCTTCGCCACCGTGCGCGAGGCGGCCAAGCGCACGCTCGGCCAGCGCCATTTCGACGTGCAGCTGGTCGGCGGCATGGTGCTGCATGAAGGGCGCATCGCCGAGATGAAGACCGGCGAGGGCAAGACGCTCGTGGCGACGCTGCCCGTCTATCTCAATGCGCTCGCCAGCCGTGGCGTGCATGTGGTCACCGTCAACGACTATCTCGCCAAGCGCGACGCCGCCTGGATGGGCGCCATCTACAAATTCCTGGGGCTCAGCGTCGGCTGCATCGTGCACGATCTCGCCGACGCCGAGCGCAACGCGCAATATGCCTGCGACGTGACCTACGGCACCAATAACGAGTTCGGCTTCGACTATCTCCGCGACAACATGAAATACGCGATGAATGAGATGGTGCAGCGCGGCCATTACTACGCCATCGTCGACGAGGTCGACTCGATCCTGATCGACGAGGCGCGCACGCCGCTGATCATCTCAGGCCCGATCGAGGACCGTTCCGATCTATACACCGCCATCGACACTTTCATTCCGAGGCTGATCGAGGGCGACTTCGAACTCGACGAGAAGACGCGCGTCGTCACCTTGACCGAGGCCGGCAACGAGCATGTCGAGCAGCTGCTCACGGAGGCCGGCCTGCTCAAGGGCGAGTCGCTCTACGACATCGAGAACGTCACCGTGGTTCACCATGTGCAGCAGGCGCTTCGAGCGCACAAATTGTTCCTGCGCGACCGCGACTACATCGTGAAGAACGACGAGGTGGTGATCGTGGACGAGTTCACCGGACGCATGATGCAGGGCCGGCGCTACTCCGAAGGGCTGCACCAGGCGCTGGAGGCCAAGGAACACGTGTCCATCCAGCCGGAGAACCAGACGCTCGCCACCATCACCTTCCAGAATTATTTCCGGCTCTACGAGAAGCTCGCCGGCATGACCGGCACCGCCTCCACCGAGGCCGACGAGTTCATCGACATTTACAGCCTCGACGTGGTCGAGGTGCCGACCAACATGCCGATGATCCGCGACGACGAGGACGACGAGGTCTACCGCACGGCGGCCGAGAAGTACCGGGCGATCATCAAGCTGATCAAGGAGGCGCGCAAGCGCGGCCAGCCCATGCTGGTCGGCACCACCTCCATCGAGAAATCGGAGGTCCTGGCCGGACTGCTCAAGAAGGACAAGGTCCCGCATCAGGTGCTGAACGCCCGCTACCACGAGCAGGAGGCGCATATCATCGCCCAGGCCGGAGTGCCGGGCTCGGTCACCATCGCCACCAATATGGCCGGCCGCGGCACCGACATTCAGCTCGGCGGCAATCCCGACATGCTGATCGAGGATTGGGCCACCGAGCAGAAGGAGAAGGGCAAGGAGCCGACGCCCGAACAGATCGCCAAGAAGCGCGCGGAAATCGCCGCCGAGGTGGGCAAGAAAAAAGAGACGGCGCTCGAAGCCGGCGGCCTTTACGTGATCGGCACCGAGCGCCATGAAAGCCGGCGCATCGACAACCAGCTGCGCGGCCGCTCGGGCCGTCAAGGCGATCCCGGCCGCTCGCGCTTCTTCCTCTCGCTCGAGGACGACCTGATGCGCATCTTCGGATCGCAGCGCATGGACGGCATGCTTCAGGCGCTTGGGCTGAAGGAGGACGAGGCCATCGTCCATCCCTGGATCAACAAGGCGCTGGAGAAGGCGCAAGCCAAGGTCGAGGCGCGCAATTTCGATATCCGCAAAAACCTGCTCAAATTCGACAACGTGATGAACGATCAGCGCAAGGCGATCTTCGAGCAGCGCCGCGAGCTTCTGAGCGATGCCGATCTCAGCGAGACCATCGCCGATATGCGCCGCCAGGTCGTCGACGACCTGGTCGCCGAGCATATCCCCGAGAAGTCCTATGCCGAGCAGTGGGACATTCCGGCCTTGCAGGAGGCCATGAAGAAGACTTTCGATCTCGACCTGCCGCTCGCCGACTGGGCGGCGGAAGAAGGCATCGGCGAGGCGGAATTCCACGAGCGGCTGGTCAAGGCCGCCGACGAGCGTGGCGCCAAGAAGGCCGCCGAGCTTGGCCCTCAGATCATGCGCCAGATCGAGCGCGCGGTGCTGCTGCAGACGCTCGATCATCTGTGGCGCGAGCACCTCGTGACGCTCGAGCATCTGCGCCAGGTCATCGGCCTGCGCGGCTACGGCCAGCGCGATCCGTTGAACGAGTACAAGAGCGAGAGCTTTACCCTGTTCGAGACTCTGCTGGGAAAGCTGCGCGAGGCGGTAACCGGCCAGCTGATGCATGTCGAGCTGGCGCAGCAAGAGGACGTGCCGTCGCTTGAGGCATCAGAGCTGCCGCCGATGGAAGCCCATCATATCGACCCGAGCACCGGCGAGGACGAGTTTGTGTTCGAGACCCTCAATGCCGGTGGCAATGGCAGGGGTGGCGCTGCGAAGTCCACGACCGCGCGGTCGCGCAAGGCGGGAGACACCAACTCCGCCGATCCCTCGACCTGGGGGAAGGTGCAGCGCAACGCGCTCTGCCCCTGCGGCTCGGGCAAGAAATACAAGCACTGCCACGGCGCCTACGCTTAATTAGCAGTCCCTGAAAACGTCTGCCTTTCCGCGCCTGGCCGCTAGAGTGCGGGCCTTCTGGATTGCCTTTCGGGAACCGCGAAGGCGTCCAAGCGATTATCTGCAGATTCCCCAGCGCATTCCTCTTATTCGAATTCATCCGCGCCCATGACCCTCGACCAAGCCCTGGCATTTGCCATTGTCATCACCATGATGGCTCTCTTCGCCTGGGGACGGTGGCGCTACGATATCGTCTCATGTCTTGCGCTGCTCGCGGCGGTGGCGGTCGGTATCGTCCCACCAGCCGGCGCCTTCAAGGGATTTAGCGACGACATCGTGATCATCGTAGCGAGCGCCCTGGTCGTGAGCGCCGCGGTCGCAAAATCCGGTCTTATCGAACGTATCGTGCGCCAGCTTGGCCCTTACCTTACGACTGTCACCCGCCAGATCGCGGCACTTGTCGGCTCGGTGACGGTGCTTTCGGGCTTCGTAAAGAATATCGGGGCGCTGGCCATGCTGATGCCGATTGCCTTTCAGCTTGCACGACGCACCGGCACATCTCCGTCTTCACTGCTAATGCCTATGTCTTTCGGCGCGCTGCTCGGTGGCCTTGTGACGTTGGTCGGCACGTCACCGAACATCATCGTCGCGCGCGTGCGCGAACAGATTCTCGGCGAACCTTTCAGCATGTTCGATTTTGCGCCGGTTGGTATCGGCATTGCCGCCGCGGGATTTCTATTCCTCATTTTTGGCTGGCGCCTGTTGCCGCAAGATCGCAAAGGGGCCGCTTCGATGGACTCGGCCTTCAACCTCGAAGGCTACACCACCGAAGTTTCCGTGCCGGAAGATTCGCCTGCCGCGGGCCAGACCGTGAAGGCGCTCGAGGGACTCGGTGACAACGAAATCGAGGTGATAACTCTGCTGAGAGGCGATAATCGGCGCTATGAACCCGCCGGCAATGTTGTCATCAAGACCGGCGATATTCTCATTCTTCAAGGCGAGCCTTCGGCGCTTGAACGCATTGTCGCGCTGGAAAAACTAAAGCTCGTCCGTAACGAGAAAAGCCAAGAGCGCGACACCCCAAGCGACGAAATCGGCGTCATGGAAGCGGTCATCGCCTCCGATTCGGAGCTTGTCGGCAGTTCGGTCGGACAGCTCAAACTGTTCGATCGGCACGGAGTCAATCTTCTTGCTGTGAGTCGCAGAGGCCGGCGCATTACGCATCGTCTGCGCGGGGTGAAACTCAAGGCGGGCGACGTGATCGTTCTGCAAGGCAACCTGCCAACCATGCCGGAAACGCTTGGAAAACTGCACTGCCTGCCGCTTGCCGAGCGCGATCTGCGGATCGGACGTCAGGCCAGCCTCTTCCCCGCCGGTGTCCTCATCGCCGCCATGGCTCTGGTCGCCTTCAATGTTGTGCCGGTGGCAATCGCGTTCTTCGGCGCGGCGGTGATTTTGGTACTGGCCCGCTCGCTTTCCTTGCGCGATGCCTATGACGCAATTGAGTGGCCGATTCTCGTGATGCTGGGCGCGCTGATCCCCGTGAGCGATGCGTTAAGAACCACAGGCGGCACGGACCTAATCGCCGCCTGGCTTTCGCATACCGGCGCGGCGTTGCCGTCCTACGGGGCGCTCGCCTTGCTGCTTGTTGCCGCCATGGCGGTGACGCCTTTTCTCAACAATGCTGCAACGGTACTCGTTATGGCGCCTATTGCCGCTAGCTTCGCCGCGAAGCTTGGCTACAACCCCGATCCGTTCTTGATGGCGGTGGCGATTGGCGCAGCGTGCGACTTCCTCACGCCGATCGGTCATCAATGCAATACTTTGGTGATGGGACCCGGCGGCTACCGCTTCAGCGACTATGCACGCCTCGGCCTGCCCTTGTCCCTGATTGTCATCGCCGTCGGCGTGCCGCTGATCGCGCTCGTCTGGCAGCCGTAGGCCTTAAGGATTGGTGGCAACATCAGGGGGACAGCGTTCCTCGATGACAGGCGCCGTGGCAACGGCGCTGCCCGCCTCGAACGCGTAGCGGCCCTTGCACACGCTGACCGTTGGCGGCACGTGGTTCTGCTCGAACAGATCATGGCCCGTCTTCAGGTCGGCCCAGAAGCTCGCCCAACTATCGCCGCTGCGGGCTTTCAGATTGCGCTCGGTCATGCGGAACGGGAACACATGCACCGCGAAGCGCTCCTGCCCTTGATCGAGCGACGCCGTCACCAATCCCCAGATCTCGTCCACCACGGCGTCGGTCATGGCGTAGCAGCCGATCGAGAGGCAGCCGCCATGCACCATGAGGAAGGAGCCGTTGCGGCCATGCGCCTGATCGAAGGCATTGGGGAAGCCGAGATTGAAGGAGCGGTGCCAGCGGCTGTTCGGATTGAGCTGCTCGGCGGAGACCGTATAGAAGCCCTCCGGCGCCTGCCGGTCGCCTTCCCTCAATTTCGGACCGAGCCGCCCCGACCAGAGACAGATCGGGTACGTCGCGAACTTGACGTAGCGGCCTCCCTTCTCGACCCAGAGCTCGAGCTCCGATTCGAGCTTGAAGATGCGGACGAACAGCGGCGCGCCGGGTTGAACGCCCAGCGCCGAGAGCCTCTCGTCGAGACGGGTGAGATCCGGCGTGCCGGGCAACGCCTTGCCGGCGCTATGCAGCGCCTTGTTCTCCGCGCGCTGCATGTTGATGTGCACGCGGTCGAGCAGCTGCCGCCCCTGGGGCGTTATCAGATAAATGCCGACGCCGATAAGCGTCAGGATGAGGATCGAGAGCAGGGCGCGCATGTCAGAATTATAGCGCAATTCATCAAAATCGACTCGTCCCTACTGACGTAAGGATGACGGCTTCGGCTACTTGCTGGGCGTCGCCGGGCCCAGCGTGAAAGCGCTGTAGGCAGGCTTGGATGGGCCGAAGCGAAGCCCGAGCACGCTGCCGAGCGGCTTGGTCAGCGACGCCGACTGAGTCACCGGGGGCGCCGGCAATGGCTTGAACGCCACCATCGGCGCTTTCTGGTAAGCGGGACAAGAGCCCGAAGCACTGAACCGCGCACCCTCTTCATAGACGGCGTTAATCAGATAGCGCTTCTCGCAGACTGTGATCCGGGGCGCTTGGCGCGTGACCTCGAAATAGTCGTAGCCCTCTTTCAGGTTCTTCCAGAAATCGTACCATTCGTGTTTCTGTTGGGCGGTCATGTTGGCCGCGGTCATGCGGAATGGATAGGCATGAATCTGAAACGAGGTCTGCCCGCCGGCCAGCGCTTCGCGCGCGAGAATGTAGATCTCCTCCATCACCCCGTCGGTCATGGCGTAGCAGCCGCGCGAGGTGCAGTCGCCGTGGATCATGATGTACTTGCCCGTGCGTCCATAGGCGCGGTCGTAGGCGTTGGGGAAGCCGACATTGAAAGCGAGGTGGTATTGGCTCTTGGGATTCAACTGGTCTATCGACACGATATAGAACCCTTCGGGCGCCTGTCGGTCGCCTTCGGAGATCTTGGGGCCGAGGCCGCCGGAATAGCTGCAGATCGGATAGGTCTTGAAGTGATAGAAGCGGCCATCTTCCCGCTGCTTCCACACTTCAAGCTCGGACTCGGCCTTGAACACGCGGATCAGGATGGGCGACTCTTCTTGCATGCCCTTCCCCAGGAGCATGGCGCGCGTTTGCTTGGGGAGCGGCTTCATATAAGGGGGCGAGAACTGGCCGCAGCCGCTCAAGGCCGTGACAGTCGCCACGGCGAAAGCCGCGATGATGAACGTGATGAAGCTCGATCGAAGCATACGCAGTGCCCCTCGCGCACTCCGGTGCAGGGTCGAATCCAAGCAGTTAAGGCGACGTTAGCGCTCAGGCGGCGCCGGCGCTTCCCCTCGCCCCCGAATTGGCCGTTATTATAGGCCGTGTTCAGGGCTGCATGGACTAAAAAAATGGCGCTTTTTGGGGCATTGTAAGCCCCTAGCTAACCGTCCCCATGGCCAGGAATTTCTCGCGCCGTTCCTTGCGAATCTGCTCAGGGGTGAGCGCGTCGTAGGCGGCGATAGACTTTACAATAATGTCGCCCGCGGCCCGCACCACCTCGATCCCGTCGCGATGGGCCCCGCCGATCGGCTCGGCGATGATGCCGTCGATGATGCCGAGCCTGAGCAGGTCCTGGGCGGTGATCTTCATGTTGGTGGCGGCGTCGACGGCGCGCGCCGCGTCTTTCCACAGGATCGAGGCGGCGGCTTCGGGCGAGGCCACCGTGTAGATGGCGTGCTCCAGCATATAGATGCGGTTGGCCGTGGCGATGGCCACAGCACCGCCCGATCCGCCCTCGCCGATGATCACCGAGACGATGGGCACGCCAAGCGAGAGGCAGCAATCGGTGGAGCGGGCGATGGCCTCGGCCTGGCCGCGTTCCTCCGCGCCGATGCCGGGATAGGCGCCGGCCGTGTCGACCAGGCTGATCACGGGGAGCGAGAAGCGGTCGGCCATCTCCATCAGCCGTACCGCCTTGCGATAGCCTTCCGGCCGCGCCATGCCGAAATTGTGCTTGATGCGGCCTTCGGTGTCGGAGCCTTTCTCGTGGCCGATGACCATCACCGAGCGCCCCGAGAGCCGGCCGATGCCGCCGAGAATGGCCTGGTCCTCGGCGAAGAAGCGGTCGCCGGAGAGGGGCGTGAAGTCCTTGACCAGGCCATCGATGTAATGGCGGAAATGGGGACGCTCGGGGTGACGCGCGACTTGCGTCTTCTGCCAGGGGGTCAGGTCGGAATAGGTCTCCTCAAGCGCCTCGCGCGCCTTGTGCTCGAGCTTGGCAAGCTCCTCCTCGATGGAGACGGACGGCTGCTCGGCGGCAAGCGCCTTAAGCTCGGCGACCTTGCTTTCCAGCTCGGCAATCGGCTTTTCGAAATCGAGATAGGTGCGCATCCGGCTCAATCTGGCTCTTGGGAACCATTTTCCCCGGCGGACCGGGCAATAAATAAGGCAAGGGAATCCGGTTGTAAGTGGCCTTGGGGCGGAACCGTGTCAACGGCGAACCGCTCTTGGGCCAGCAGGCAGTCTAGGCCCGTTTGGTTAAATGAGCCTGAGCAAGGGGGTGATGCTGCTCGACCAGGCGTCTTAGCCGCTCCTCGATGACATGGGTATAGATTTGCGTCGTCGAGATGTCGGCATGGCCGAGAAGCTGCTGCACCGTGCGGAGATCGGCGCCCCGCTCCAAAAGGTGGCTGGCAAAGGCATGGCGCAGCACATGCGGCGACACGCGCTCGGGTTCGAGCCCAGCTTCGGCGGCGAGCGCCTTGAGTTCCTGGCCGAAGCGCTGGCGGGTCAGATGCTGCGCGCTGCCGCCTGACGGGAACAGCCAAAGCGAGACGCTTCCCCGTTCGGCCTCGTCGGCCTCAACGGTGGCAAGATGAGCGGCAAGCGCCTGACGCGCCGCATCGTTCAACGGGACGAGCCGCTCGCGCCCGCCCTTTCCCTTGACGATGAGCACGCGATCGTCGCTGGTCAAAACGTTGCGCGGCAGCGAGATCAGCTCGGAGACACGCAGGCCCGTGGCGTAAAGTGTTTCGAGCAGCGCGTAGAGACGAAGCGCCCGGCGTTTTGCCGCCCCGTCCGAGGCTTCGTCGCAAATCGCTTGCGCCGTGGCGAGCAAGGTCTCGACGTCCGCCAGGGACAATATCTTGGGTAACGGCCGCGGCAGCTTCGGGCTGTCGATGGCCGAGGACGGATCGTCGGCGCGCACACCTTCCGCCAGCAGGAAGCGGAAGAATTGGCGGATGGCCGAGAGCTTGCGCGCGCGCGAGGTCGGCGCGAGACCCTTGCGCGCGAGCCCGGCGAGGAAGCTCCTGAGATGATCGGCGGTGGCCTGCTTGGCCGTCGCGCCCTTGGCCGTGAGGAAGGCGAGGAATTCGGAGAGGTCGCGCGTATAGGCGTCGATGGTGTGGGCGGCGGCGCCGCGCTCGGCCATCAGCATGTCGAGGAAGAGCGCAAGCTCGGATGAGCCCGTCCCGCGCGATCCGCCTGTGTTGCCCAAGGCTCAAGCCTTTCCCGGCAGCGGCGGCGGCGCAGGAGAGTCAATTCGCCCCGTCGCTGGCGCTATCCGCTGGAGCCGGGGTGGCGGCAGCATCCGGGCTCGGCACGGTGGATGAGGTCTCCTCCTGCACCCGCGCCTTGACGTTGCGCAAACCCTTGGAGATTTCCTTGGGCTCGGGCTGGAAATATTCAGCGAGCACATAGAGGCTTCCAGCGATGACACCGCCTATCACCCCTAGGACCAAGAGAAGTCGAAATAGTGAAGGCATGGAGGTGCCCGGGGTCCCAACCGTGATTTACCGTTAGCAGGGTCTTATTATTGACCCATAAACGTCCGGCCTCTAGCCCTCATTCGCATCATGGACGATTCGACACGGCCCGGCCAGCATGGGAAAGTCGCCGCGCGCGAGCAATCAGCAAAACGAGCGCGGCCAACTTCCACATCAGATAGCAGCATGACTCTGGCACTGGCGGGGCATAAGAAAGACGATCCGCAAGAGGGCCTCGCCCAGATCCGCGAGGCGCTGGCTGCGCGGAGCGTCGTGCTGATCGGGCTGATGGGCGCCGGCAAGACGGCGGTGGGCAAGCGGCTTGCCGCCCGCCTCGAGCTCCCCTTCATCGACGCCGATACCGAGATCGAGACGGCCGCCAGCATGACCGTGAGCGAGATATTCACTCGGCATGGCGAAGCCTATTTCCGGGAAGGCGAGCGCAAGGTGATCAAACGCCTTTTGGAGGCCGGTCCGCAGGTCCTCGCCACCGGCGGCGGCGCCTTCATGAATGAAGAGACGCGGGCCAATATCAAGGCGCGGGGACTTTCCATTTGGCTGAGAGCCGAGCTGCGCGTCTTGCTGAAGCGCGTGAACCGGCGCGGCAACCGGCCTCTGCTCGCCGTCGGCAATCCCGAGAAGGTGATGCGGAAGCTGATGGCCGAGCGCGATCCCGTCTATGCCGAGGCGGATATCGTCGTCGACAGCCGCGACGTGCCCCATGATGCGATTGTGAACGCCGTGATCGACGCGCTCGCCGCCAAGCTCGGCTGCAAGGTAAAGCCGGCGCCAAAGCCCCCGGCCCGCAAGAAGGCACGATGATGGGCAAGGATGCGACCGCCACTGTTTCAGGTCGGGACACGACGACCATCGAGGTGACTCTGCCAGGGCGAAGCTATCCGATCGTGATCGGCGAAGGCCTGGTCGCGGCGGCGGGCGAGCGTATCGCTAGAGCCCTTCCCGGCGCACGCTGCGCCGTGGTGACCGATGCCAATGTCGCGGCGCTTTATCTTGTGCCGCTCAAGGAGAGCCTCGAGGCACGTAGCATCTTTCTCGGCGATGCCGTGGTGGCGCCGGGCGAATCAAGCAAAAGCTTTCCCGTGCTGGCGAGGCTCAGCGAAACGCTGCTCAAGCTCGGGGTCGAGCGCGGCGACGCCGTGATTGCGCTCGGCGGGGGCGTGATCGGCGATCTCGCCGGCTTCGCATCGAGCATCTTGCGGCGCGGCGTACGTCTCGTGCAAATGCCGACCACGCTGCTCGCCCAGGTCGATTCCTCGGTCGGCGGCAAGACCGGCATCGACACCCCGCAAGGCAAGAACCTGATCGGCACGTTTCATCAGCCTGCCCTCGTGCTCGCCGACATCGCCACCCTCTCCACGTTAAGCGAGCGCGAGTTCCGCGCCGGTTACGCCGAGGTGATGAAATACGGGCTGCTCGGCGATGCGCCGTTCTTCTCTTGGCTCGAGAAGCATTGGCAGCAGGTCTTTTCCGGCGAGGGCCCCGAGCGTCTTAAGGCCATCGACACCAGCGTGCGCGCCAAGGCGGCCATCGTCGAGGCCGACGAGCGCGAAGAGTCGGGCACCCGCGCGCTGCTCAATCTCGGTCATACCTTCGGCCATGCGCTCGAAGCTTATGCCGGCTATTCCGATCGGCTGCTGCACGGCGAGGCCATCGCCATCGGACAATATCTCGCCTTCAAGTTCTCGGTGGCGCAGGGGATCTGCCCGCCTGACGACGCCGCGCGCGTCGAACGCCATCTCGCCAAGGTCGGGCTTCCGGCGAAGATTGCCGACATTCCCGGCAAGGCGCCGACGCCAGGCCAGCTGCTCAGGCTGATGGCGCAAGACAAGAAAGTGCAGGGCGGCAAGCTCGCACTCGTGCTCGTGCGAGGCATCGGCCAGGCCTTCGTCGAGCGCGACGTGCCGCCCGACACCATCACCACTTTCCTCAAGAAGGAATGCGGCAGCGCGTGACGTCTTATTTTTCGTCGGGGGCAAGGGCGGTGATGGCGAGCGCGTGCACCGGGCCTCTAAGCTCGTCGGCCAGCGCCGCGTTGACCATGCGGTGACGCTCGACCCGCGACTTGCCGGCGAAGGATGCCGACACCACTTTCACGCTGAAATGGCTTGTCCCGGTGCCCGGCGATCCGGCGTGGCCGGCGTGACGGTGGGAATCGTTCACGACCTCCAGTGCCACGGGCGCGAAGGCTTGTGTCAACCTTTCTCTGATCAAATCGTCAACCGACATTGCCATACCCGAGAGGATAACCGGTCAGATTATCCGCTTTGCCCCTTTTGAGCCATGCTTGTTGTGAGGGATGCTGCTTCCCATAATGGCCATTCCATGAAGCTCGATTCCAAATTCTTCGACCGGTTGCGCGTCAAGCCAGACCAGAACCGCCTGTTGCGCGAGTCGTGCCCTGCTTGCGAATGGCAGGGCTGCAAGGAGCCTGGACTCTACCCCGCACCCAAGGGCCGCAACCGTGAGGGCCAGTATCACCGCTTCTGCCTCGACCATGTGCGGGAATACAACAAGGGCTACAATTATTTCGCCGGCCTGCCCGACGAGGAAGTGGTCAAGCACCAGAAAAGCGACACGATCGGGCACCGGCCCACCTGGTTCATCGGCGCCAATGCCTGGTCGCGCAACCGGGGGCGGCGGAACGGCGCGCGCCACGGCGGCTTCGCCCACCGCTTCGCCGCTTACGACCCGTTCAGCCTGTTCGGCGAGGGCGCGCCCGGCGGCGCCACGCCCGGCAGCGAGCCGGAGCGGCCGCTGCGCCGGGCCGAACGCAAATGCCTGCGCCAGCTCAACCTTGAAGACGGCGCCACCAAGGCCGACATCAAGGCCCGGTTCAAGGAATTGGTTAAGCGCCTTCACCCTGACCACAATCAGGGCGACCGCGCCTCCGAGGACAAGTTGCGCGATGTGATCCAAGCCTATAACTATTTGAGACAGGCGGGGCTTGCGTAAGTCGCTGGGCCGGCCCCCTGCAAGATCGAGGCTTCGCTCAGGCGAGCCCTTACTGAAACGCGACAAAACAGGCTCCACCACCCATGACCCTTGAAGCTGCCCACAACGGCGCCGGTTTGCCGGATATGTCAGTATCCGTGCGCCAGGTTTTCGGTATCGATACCGATCTCGAAGTGCCGGCCTATTCCCGCCCGGACGAGCACGTTCCGGACGTCGATGCCGACTATCTGTTCAACAAGGAAGTGACGCTCGCCATCCTCGCCGGCTTCAAGCACAACCGGCGGGTGATGATCCAGGGCTATCACGGCACCGGCAAGTCCACCCATATTGAGCAGGTGGCGGCGCGGCTGAACTGGCCGTGCATGCGCATCAATCTCGACAGTCATGTGAGCCGCATCGATCTCGTCGGCAAGGACGCCATCGTCATCAAGGACGGCATGCAGGTGACCGAGTTCCGCGAGGGCATTCTCCCCTACGCGCTGCAAACCAACACTGCGCTCTGCTTCGACGAATATGACGCCGGGCGCCCCGACGTGATGTTCGTGATCCAGCGGGTGCTCGAAGTCTCCGGCAGGCTCACGCTGCTCGACCAGTCCAAGGTGATCAGGCCGCATCCCGCGTTTCGCCTGTTCTCGACCACCAACACGATCGGGCTTGGCGACACGAGCGGTCTCTATCACGGCACGCAGCAGATCAATCAGGGCCAGATGGACCGCTGGTCGATCGTGGTCACCCTCAATTATCTGCCGCATGAGGACGAGGTGAACATCGTGCTCGCCAAGGCCAAGAGCTGGAACACGGAGGAAGGGCGCAAGACCATCGGCAACATGGTCCGCGTCGCCGAGCTCACCCGCAACGCCTTCATGAACGGCGATCTGTCCACGGTGATGAGTCCGCGCACGGTGATCACCTGGGCGGAGAACGCCGAGATCTTCGGCGATATCGGCACTGCCTTTACGCTGAGCTTCCTCAACAAATGCGACGAGCTGGAGCGCGGGCTGATCGCCGAGTTCTATCAGCGTTGCTTCGGCGAGGATTTGCCCCAGTCGACCGCCAACGTGGCGTTGAGCTAGTGAGATGCCGTCGCTGACGAAGCGGAAAGAAGCTCCGCTCGATCCCTTCAAGCGCGCCGTGACGCAGACCACCCGCTCGATCGCCGCCGATAGCGCCGTCGAGGTGGTGTTCACCAGCGAGCCACCCGGCCTCGCGGGCAAGACGGCGCGGCTGCCGGAGCCCTCGCGCGTTCCAACCAGGGCCGAGATTGCCGTGATCCGCGGCCATGCCGATGCGGCGGCCCTGTCGATTGCCTGCCACGATGCCGATCTGCACGAAAATTTGGCGCCGCCCGGCGGTGAGGCGCGCGACGTGTTCGAGGCGATCGAGCAGGCGCGCGTGGAGGCGATCGGCGCCCAGCGCATGCAGGGCGTTGCCGCCAATCTTGCCGCCCGCATCGAGCAGCGTTATGAGCGCAGCCGCTTCAACGAGGTAACCGAGCGCTCCGAAGCGCCGCTGCCGGACGCTCTTTCGCTTCTGGTGCGCGAGCGACTCACCGGCGCCGCACCCCCGGCCAAGGCAAGGGCGCTGGTCAATCTGTGGCGTCCCTGGATCGAGGGACGCGCCAATACCGTGCTTCAGCGCATGCCCGAGATGCTGCTCGATCAGGAGGCTTTCGGCCGCCTGACCCGCGATCTTCTCGCCGCGCTCAATCTCGCCGATCAGCTCGACCAGGGCGCGCAGGACGAAGCCGGCAACGAGGGCGAGCCCGATCCCAACGCCGCCGACGCGGACGACGAGAATGCCGAGAAGCAGGGCCGTGCCGAGCTCGCCGCCGATGCGCGCGCCGAGCAGGAACAACAGAGCGATGAATCTCTCGACGACCAGGAAGACGGCGCGGGCGACCGTCTCGACCGTGACGCAGAGATGGCGGATAAGCCCCGCCGCTCGGACCCGTGGCGCCCCAATTCTTCCGTGCTCGATGACCCCGAAGCCTTCGGCTACAAGGTGTTCACCCGCGCCTATGACGAGATCGTCAATGCCGAGGAGTTGTGCGACGCGGACGAGCTTGAACGCCTGCGCGCCTTCCTCGACAAGCAGCTCGTGACGCTGCACGGCGCGGTGGCGCGGCTTGCCAACCGGCTTCAGCGGCGGCTGCTCGCGCAGCAGAACCGCGCCTGGGATTTCGATCTCGACGAGGGCATGATCGACGCCGCGCGCCTTGCCCGCGTCATCGTCGATCCGATGCATCCCCTCACCTTCAAGCAGGAGCGCGACACCCAATTCCGCGACACGGCGGTCACGCTGCTGCTCGACAATTCCGGCTCGATGCGCGGGCGGCCCATCATGGTCGCGGCCTGCTGCGCCGATATTCTCGCCCGCACGCTCGAGCGTTGCGGCGTCAAGGTCGAAATTCTCGGCTTCACCACGCGCGCCTGGAAGGGCGGGCATTCGCGCGAGGAATGGCTCAACGCGCAGAAACCCCCGCTGCCCGGTCGGCTCAACGATCTCCGCCATATCGTCTACAAATCCGCCGACGCGCCCTGGCGGCGCTCGCGGCGCAATCTCGGGCTGATGATGCGCGAGGGCCTGCTCAAGGAGAATATCGACGGCGAGGCTTTGGCCTGGGCGCATAGCCGCCTGCTGGCGCGGCCCGAGCAGCGGCGCATCCTGATGATGATCTCCGACGGCGCGCCGGTCGACGATTCCACGCTGTCGGTCAATTCCGGGTCATATTTGGAGCGTCACCTGCGCCAAGTGATCAACGAGATCGAAACGCGCTCACCGGTCGAGCTTCTCGCCATCGGCATCGGCCACGACGTCACCCGCTACTATCGGCGCGCCGTCACCGTCACCGACGCCGAGGAGCTTGCCGGCGTCATGACCGAGAAGCTGACCGAGCTGTTCGACGAGGGCCTTGCCTGGCGGCAGCTTCATCGCACCGTGCCATCGGCCGCGCGGGCCAAGCGGCGGAAGCTGCATTAGCGTGCAATTCTTGTCCCGCACATCGTGGTTGACCGTTGCCGGCGCGCTGTCCGTGTCGGCGGTTATTTTGAACATGCCGCCGGCGTTCGCGGACAAGCCGGTGACGGTGCTCGACACGCCGATTTCCACAACCGTCACCGCCATCCCCATCGACTTCGACCGCGACAATCCGGGCCGCAAGGAATTCGGCAAACTCATCTTCAGAGGCGGGCTCAACCTGTTCGCCAAGTCGCGCCATTTCGGCGGCTATTCGGGCCTCATCCTCGGCAGCTCGGGCACGACCCTGCTTGCCGTCTCCGACGCTGGCAGCTGGCTCAGGGCCAATCTCGACTATGACGGGCGGCAGCTCAAAGGCCTGAGCGATGTCGTGCTCGGTCCGATTCTCGGCAAGAACGGCAAGCCGCTGCGCAGCGACCCAGAACGCGACTCCGAAGCCATGACCTTGGCTGGCGGCGATACGTGGCAAGGCACTGCGCTGGTCGGCTTCGAGCGCCAGCATCGCATCTTGCGCTATCCCTTCACGCCGAAGAGCTTCGGACCGCCTAACGGCGCGGTCCCCGTTCCGCCCGATGCAAAAGGCATGAACTCAAATCGCGGCATCGAGGCGCTGGCTCAGATCAACGCCGGCAGGCTCAAAGGCACGCTGGTCGCCTTCTCTGAGCGGCTGCTCGACCGTAACGGCAATCTTCGGGGCTGGCTCATTGGCGGCCCCACGCCTGGGCCCATCGTCTTGAAGCGCATCGACGGCTTCGACATCACCGATGCGGCCCCGCTGCCCGACGGCGGCATTGTCGTGCTGGAGCGGAGATTCCGTTATAGCGAGGGCATCAAGATGCGCGTCCGCCGCATCGGCGCGGGCGAGCTCAAGCGGGGCGTCGTGATCGCGGGCGAGGTCCTGCTCGAAGCGCATGACAATCTGAACATCGACAACATGGAGGCGATCGCCGCGCACCGCTCAGCCGCGGGCGAGACCGTCATCACGCTCATGTCCGACGATAATTTCAACCCGTTCCAACGCACGCTGATCATGCAATTCGCGTTGCCCGGCGCGCAGTCGGCCACCGCCGACTAGGAGGCTGGTTGCGCGGCGTGGGCCTTGGCCACCTCGCGCTTGAGGCGGCGTGCCTTCAATGACAGCTCGTCATCGCCGGCTTTCAACAGATAGGCGTCGAGCCCGCCGCGATGCTCAACCGAACGCAAGGCCCGCGCGCTGATCGTCAGACGCACGCGCTTCTTCAACGCCTCGCTCTCGAGCGTCACGTTGCAGAGATTGGGCAGGAACCGGCGCTTGGTCCTGCGCTTGGCATGGCTCACATTGTTGCCGGTTTGCACGGCTTTGCCGGACAGCTCGCAGCGACGGGCCATGATCCTGATCCTTCTGCCAGAATAATTAAAGCCGGCGCGGAGTTTGGGGACTGTCCCGCAAAGCCTGGCGGCCAGCGGGCGAGATATACGGGGACTGTATTAGGCGGTCAAGGCGCCGCTCTTCCCCACTATACCCAAAGCGTGTATTTGGGGAATCCCACAAATAAACCGAAATTTGCTAGTGGGGTGCTCAGGCGGGGCGTTGTTTCAAGGGATTTGGAGCCATGCGGGCGGCGCGACATTGCTTGAGCCTTGCAGCCGTCACCGCCCTGACTTGCGGGCTTGGCGGCACTTTCCCGGGCGAAGACGCCTATGCCGAGAACAGCCTCTCGACGGCAAATAAGATTGTCGCCGTCTACCGCGTCAATCTCGGAGCCTTCAATCTCGGCAATTTTCGTCTCACCACCGTCTTTCGCGGCGACGATTACGAGATGCGCGGCGAGGGGCGGTTCACCATCCTCGAAGGCCTGATCTATGAGTGGAAGGGGGTGACGGCGAGCGCCGGGCGCGTGACGAGCGAAGGTCCCGAGCCCGCCATGTACGCCTTGAGCTATTCCGATGGGGCGAGGACTGGCGAGCGGCTGCGCATGACCTTCGGCGACGGCGGCGTCAGGCAAGTCTCGATCGTCCCCCATAGGCGGCCTGGTCCCCGCACCATTCCCGTAACGCCGGAACAACTCGAAGGCGTGCTCGATCCCATGAGCGGCGCCTTTCTCGTCGCCAAATCGAGCAACCCGAACGGCGATCTCAAGGTCTGCTATCAGACCGTGCCGGTGTTCGACGGCAGGCAGCGCTTCAATCTCGTGCTGACGCCGAAGAAGGCGGTGACCGTGAAGAAGAGCGGCCCGGCAAGCTATGCCGGTCCCGCCGTCATCTGCCGGGTCAAGTTCATCCCCATCGCCGGGTATCAGCCCGACAATCCAGCCATCAAGCTCATGTCGCAGTCCAACGAGATCGAGGTCTGGCTCATCCCGGTTCGACGGACGCAGATGTATGTGCCCTACCGCATTGTGCTGCCGACGCCCGTGGGCTATGGCACGGCGCTCGTGACCTCGATCCAGGTCGGGAACGCGCGGCGCGCCAGCATCGATCCCTAGATCCGGACCCTCCACAAGACCGCTAAGCAAAGATTAGGGTTAACGGAAAGTCCAGAAATCCCAACATGTTGTAGGGAACAGATGACGAAGATTAACACTCCCCTGATTCGTGCGCGCTCCGTTCACCTTGCCTTCCGTCGCCACTGACAGAGCGCGTGCGTCCTGTCACTGTCGCGCGGAACGAAATCCGAATGGGCGGAGTCAGCGATTCGGACGAGATTCGTTCCTCCCTCGTTCCTGCTTGGACGAGAATTTGTCTGAGGACCGCATAGGATGAATCGAACGTTATCCCCGCATTCCACAGGGCTCACCCGGGGACGCGGCGTCACGGCGGTGCTCGGCCCGACCAACACCGGCAAGACCCACCTCGCCATCGAGCGCATGCTCGCTCACGATCTCGGCGTCATCGGCCTGCCCCTGCGCCTCCTGGCACGCGAGGTTTACGACAAGATCGTCGCCCGCCTCGGCGCCTCTTCGGTCGCGCTCATCACCGGCGAGGAGAAGATCAAGCCACCCTCGCCGCGCTTCTATGTGTGCACAGTCGAGGCCATGCCGCTCGATCTGGAAGCCGATTTCGTCGCCATCGACGAGATCCAGCTTGCCGCCGACGGCGAGCGCGGACACGTGTTCACCGACCGCCTGTTTCACGCCCGCGGCTTGAACGAGACTCTGTTGCTTGGCGCCGCGACCATGCGCGATGCCATTCGCGAGCTGCTTCCCGGCGCCAATCTCGTGTCGCGCCCGCGCCTGTCGCAACTCACTTATGCCGGCGACAAGAAGATCACGCGTCTGCCGCGCCGCGCCGCCATCGTCGCCTTCTCGGCCAATGACGTTTACGCCATCGCCGAGCTGGTCCGCCGCCAGCGTGGCGGCGCCGCCGTGGTGCTTGGCGCGCTGAGCCCGCGCACCCGCAATGCGCAAGTCGCGCTTTACCAGAACGGCGATGTCGATTTCCTCGTCGCCACCGACGCCATCGGCATGGGACTCAACCTCGAAGTCGACCATGTGGCGTTCGCCGGCATCCGCAAATTCGACGGGCAGGCCCATCGCGACCTGACGCCGGCCGAGCTTGGCCAGATCGCCGGACGCGCCGGGCGTCACATGAATGACGGCACGTTCGGCGTGACCGGCCAGGTCGCGCCCTTCGAATCCGATCTCGTCGACCGGCTGGAGAGCCATTCCTTCGACCAGGTAGGCGTGCTGCAATGGCGTAATCGCACGCTCGATTTCAACTCGATCGACAGGCTGAAGGAGTCCTTGCGCGAGACGCCGGACCACAGGCGGCTGGCGCGCGCCCGCATGGTGGACGACGTGATCGCGCTCGACAATGTGAGCCGCGATCCCGATATGCGCGACCGGGCCAAGGGACCCGCCGCGGTAGCGCTGCTGTGGGAGATGTGCCAGATCCCGGACTATCGCAAGATCTCCGCCGTGAGCCATGCCGAGCTCGTCGCCACGCTCTTTGGCTTCGTCATGAGCGAAGAGGGCAAGATTCCGGCCGACTGGTTCGCGAACCAGGTGTCGCAGGCCGACCGCACCGACGGCGACCTCGACACGCTCTCCAATCGCCTGGCGCAGATCCGCACCTGGACCTTCGTGTCAAATCACGCCGCATGGCTCGACGATCCCGGACATTGGCAGGGCCGCACGCGCGCCATCGAGAACACGCTGTCCGACGCCTTGCACGAACGTCTGACCCAGCGCTTCGTCGATCGCCGGACCAGCGTGCTGATGCGGCGCCTGCGCGACAAGGAGGAGATGGCGGCCGAGATCGCGCCAGACGGTCAAATCCTGGTCGAGAATCATTTCGTCGGACGCCTGGACGGCTTCCGCTTCACCCCCGATACCTCCAGTGATGGGATCCATGGACGCGCGGCGCGGCATGCCGCCGCCAGCGTGGTGGCCCGCGAGTTGGCGGAACGCGCCGGCAGGCTCGCCGCCGCCCCCGATGAGGCCATTACGCTCACGGCCAATGGACGGATCGTGTGGGACGGGTCGGACATCGCGCGGCTCGAACGCGGCGACACGGCGCTCAAGCCGCGCATACACATCTTCGCCGACGAGCACCTTGTGGGGCCGGAACGGGAGCGCGTAGAGAAGCGCCTCGATGCCTGGCTTGCGGGAGAGCTCGATGCCAAACTCGCGCCGCTGGTCGCGCTCAGCGAAGCTTCCGACCTCTCGGGCCTTGCCCGCGGACTCGCTTATCGGCTCACGGAAAATCTCGGCGTACTGCGCCGCGACACGGCTTCCGGCGAGATCAAGGCGCTCGATCAGGACGCGCGTGGTCAACTCCGAAAGTATGGGGTGCGCTTCGGCGCTTTCAACGTCTATATCCCCGCGCTGCTCAAGCCGGCCGCGGCGGATTTGCTCCTGCTGCTCTGGGCGCTGCATGCCGGCCGCGATCACGGCCTTGAGTGCGAGGCTCTGCCCGAACGGCCGCAACAGGGCCTGACCTCGGTCGAGGCTGACAAAAACATTCCCGAGCCCTATTGGCGCGCCGCCGGCTTCCACGTCGCCGGCGCTCGCGCCATCCGCATCGATATGCTCGAACGGCTGTCCGATCTCATCCGCGCGCGTGTCGCCTGGCGCAAGGCGGAAGAGGCTCAGCCCGCGCCAAGCGGCGCGACCGGCGATGGCGGCTTCCGCGTGGCACCGGAGCTGATGTCGGTGGTCGGCTGCTCGGGGGAGGATTTCGCCTCTATCTTAAAAGCGCTCGGTTTCAAGCGTGAACGGCGGAAGATTGACGGCGGAAACGGCGCGGAAACGCCGACTGCTGTCGCCGTGACGGACCAGCCCCCTGCCGAAGCGGAGCCCGCGATCGATGAGATCTGGCGTCCCGGCAAGCGCAAAGAGGCGCGCCCTGCGCGCCAAGCCGGCCGCACCGCCGATACGCCGCGGCGCAAGGGGCGTCCCGACATGGCTAAGCGCGAAAAGAAGCAGCCGGCGGCTCACGCCAAGCCCGAGCGCACGCGCGCCGTCGAGCACTCGCCCTTCGCCGCCCTCAAGGATTTGCGCGAAGCCCTCATCGCCAAAAGCAGGCCCGAAGGACGTTAAGGGCCGGGCAATCCGACCCATGGCCGCCTATATAACTTACCGGGAGGTCAGGAGAATCCGCTCTTGTCGATCCGGCCGTCGCCTTGTGCAGCTGGCACGATTGTTATAGGCAGGGCCCTCTTCGGGCGACTTTCGCGGCCCGCAGCAGGCTAGACTATAGGCTGGGTCTCCGCCCGAAGGCGTGTGGAATCGATGACTTACATCGTCACCGAAGTTTGCATCAAGTGCAAATACACCGATTGCGTCGAGGTCTGCCCCGTGGACTGCTTCTACGAGGGTGCCAACATGCTGGTGATTCATCCGGACGAGTGCATCGACTGCGGCGTGTGCGAGCCCGAGTGCCCGGTTGACGCCATCAAGCCGGACACCGAGCCGGGGCTTGAGAAGTGGCTCGAGGTCAACCGGCAATATTCGGAAACCTGGCCGAATATCACCACCAAGAAGCCGGGCCCGCCGGATGCCGACGCCTTTGTGTCGGAACCTGACAAATTTGAGAAATACTTCTCCCCCGACCCGGGCGAAGGAGACTAGGCAGCTCAAGGGGTTAGGCGTTAACCCTATAGTCAAAATGTCGCATGTTGCGACGCGGAAAGAGCCGTGTTGCGGCACGGGACGGCTTCCAGATTTGCTAAAATTGTGTTATCTTCCTGTCGAAATGGCGCGGACTGTAGGCGCGTGAACCGCAAGAGAGGCGTCCTGTTGGGCGCGCTTTTTTTTCTGACCCGAGGAAAGTGGCGCGATCAGGCCCCTGGTCGATAGCTCGTTTTGTGCCCATTTAACCGGCAGACCCGAGGTCGCCAGGGAACCAAAGCTGGCACCAAGGATTGATAAAGTTCACGCCAAGCCGATATCGGCGACATAAAGCACTTTAACAGTGAGACGAGAATAATGCCTGAAAAGAAGAAACCCCAGCAAAGACACGGTTTTCGCACCAACGAGTATATCGTCTACCCGGCGCATGGCGTTGGCCGGATCGTCAGCATCGAAGAGCAGGAAATTGCTGGCGCGAGCCTTGAGTTGTTCGTCATCAACTTCGAAAAGGACAAGATGACGCTCAGGGTGCCGACGGCGAAGCTTGCAAGCGTCGGCATGCGCAAGCTCTCCGAAGAGAAGACGGTAAAAAAGGCCCTCACCACGCTCAAGGGCAAGGCGCGCGTCAAGCGCACCATGTGGTCCAGGCGCGCGCAGGAATACGAGGCGAAGATCAACTCCGGCGACCTGATTTCCATCGCCGAGGTGGTTCGCGACCTCTACCGCTCGGAGGCTCAGCCGGAGCAGTCCTATTCCGAGCGCCAGCTCTACGAGGCGGCGCTCGACCGCATGGCCCGCGAGATCGCGGCCGTCGAGCGCATGGACGAGGCAAGCGCGATCGCCAAGATCGACGACGTGCTGGCCAAGACCGCCCGTCACAACAAGCTCGCTGCGGAGGCCGAAGCGCGCCGCAGCGCGGCTTAAGCCGGCTGCCGTCCGAAACCCGAGTTAACTAGAACACGCACTTCACCTGGCAGGTGAGGTTGCGCGGTGCGATTGTCAAACCGTAGCGCGAAGGCTACGTTGACGATGACGGTCGTACGCGTTCTAGTTTGCCGAACCGTCGGGATGGGGCGTCATTCGTAAGGCCGCGAAAGACGGGGGCGCAGACACCCCCGGCCGATCCAAACGCAAAGACCACACGCTAAAGGGCGTGGTCTTTAAATTGCCGGAGCGTGGTGCATGACCCTCGTCGCTCCCGCGCTCGACGCTCTTTCCGATCACCTGCAAAACCCGCTGACCCAAGCACTCATGGGCGTGACCTTCGTGTTCGGGTTCATCCGGACGCGATGGTATTGGGTCGTCATCTTCGCCCTGCTGGTCGCTATCTCGAACGTCCTGGCCGATTATGGCTGGACGATAAGACTAAGCCATGCGCATCAGGCCGGCGAAAGCGCCCTGAGGATCTTCCTCGCCAATGGCGCGCTGATGCTGATGAGCTTCGCCATCGGTTACGGCTTCAAGATGCTTCTCCTTTTGATCAGCGGGCCAAGTCCTCCCCCGTCCGCGCGATAATCATCACGATCAGAGCGCCGCCTTGCCGGACGTATCCGGCACAAGCTCCATCTGCTCGGGATGGGTCGCCTCGATCATGGGACCGTTCCGCCACTGCAACCAACCGCGCACGCGTATCGTCTTGCCGGCCAGTTCCTTGAGGTCGATGCCGGCAGCGGCGAAGGCATCCACATCCTTGCGCGCGACGCTGACGGTGAAATCGCGCCGCCAGTCTTCAGCAAAGTTGAGATAGATGCGTCCCGCGCCCTGCCCCACTGCCACGACCTTGCCCTCGACCAGCTGATAGGTATGGATGAGGCGATCGAGACGTTTCAGATCGTCGGCGCTTTGGATGCGATAAGCCCAAGAGCCCCACACGCCGAGACGCCTGTCGCGCGCCTCGGCCTCGCGGGCGAGAAGCTGGTGGATGCAGGCGGTGTTATCGGCAAGGGAATAGACGCGGGCCAAGCCCTTGGCGACCAGTTCCTCTTGGAGCCATAGAAGCGCGCCGTCCCTGATCACGAAGACCTGGGCAAGCAACTGCCCATGCCGGTCGGTGCGGCGCCCGCCGAAGCGAAGCTCGATTTCGGCGCCAGAGGCGAGGTGCGACAGAGCCTCTCTCGCCTCTTCGACCAGCGGCCAAGGATCGTCGCCGCGCCAGCCAAGTGGCGGCGCCGGCGTCTTGGCGCCGATCAGCCGCACCACGCGGCCGTCGGTGAGCTTGAGCGTCTCGCCGTCCCGGACTGAAGCGACGGTCGCCGTCTCATGCGCCTGCAAGTCACAGGCGGCAGCAGCAAGCCGATCGGTGAAGCTAGCCGAGATCAGGCAGATAGAGGCCAATAGAAGCGGCGCGCGCATGGCCGCATTCTATGACTTACCGGGCTTGCGCAACAGATAGGTGTCCATGATCCAACCCTTGCGCTCGCGTGCGAGCCGCCTCGCCCGCTCGATCTCCTCGGCCACGTCGCGCAGTTTGCCGGAAATCAGGATTTGGTCGCCGGTGCCGAGATAGGCGCCCCAATAGATCTCGAAATCTGGGTCCACGGTCTTGAAGGCGCAATCTCCGTCCAGCATGACGACCACGCTGTCGGCATTGGCCGGAAAGCCCACGGCCAGCTTGCGCCCCGTAGTGACCATGACCGACTCGCCGATACGGTTAAGGGGAATCTTGAAGGCCGCGGCCAGCGCCTGCACGCTGCTGATGCCGGGAATCACCTCGTATTCCAGCTCGAGGTTTCCCTTGGCGCGAATCCGCTCGAGTACGCGCATGGTGCTATCGTAAAGCGACGGGTCGCCCCATACGAGAAAGGCGCCGCACTCTTCCTCGCCAAGCTCCTCGCGCAGTAGGCGTTCATAAATACTCGCGACATCGTCGTGCAAGCGCGCGACCGTCTCGCGATAAGACGGCGATGACCCCCGCGCTGGAACATTGAAATCGACCAGGCGGTAGCCGTCGTTGCGAATGAAGCGCTCGCATATGTCGCGGCGCAATCGCGCGAGGTCCTGCTTCTCCTCTCCCTTGTTTGGAATAAAGAGAACGCTGACGCGATTGAGCGCGTCGATGGCTTGCGCCGTCATGTGCTCGGGGTGGCCCGCCCCGATGCCGACGATCAGAACCTTCCGCTTCATCGCGCCACCATACCAGCAAAGGCGCGCATGAGATCGATGCGAAGCGTCGTGACATCCTTTCCTCCCAAGTGGGTTAGTTCAAACAAGGATGCCCAGCGGGAGGAGTAAGAATGCGGAGAGACTGCTCGTCAATGCGACGATTCGAGCGCCGGTTTTGGCCGTAAGACCTTACTGAGCTTGCTAAATGACGTGTCAGGGTCCATATAGGATGACACGGCACGCCCGATAATGGGCGCGGACTTAGACTGACGGCAAGACTTCGCGCCGAATACGAGCACGTTCCTTTCCCGAAATCTCAAGACGCCGCGCGGCATGAAATGCCATGAGGCCCGTTGAACGAAGACTTTATGGGAAGGAACCCCAATGCGCCTCAATGGCACAGTCAAATTTTTCAATGCCACGCGCGGCTTCGGCTTCATCTCGCCCGACAGTGGCGAGAACGACGTGTTTGTACACGCCTCGGCCCTTGAGCGCTCCGGCGTCTCCGGTCTGAAAGAGGGCGACAAGGTCGCCTTCGACATCGAAGACGACAGCCGTGGCAAGGGCAAGCAGGCTGCGAATATCACGCTGTCCTAATCGACGCACGGACTGAGCTTTAGGCTCAGTGCAACGTCGAGACAGAGTGAGTCTTGCAAAAACGAAATGGCGCCCTGCGTAAGCGGGACGCCATGGTTGGCATTTATTGCGCATCCGAAAGGCTCAAGGTCATGGCCACTGTCAACTACAAGGCTGAAGCGGAGCTGTTTCCGGCCAGGCGCCGGCACTCCACCAAGGGCCCGATCGGCTATAAGCGCTTCAAGTCTGCCGCCGAGGCCATCCGATTTGCCATGGAAGACATGCCGCCGGAGATGCTTCTCGGTACGTATCTCGAAGTGGACGAGGAAAGGTTCGATGGCGACGGCATTCGCCGGCTTTATCACAGCCATACCTTTCCGTTGAAACGGCGCGCCTCGGCACGGCAGGAGAGCCAATGACCAAATTTCCTCATCGTGTCTCAGCCGCGCGACGGAATGCCGAGACGCTGCTGAATCAATCCATCAAGCGCGCATCGAACGTCAAGCAGGAGCAGACGCGCGAATACGAAGCGATGGTCCTGAAGACGGCGAGATTGCGCGAGCTTCGCCTGGCCAAGGAAGCCGCGGAAAAGGAAGAGGCTGAATCGGCTCCGGCTCCGGCCCGACGCACGGCCGCCAAACCCAAACGAAGCAGACAAACATAGGCAATCCGACACCATGCCTCCCAAACCCAATTATCGTCATCAGCGCTCTGAGCGGAGCCGCTCAAAGCAGCAAAAGAAGCAGGAGAAGCTCCAGCGCCGTGAGCAGGATTCGGCCAATCGCAAGCTTCGCGACGAGCCGCAGACCCCTGAGCAGGCCCCTGAGCAGACCCCTGACGAGACTCCTCCCACCGCTTGAGCGAGCCGGAACGCATGGCCAAGAAACAAAAAATCCCGAACGGGTTCGTCCTCTTCGACGTTCTTTACGAGGACGGTACGCGCACCTCGAACCGCAAGGTTCCTGCCTCCGAGATCGGTGGACTGGACGGAGACGCCCCGGCACGCGTGTTCGTTGAAAGTCAGGACCGTCACATTGGCGAGATGTCCGGCATCCCGCGCGGGCGTATAAAGGCGATCATGCGATCCGACGCGAAGCCGCCCCGCGACCGGTCTAGCCGGACTCAGGCCTCAACCGGCAAGGCCTAAACGCCCTGTTGAAAGGGCGCTTGAGACTTAGGACTCTCCACCCCACAATAGAGCGACGCTTGGGCTGAGACCTCGTAGCTCAGTTGGATAGAGCACCAGATTCCTAAGCTGGCGGTCACGCCTTATTCCACAAGGCTTTTAAGGGTGCATGTTGCGCCTGTGTCGCGCCCATGGCACAGTAGTTTTTCGAGCCATAGGAGGGCGCTTCATGTCTGTTCGCAAGAGATCGTGGGTCACGTCGAAGGGTGAGCGCCGCGTTGCGTGGGTAGTCGATTTCCGCGATAGCAACGGGCATCGCACCATAGAAACTTTCGACTTGAAGAAAGACGCGGACGCGCGGCGCTCGGAGGTCGATGTTGCGCGGCGAGATCACGGCGTCACGGCACGAAGCCGAAGCATCACGATCAACCAGCTTGGCGAGAAATGGCTTGCGGCTCTTAAGAAGCGAACCCTACTCCCCGAAGGCGATGACGATTATCTGCAACCGGCAACGCTGGACATGTACGAGGATCATGTCGGCCACCTGAAAAAATGCGGAGGCGGTCGCAAGCTCGCTGATCTCACCGTCCCCATTCTAAACACGATTATGGATTGCCTCCGATCTCAAGGTCACTCGGCTGACATGGTGCGCCGGGTGCGCGTCACTTTGGGGACCATGTTGCAATGGGCACAAGATCACCTTGGCACGGGGCGTAACATGGTTCGTGAGATGGGCCGGAAAAAGAGATCGAAGGGCGGCGGCTCGAAGCCGAAACTTGAGATCGGGAAGGACATTCCTACCCGCGCTGAGGTCGCTAAGATCATCAACAATGCCAGAGGCCGGTGGCGTCCGCTATTCCTGGTTGCGGCCTACACCGGCTTGCGCGCCAGCGAGCTACGGGGCCTTACCTGGGTGGACGTTGATCTCAAGGGCAGGAAAATCACCGTCCGGCAGAAGGCCGATCGCTACAACAAGATCGGCCTACCCAAGTCTAAATCCGCGCGCCGCTCCGTGCCGTTCGGGAAAGTCGTCGCGAACACGCTCACTGAGTGGAAGCCCGACGACAAGCCCAAGATTGTGAGCGCCGATCAACCGCAAAAACTTAAATGCCCGAAGGGTAAGCTCAATCTCGTGTTCCCTAACAAGACCGGCAATATCGAGGTCTTGAGCAACATACGCCAGCGCGGCCTTATGCCAGCGTGCCTTGCGGCGGGCGTCACCGTCCCGGCTTTGGACGCGAACGGCAAGCCTAGACGTGACAAAAAGGGCAAGCCGATCGTGAAGGCAAAATATACCGGCCTCCATGCGCTCCGGCATTTTTACGCCTCATGGTGCATCAACCGGAAGGTGGACGGCGGACTAGAGTTGCCACCTAAGAATGTGCAGGAGCGCCTTGGTCATTCAACAATCACACTCACGCTCGATCGCTACGGACACTTGTTCCCCGTTGCCGATCACCAAGAGATCGATGCCGCCGAGATCGCGCTAATGCAAGCGTCGTAGCAATCCCAACAATTAGTCGGACGTTTTAAGCGCCTCACAGGGCCGGAAGCTTTGGGGGGCGCAGCGCAGGTATGGGCGAGGCGCGTTTCGGCGCTGTGCAGCTTCCCCTGGCCGTCGCTTGTGCGACCTAGAATCAATCTCTAGCGGCTTTGAGATGGAGCGGTACGAGATTTTGTAATTTGATCGTTGGGTAGTGGACCACTTTGATTGTGGCGGGTCGAAGGGAGACGCCTGCAACTTATGATGGTTTTGGGGTGTTGTATGGGTTAGACAATTCACCCTATGGGGGACAATTGGGAGCTTCTTTTGGGGCCGTTACGGGCGGTCGCAATCGTGATAGGGCACTTCGTTGTCCTTGCTGTCTTGGTTTTCGGTTTTTGGTGCATGGACGAATTGATTACTGCGCTGTGGGGTCAAGATGAGCCGATGGTGTGGGGTCGGATGCCGCTAAAATACCTATTTCAGGGCGTAGATGTGGCTCTGATCCTGCTGCTCACCTACTCTGCCGGCCGAACAATTTTATGGGAGTTGGAAAGGTACCGGAGAAAGTAAGAATCCAGTTATGAGCTATCCATCACCAGCTTTGGACGGGTTTGATGCTCTTTGGCAGCATCCCCTTCGTTGGTTCTCTCGCCAATTCCTTGTCTATGGAACTGTGGCAGCGGTAACCGCAGTTGCGATCATTATAGGGTCGGGATTGTATGCGTTGGTTGTTCCGGTCGAGCAGGTTCCGTTGCCAGAGCAAAAACCTGAAATCATCACTCCCGCACCCCTTCCCACGCCCATTCAGCCGAAGAAAGATCAGGATTTAGGCGCACTCATATCCGCCCTTCCAGCAGAGCCAATTGGTAAGTCTGTCTACGTGCAAGGTACCAAATTCGGAACGGTTGATAAGATGATCGTCGATGCGAATGGGAAAATTTATGCCTACGTGATTTCGCGTTCCGACCCCTTGCCCGAAAATGCTCCAAGGACATTCACGGTTCCCTCTACTGCTATCCAGTGGCACGAGGCAGGAGCAAATGGTGAGACTGTACCTATAGGCGAATTGCAATATGAGGCTGTCAGGTCTGCTCCCTGAGTCATAAAGCACTGCCGCCCAAGCCTCAAGCACGTCAACCACGTCACCCATTTCCCAAAGGCGCTTCGTCACGCCAGCGGCCATCGCGGGCGTGACCTTGAGCGTCTTATTCGCTTTCCCTTTCATCACGCTACCTTCGACGCGGTGAGCGCCGCCTGTTCCGCCGCCTCGGCACGGGCGATCTCTTGGGCATCCGTCAGGTTGCCAACGAAGGCGAGTAGTAAGGACCCCATTCGAGTGAGATCCGCTGTCGCTTTTTTTAAGCGCGTCTCGCGATCGACGGCGGCGGGATGCCTTTTGACGCGCCACGCATGTCGCCGCATTTCAATCTCTGCTTTTCCCATACCGGAAACCAATGGGTGCGCGCGCAAGGCCGCGCCGACAAGATCGTCGTCGCCGCTTTCGATTGCGGCATGAATTGCAACGCCGCGAGCCTTCGGATCAAGCATGGCCAGGGCGTCGAGAAGGTGCTGCTCACGAAGTTGCGCGACGGGCGTGATCGGCCCTGGCGGCGCGCTCGTGGCACTCGCAATCTTTTTCAGTTCGCTTTCGACTCGAATACGCGCTGCATCGACGCGACGTGCGGCCTTGTCGAAATTATCAAAAGCCACCTTGCGCGCGGCGCGCTGGCGCGCGATCGGTGTCAGCATCTCGTTTCGCATTTGCAGATCGTGGCCTCGAAGCGCGGCGGCGGCGGCGTCCTTTACCCCTTCGGCGGCGGAAGCCAATTCGGCTAAATCATAATCCTCGACGAAAGCGCCCCCGGATTTTAGGAAGTGCCGATTTATCATGGAGCTTCCCGCTGCGATTGAAATTGGAATCCTTGGATCGATTTTTTCAGTCATGCTGGCCTCCTATAAATCACCACCGCACAGGGGGGGCGTCCTTTTCCGCTATCCGAACAATCTTCATGCGCGTGCGCCCTTCCTTTTCCAGGGGGATTCGCTTCCCATTGATGGTTTCGAACCAAGTGATCGGCCCTGTGCCATCGCCCGACGAGAAGCCTATTAAGCACCGCCCGCGCGAGCTCCGCACGGCAAGCCGCAAGCAACCGACTAAAACGTTGGCGAGATCGTCGCTACCGGCACGCGGATGATCGACCGTATCGCGACCGGAGCGATGCACGCGCCGTTCCAAAAGGCGAAGCTCGCGGATCAGCGGGGGGTGATCGGGAATCCGAACAGCGCCCCTATTGAGCCACGGCAACGCTTCGATATAAAGTTGCGACTTGGGCATGTCCGAGGTTTCGTAAGTCATGCCAGCATCGCGAAACGCGGAAGCTACCCATTCACCCGAGAAGTTATCACCAACGATCTTCGTGCAGCGGTATTCCTTGGCGAGCTTCGCGAATTCGGCGGCAACGTCGCCGGGATCGAATGGAGCTTTGCGACCACGAACAACGTCTGCAATGAAATGGTCATCAGCGGAATGCCCGATGCACAACGCAAACTGATCGTGCCGCCCCGCGCTGGCGTCGGTAAACGCGTGATACGTGACGCCCTGACGCGGCGGCAATTCAAGCGGGCGTCCATGCTCGACGGCGGCGTCGATCACCGCATCGTCAAAGAGCGCGGCAATGTCATTTCGGAACAGGGCAGCCCATTCGCTCGCGGCGGCTTCGGGATCATCTCGCTCGGCGGCTTCGATTAGGCCAGCATCAAGTGTCGGGTTGAACGCGCTCGACGGGCCTTGCACTACCAGCACGTCCGCCCGGTCCTGGCCGTAGTGATCGCGGTGACGTTGCCATAAAAGCCCACGCTTCGCGTAGGGCGAGCCAATGCCGATCAGCATGCCGTTCGTGGTCGCCAAGCTCGGCAGCGCCGCGCGATAAACCTCAATGTCGGGGTTGGCCGAAAGCTCGTCGCGCCAATATGCGGTTTCGTCAAGGACCGCGCCTAGCAACGTGCGGCCCCGTATTGTGCGATAGCTGGCCGGATGCACGGCGATTACCACGTTGCCCTTTAGGCGAATTTCAGTTTGCGTCGGCTCGCCTTCAAGCTGCGCCGACAGCATGGGTGACAGTCGAATGAAGCCAAGCGCGTAGTCGAAGATCACGCGCGCCTGTAGCACCGATGGTGCAAGCACGAGCACATAGCCCGTCTCGCCCGGTGCAAGCTTCGAGCGAGCATCTGTTAGCAATGCGATGTACACGGCCAGCGCAGCGGCCATTCGAGACTTGCCGGATCGCCGCCCGACGATTGCCCAAAGCTCGCGGACTCGACGGGACGGCGGCGCTCGATCACCGGCAACCGAAGCGAACGCGGCACGCTCGCACTTGGCGAGCTTCAGGGCGAATGCGGCTTTCAGGACGGCAACCCATGTGCTCCATGTCGAGAGATCGCCCAGGGAAGCGCTTAGCAGGGTCTTGTCGGCCAGGGCGTCGGCAATGCTGGCGTGCGCCTTCATGCCTTCACCGCCTTCCTGGCGTCGCCGTAGTTATCGCGAAGATACTGGTCGAGATCGGGCGCGGCATTTCCCTTCCGCTTCACGCCAAGCGCAATCAGGCAACGGGCGGTGCAGTTTTGCATTCTGGCGATCTCGCCAAGCTCTGCTGCGCTCGCTTCGCCACGTAGCGCCTTCACTTGCAGCGCCTCTGCCAGCACGATTGACAGGCTTGCTTGCCGGATCAGGCCAAGCTCGCCGGTTGACGGCTCGTGCCCAAGTTCATGCGCCAAGCTGATAACGAGATCGCGAAAGCGCCGTGACTCACGCGTGCGACCGTCCAGGCCGGGAATGGCGGGATTGCGCGAGCGCGTGCGCCCCTTGCGCGATATCGTTCCGGTCCGTAACGGTCCGGCGTCCATGAGGCTTTTCGCCTTTCTTGCTTGTTGTGACCACCAGATTAGCTATCTGAGGGTCTACCCTACACACCTTGTTAATCAAGGCTTACAACTAACCATGTCACGCCGTGTTGCATAGATCAGCCCTGATTGTCAAGCCGAGGGCCGGGAAATTCTGTCAGGCGCGGGTGAGTTGCGGCGTTGACCGGAAAGGCAATGTGACCTGGGCAGTGAGAAGCTTCCGGTCAACCCCCGCGGCGGGGACGAATGATGATTGACGGGTCAAGATAGTCAATTACGTCAGATGCCTTTGCCGCCGCGGTGTTGGCAAAGACAAAAGTAAATTCCGTTTGCTGGCTAAGTTCTTTTTCAAACTTGCGGCGGCTCGCCCTTCGCTCAATCTCTGGAAGACGAATTGCCCTCGGCAAAGGCGGTTTTGTGCCTTGTAGCAGTTCTGCAATGGTGATGATTTGAAGCCTAGGAAATGGCTCACGCTGTACTCTGACGATACCCGCTGAGGCGGCATCAGCAATCATTTTCTGTGTAGGCGTCTCTAATGTCACTAATAGTCCTAACTGTGCTCCCTCTCGCTCTACAACATGCGTCAGTGCGCGAATATCGTCGGCCTTAAGTTTTCCGCTCTTAACCGAAACTACCACGCGCCCGACGCCGTGAGGTGTATTGGGGAAAAATATAATGCCGTCGATACCTCTATCGGGGCCGCGCTTACGCTCGCGATAGTTCTGTACACCAACGAGCCAGTTGGCCCACCACTGAAATTGATAGGGGTCATTTTCGGCAAGCGCCCGTGCTGCCTCCAAATCTTCGGGCCGACCTTCAATATTGATTTTAAGAGACGGGAAGGACGCTCGTAACCGATTGTCGATTAAACTGATCGCATAGTGCGTTACGTCAACGCCAACCCATTGGCGTTCAAGATTCTGAGCTGCTTCGATGGTAGTTCCGCAGCCACAGAAAGGGTCTAGAACCAACTGATCGGGATTGCTCGAGGCAGCGATAATACGTTCTAACAATGCGAGAGGTTTTTGCGTTGGATACCCTAGAAATTCAGAGTCAGACCCGTGAAGGTGCTCTATGTCATCCCAATCATTCGTGATCAGTGTTCCCTTCATCTCATCAAGATACCGCTTGAATTGCGGAACAGCGCCCAGTCTGGTTTGAACAACCCGCCCGTCCCGATAGGCTTGCTCCATGCGCTCTTTCGTCCAGCGCCAAACTCGTCGCACGCCAAGAAACTCGTAGGTCAAATTTGGACGGTTTTTGTTTGGATTAGCTAGGTTGTCGAGGCGGTAACGTCGTCCGTCTGAATCTTCATGGCGGTAGAATCCCTTTACATATTCTGGATCATGCTCCACGAAGATCGGGTTGAAGGTCCAGTCATCCCCCTTTGTGTAGCGAAGCAGAATATCCCGCGCATTGGAGAAATTTCTGGTCGCGTGCCCTTTAGGCTGTGAACGTCGCCACGAAATTTCATTGCGAAAACGCCCTGGCCCAAAAATACCGTCCATAACAAGCTTGAGATAGTGACTCGCGGTCGGGTCGCAATGCAGATAGATCGTGCCAGTCGGGCGGAGTACACGATGCAAATGGGTAAGGCGACTGGTCATCATCACCAGATATGCCATCAAGTCAGATTCTTTGAGGTAGCTTCGAAGGGCGTCGATTACTGGAACCGCCGCACCGCCAGACCGAATAATTTCATCAAACGCTAATTCGGTATCGTCATCCCAAGTCCAGGTATCACGAAATGCTTCCGCCTGAGCCTCGGATGCCTCGCCCTCTGGCGTCCTAAAAAACACATTGTATTGCGCCTGGCTGTTGAACGGAGGGTCTAGGTATATGAGATCGACACTCTCATCCGACATCTCGCCCAGATGCCAGAGGTTGTCGCCAAAATAGAGCTTGTTCATCCCCACCTCCCAAGCGGTGAGAGTATTGCGGGAAGGACGTAAACTGCCGGTTGAGGGGGTGTTAATCTGTTGTTAACGTAAAGATTCTGGGTTTGGTGCTTTTTGCTACCTAATTCCGGTCCCGGGAAGCTCTGCTGCAACGCTTTTTCGATTCAGTGTAGTCGGCAAGTGCCGTCATAATCCTTTCCTTTCAGTGCCCTCATGGTGATCAAAGTTCCCCCTTGTCCGGCAAAACTGACAGGCCGTGCCGTTACGCTTCCGGCTGACGCCGGGCGGCTTCGCCGCTTCCGCTCGCTGGCGCTCGCTCCCTCGCGCTCCGCGCTCGGGCCCGCCCCTTTTTTTCTTTTCTCCTTGCTGCCGCCGCCGTGACGCAAGTCTGACACCCAGCAATAAGGGATTCTCCCTTTTGGTGGGGGTCACACTTGAGACACCGCCATTGTTCCGGCGGCGCTCCCATGTGCGGCGGCTAATCCCTTCGGCTTCCCAAGGTTTCAGACGCGACAGGCTGTTGGCTTCGTACTCCGCTCGCGATCTCACGCCTTGCTTGCGGCGGCGCTGGCGCCGGCGCTCGATCTTCTGTCGAAGGCGGCGCGCAACAAGTTCAGCGGCGCTCACGTCGAAGGGGCGGATCGTGGTAATCTTGAGCGCCGTGCGCTCAGCGTCAGAGAGCCGAAGCCTTCGGCCAAGCTGGCGCGCTGTCGGCAACTCACACCGCGCCGCGATCGCCTTGGCGAGCTTGGTGGCGTCGGGAAGCCACGGCGCATGCGCTCGCGTCCATGCCAGCATCTTTGCCAGCACGTCGCCACGAGTGTGAGCGAGATGGTGAAGCATCAGGATCAGATCGTCACGACCGGCGTCATCGTCAGGCAGAACAGGACCGCGATAGCGTTGCTCGAACAGGCGCTCGATTTCGGGGATTCTGAAATTTGCGATCCGCGAAAAGCGAGATCGCGGCTGAGACTCACGCTGTTGCTTGGCGTGCCAGCGCCATTCTCGCTTGCGAACACGGCGGCGGCTCGCGGCGAAGGAGGCTTGCGTTTGGCTTGGCGATGATTTAATCAGTGATCGTTCCAGATCGACTATTCTCTCTGCGCCGCCGCCCTGATCGCCTCCGGGCGGCGGCTTGCTTTTTCGCTTCACCATTTACGTCACCGCCTCGATCAGTTTCGAGGGGCGCCCACAGTGCCGCCCCTTCACTTTCTTTACCGCCCCGTCGAGCGCGCCGGAGTAGATCAGGTGATACGTCGCGGCAGTATCGCGCCCGATGACGCGACCAATATCCTCAGCGCCCCATACTGGAACGTCCGCGCTGATGATCTCTTGCAGGGATGGTTTGGACTTGGCTTTCGCCTTGCGCTTCGACATTGCACACACCTCTTAACGCGGTCAGGTTTCGATCAGTGACGTGGCGTTCTGGTAGGGGTGCCACGCTTTGCCCGTCAGCCGGGCGATCTAACTTGGTTCGTTAAGAGGTGATCAAAGCGCCTCATAAATAATGTGAGCGGGGCGGGACTGATTTGCAAGTAAAAGCAGTTTGGCCGAAATAAGATGCCGAGGCCATGTCGCGCTGAACCTCCAGATCACCGCTCCGACGCTCGCCGCGATCAAAAGTGACCCTCGAATCGAAATGCGTCGTGTCACGTCTTGTCGCGTCGAGCCGCCGCGAGTACATGAGAGCCATTGAAAACACATGAGATTATGTCACACTTTTCGTTACGAAACGCAACATGAACAAGTCCAGTAAGTAATTGATTTAACTGTTAGACCTCGTAGCTCAGTTGGATAGAGCACCAGATTCCTAATCTGGGGGTCGCAGGTTCGAATCCTGCCGGGGTCACCAATCGCACGGCCGCATCGGGATTGGTCTGGCTTCTTCCCGGAAGGCTCCCGATCTACACGGATTGCCGGGACCCGATTTTCACTTCAATGGCCGGCAATTGATGGCGACGATCTTCTGGGTTTTCCCGGCCTTACCATCGCAGCCCAGACGATTGGCCTTGCCATATATCGGCGGATCCAAAAAGTACTCAAAGTCGTCCGTGTCGGTGGCCTCGATGATTCTGTAAAGCTTGTAGGGACCGCTCTCGCAGAGCATTTGCTCGGCATCGACGAACAGCGAGGCCGGCAACACCACAATGGTCTCGAGGTTCGAATCTGCCGCGCAAAATTTATCGACAAGCTCGGCACGATCCTTCACCTGAATCACGATAGGCGGCCAGGAGGACTCAGGCGCCGAAGCTGGCACCTCATCCTCGGAAAAGCCCGGCCCGATACCGGCCAACACCACCGCAAGCGCCATAGGAACGATAAATCGGTACACCTTGCACCTCCCTGATCGAACGACAATGCCATTACAAGGAGGACGCAATATCTAGCAATAGAGATTATTTATCTCATGTTGGATATTTTTGATGGCTTCCCGGGCTAGCGAGACGCTAATCTAGTGGTTCACACGATAAGTGAGCTTATTTGGGAGGATTTCTCCATGGATGGAGTATTGCGGCCGTTCTTTATGCGCGGCATCGCCGTTGTCTTTGCGCTATGCGCCGCATCGCCGTGGTCACTTGCCTTAGCCCAAGAGGCTAGCGCCAAATTCGATCCGTCCATACGCTCCGAGCTCGCCGAGCTGGTAACGCTCACGAGCAAGGACGGCGTGCTCGAGGTGAGGCTGATCACCCAGCAGGATCAGGCCCGTCTCGACACGGTGGCCGTCCCCGTCAAAAACTTCATGCTGTTCGCCTATGAGTTGATCCGTGGCACGGCATCGAACGGGCAGACGTCAGGAGAGAATCTCTATCCCGGACCCACGCTGCAAGTGATGCCCGGCGACACGTTGATCGTCCATCTGGACAACGCCCTCACCGGCCTCACCATCGCCGATTTCTACGATCCGTCCTACACGCCGAAGGGCGAGGCGGTGCCGATCTATCCCCGGCAGATGGGCTCGTCGCCGTTCAACCTTCATACCCATGGCATGCATATCAGTCCGAGAGGCAACGCCGACAACGTGATGCTGCACATCCCGGGCGGGATGTCGAACACCTACACTTTTGAACTCCCCAAGGACCTGCCGCATGGCGCCTACTGGTATCACAGCCACCTGCACATGCTGACCACGTCTCACGTCTATTACGGCTTGGCCGGCCAATTGGCGATCGGACGCCTCGACGGAAACCTGCCGGTCGTCACCGAGAACAAGATTCCGATCCGGAACATGCTGCTGCAATACAATTACGTGTTCGAGCGGGCGGGCGGCCTCGCGCAGCTCAACAATCCGAACTGGGTTCAATATGTCAGCACGCTAAAGGCGCCCGAAGCCGACGCGCTTGCGAAAGGCACCTATCGTCCGCTGCTGGTGCCGGTCAACTTCTTCGAGTCGAAGAAGGGAACGAAGTTCGCCACCATCTGGTACACGGGAGTAGCTGACTGGAACACCGGGCCTGGCTCGATCCCCGATATTCGGGGGCAATTCCATTTCATCCCGGCCAATCTGCAGAGCTTCACCGCCCTTCCCGGCGGAAGCGGCGACATCCCGGCAGACCCGTCGCTTCCCGACCATCTGCGCGACATGCAGTTCACGGTGAATGGCCAGTTCCAGCCGGTCGTCAAGAGCAAGGCCGGACAAACGGAAATCTGGGTGCTCTCCAATATCAGCGACATGGCCTATTTCAATTTACGGCTCACCGAGACGGCGACAGGCAAGCATCCCAAGATCGCCGTCGTCGGCCAGGACGGACTTCCCTACACGGAAGTTCAGTATCCGATGTGGGACGACGGCACGCGCCTGGTCGTTCCGCCGGCCACCCGGTACGCCATCGCTGTCACCATCCCGGAAGAGGGCGAACTGGTTCTGGAAATGGCGCCGCGTGGCGGCGACGTCAGGACGATGACCACGCCGGCCATCGTTTACACCAATGACGGTACGGAGAATCCTCCGGCCGAGCTCGGGTATTTGAGCGTCGAGCCCTCGGCCTTGAGTTATCACGATGGATTTTTCGTTTTCCCCACCCAGGTCCTGGCGAGAGCGGTGCCGTCGGAAGGGAAAGGCACCACGACCGAGTTCGCCGAGGGGCAGCCCCTCAACGCCTATACCGTTTTCAGGGACCTTTCCAAGATCACGCCCGACTTCAAGAGAGAGCTGACGATCGCCGGTTTCTTCGCCAATGACCTTGCCAGCAAGAACGATCCCAAGGCCTTCGTCTATGCCTTCGACGGCACGGCGTTTCCCAACGTACCGCTGCTTCAGCCGCGGCTCGACTCGGTCGAAGAGTGGACGTTCATCAATCACAACAACGACGAGCATCCGATCCACATCCACGTCAACGACTTCCAGACCGTCGCTTCTTTCGATCCGTCCACAGGCATCAAAACCCCGCCTGAGCAATGGTTCATCGACAACGCCAACGTCCCGGTGCCGATCCTTGGGCCGGGAGAGGCGGTGGTCCAGCCCGGTACGCTGTCGCTGCGCAGCAGTTTCGATCACTTCATCGGGCTCTTCGTGATGCACTGCCATCGCCTCAACCACGAAGACAACGGGCTCATGACCCTGGTCAACGTCATCCCCGCAGTCTCGACCTATGCCGTGGCGGTTCCGGGATCGGATGGTAAAGCCGCCGAAGTGAAGGTCTATGACGGTAATGGCGACAAGCTCGTCGCCACGGTCACGCCGTTCCCCGGTTTCGAAGGAACGCCAAGCGTGGCCATCGGCGATATTAACGACGATAGCGTTTACGATTTAGTCGTTGGCGCCGGCAAGGACCACGCGCCGGAAGTCGTCGTTTATTCAGGCAAAGCGGCCGACGGCAAAGCCACGTTCGCAACCGAACTTGCCCGCTTCGAAGCCTTCGACTCTTCGGCGAAAGGCGGGGTCAGTGTGGCGGCGTCGCAGATCGACGGCAGTCAGGCCGACAACATCGTCGTGGGGTCCGGCCCGGGCAGCTTGAGCGAAGTCAAGGTCTACCGCTCCAAGCTGCCGGCGCTGGGCAAAGCGCCTGAGCTGTTCTCGACGTTCAACCCCTATCTCGACGACCGTAACGGCGTGAGTATCGCGTCCGGCTTCGTCGACTTCACCACCGGCCGCTACAGCATCGTCACCGCGCCCGGTCCGGGCAGCATGGCGCAGGTCAAGGTCTTCAATTTCTCGCTGATGAAACCGATCGACAAGGCGAGAGAGAAGCGCGAGGGCTCCGAGCAGTGCGAGCCCGGCGAAAACAAGCCCGCTGTGACCAATGCCTTCATGCCTTTCGGCATGGGCTATCGGGGCGGCTTGTCGCTCGCCACCGGCTGGCTGACCGGTCCGTATGGCGGAGCTGAAACGATCGCCGTCGGCCAATTGGCCGGTCCCGGCGAGGTGAAGGTTTATTCGAGCGGGTCGCGGCTAGAGGGCGGCCCGGCAATTTATCTAGCCAGCGCCGAGCATAGTCCCGTCCCTATTTTTTCCGAGATCGCAAGCTTCAGGCCGTTCGAGGGAGGTTCGGGCGTGAATGTGGCGACGACCTCCACGACGGTCGGCGCAGACCTGCTGGTCGGCGGACTCTCCGGAGACAAGACCATGCAGGTTCGCAAATATGAGCTCGTCAGGCCTGAGCCCAATGCCACCACGCTGGTCTCCAGACAACTCAATACAGTCGTGTCTGCTGAAGGTTCCGACCCTGTCGGGCTCGGTGGCGATTGAGCGAGGCGACGCTTAGCGGTTCGTGCCGGACTGATTGAGGCGCGCGAGGTCGGCGGGGCTATCGATGTCCTCGAAGATGCTGTCTGTCGCCACCTCGACCTCGATCAGGTGGTTCGCGTGCCGTGCCATGAGCGGCTTGGCGCCGACGTCGCCGATGAGGCTCATCATCTCGGCGAAATAGCTGCTGCCCCATAGAACGGGGTTGCCCCTTTGCCCGCGATGCACGGGCGCGCAGATGGCGTCGGGTCCCGTGAACGCCGCCAGCAAAGCGTGGATGACAGGGATTTCGACCTCAGGCATGTCGCCAAGGAAGATCAGTGCGCCGTCGATCCCGGGGGGTAAGGCTGTAAGGCCCACGCGCAGCGACGTGCTCAAGCCATCGGCGTAGGCAGGATTGGTGACAACCCTCACATCCAGCCCGCGCAACGCCTCGGCGACGCGGCCAGCCTCATAACCTGTCACCACGACGACGGGTTGGATGCCGCTGCTCAGAACATTAGCGGCGACGCGGCGGATCATCGGCTCGCCGCCGACAGGCTCCAGAAGCTTGTTGCGCGGCGCCATACGCGCGGAACGGCCCGCGGCGAGCACGATGCCCGCGATCTCGTTCACTTGCGCGTCCCGTCCTTGCCGCGCTGCATGGCGGTGATCTCGGCCATGATGGAAAGCGCGATCTCGGCTGCGCCCAGTGCTCCGATATCGAGTCCGATGGGCGCGTGGATGCGTTCAATGTCGGCGGCAGAGACACCCGCCTCCAGCAGTCGCTCCACGCGCTTGGCATGCGTCTTCTTGCTTCCCAGCGCGCCGACATAGAAGGCTTCGGAGCGAAGCGCCGCGATGAGCGCCTTGTCGTCGATCTTCTTGTCATGGCTCAGCACGATGACCGCAGTCGAAGCATCGAGGCCGATGGCCGGCAGCGCCTCATCCGGCCACTCATGCACGATCTCGACATCGCCGAAACGCTCTTCCGTGGCGAAGGCCTCGCGCGGATCGACGATCACCACCTCGTAGCCGAGCGCGCGAGTCATCGGCACCAGGGACTGGGCGATATGCACCGCGCCGATGATGATGAGCCGCATGGTGGGGTTGTACATTCTGATGAAGACTTCGCCGCCGCTTCCTTCCAGCACAACGCTTCGCCCGTGACGAAAGGCCTCCGTCAGGGCCGGTACTAAGTCAGACCCGAGATCATCCGGCGCGTGTGCTAGGCGCCGCGCGCCGGTGGCAAGCTCGGTGACCAGCGCCACCTTGCGCCGCGCGGCAATGTCGGCGGCGAGTTGATGCAGCACGTCCTGCTCATGGTTCTGGCCCGCTTCCAGCGGCTCAAGGAAGATGCGGATGGTACCACCACAGGTCAGCCCGACCTTCCAGGCGGCGCTGTCCTCGACACCGAACTGGAGCGTCTTGGGCTTGGCCGAGGCAAGCACATCGGGAGCTTCGGCGATCACCGCGCCCTCGACGCAGCCGCCCGAGACCGAGCCGAGAAAATTCCCGCGACCGTCGATGGCGAGCTGGCTGCCGACGGGTTGCGGCGCCGATCCCCAAGTCTGGATGACAGTGGCGAGCGCCACGCGGCGGCCTTGGGCGCGCCAGGCCAACGCCGTAGGAAGGATGCTTGGGTCGCCTGCGCTCATTGCTCTAAACTAATGATAGATCTGAAAGTCTATTGCTTGAGAGCAGCATCTGTGCGCTTGAGCCACTGCTTCATGTTCTCGATGGGCTCGACGATGCAGCCGGACGCTGAGTGATCGTCGCAGCAGCGCTGCAAATCTCTGATATTGGCCTCGTACTCCGTCCAACGGCTGCTATTCACTTCTGGCAGGCGGGCGCCCATCCAGCCATGGGGGAGCAATCCGTAAGCCGTATAGACCGGATCGGGATTGTCGTATGCCGTCCCCTTTGGCGCGCCGAAGCGTCCGTGCGGTGCCCGGCCGATCGATTGCAGCATCTTGGCCGGCTGCTCGCCGAAATCCCCGACCATCAGCGTCTTGCAGGTGTTGAGCGAGCCGATGCGATGGCAGCCCGTACACGAATTGCCGCGGGTCGATACGCTCATCGGCTTGGGCCAAGCGACGAATGGGCCGCCGACATCCACCGAGTGGAAACCCCAGGGATTGGAGGGAACTTGCGCGGTTTGGTCGATCCAAGGCGTATGCATCCACGGATCGCTGTCATGGCAATTGATGCAGCCATGATTGACGACTTGCTGGGGGGAGGCCCAGAGCTCCTTCGCCGATATGAAACCCTCCGGCGGTGTTTCCTCGGTCGGGGGCGGCACGCGACGGCCGTCGTCTCCTTCGGGCTTCTCGCCGTAATTCTTCGAGATGAAGAAGCATGTGCTGCCCGTCTTGACATTGTGCATGATGGCCTCGATCGAGTCGAAGCGGGGGTCGTCTGGCGGCCGGATATACATACGCCGGCAATAGAGGACCATCTGAATATCGTCGTCACGCACCGCCCTTATCCGCGTATAGGGTGTGCATTGGCCATCCGTCTCCTTGGGATATGGCAGATAAGCCGGCTTGTCGCAGCGCATGTGACGTGAATAGGTTTCGGGCGTTTTGCCGTTCACGGTTATCGGCACGATTTCGCCATCGAGACAGTTGAACGGAGGGATCTCGGCGATCAACTGCGCACATTCGCGCCCATAGGCATGTACGTCGTACTCGTCACTCTCCGGGGCGGCCGTATCGCCTGCGAGGAGCAAGGCGGCCATCCCGACAATCGCCACACCGATCCTTTGGCGTTTCATTATCCTTCTCCAGACCTCAGATCGCGAGACCGGGCGTGTCGAGAATGACTTCACGAATGGCCCGATGGTAGCGGACATAGCCGGTGCACCGGCAAATGTGCTGTCCGACCGCATTCTCGATGGCGGCATCCACGGCGCTTTTTGGTATCGGACTGTGTTTTAGGCGGTCGAGCAGACAGTAGGCGGCCATCAGAAAGCCCGGCGCCGAATAACCGCACTGGAATGAGAAATTTTTCAGAAAGGCATGCTGGAGCGGATGAAGCTCGCCGCTCTTGCTGAGCCCCTCGACTGTCGTGATGATCTTGCCGTTTACCGCGTGGAGCGGCGTGGTGCACGACCGGATCGGTTCTGGAAGAGCACCGGGGACACGTGCGGCGGCGACAGTGCAGACCCGGCAAACGGCGATGCCACAGCAGAATTTTGTGCCGGTCAGGCCGATCTCGTTACGCAGGAAGTCATTCAGCCACATATCGCCATCAATCGACTCACGGACGATCAGCTCGTCGTTGATAGTCACGGTGAGCGCGATATTGCTCATGTCAGCTCCACACCGCCCGCACCTTGTCGGGCGTGATCGGCAATGACCTGAAGCGGTGGCCGATGGCGTGCATGACCGCGTTGGAGATCGCCGGCGCAACGGTGATCATGACGATTTCCGCAATGCCACGTGGGATTGGATCGTCGGGATCCGGCGGAATGAAGATCTTCTCGACATCGTGGATCGCGCAGTCCGCGGATAGGGCAACGTGATAACGATCGAGGTTCCATTTGCCGTTTGCCGCGCCATCTGCACCGGCCGGCAACTCCTCCAAGAGGGTATGCCCCACCCCCATCGCCCAGCCTCCGTCCATCTGACCTTCGACAAGGTCCTGCTGAAGGATGGTGCCCGGGGCCAGAATATGCACGCCCTTAACGAGGCGGACCACGCCCGTCTTGCGATCGACTTTGACTGCAGCGAGGGCGCCCGCGGCCGTAAAGCTCTGGCCGTTCTCTTCCCACATGCTTTCGGTGCTGAAGAGCACAGGATTCTTGCGATCGATCAGCTGATAGGCCGGCGCGTCGCCGCGTTGTATGGCTAGAGAATCGATTTTCCAGCGATGCGTAATGCTATCGACGGTGTAATCGGCCTCTATCCAGCGACCGCTAAAAAACCCATGCACCATGGCGCTGGTTGCGAGATCCTCCTCGTAGAGCTTGGCGGCGAGGGCCGGGAACGGGATCGCCGCGAACCCGGGGCCGGTCAACTGCCCCTCACTCCACGAAACGTCGCCAGCCTCGATCCGATCGGCGGTGGCGCCCCAGAGCAAGCGTGCCGCGGGCAGGATCGCAACCTTCAGAAGAATATCGGCCGCCTGTTCGGTGGCATGCAGCCAGCGTCCTACTCCCGCCGTCGCCTTGGTCGAGTTCCACACGATCGGCGTCCAGCGCGGATTGTCCGGCTGTTTTGCGAAGCCGCCGACAAGCTGCAGCTCGCGGAATATGTCCGTCCTCCCGGTGTCGACGTCGTCCGCGTTGCGTCCTAGTGCCTTACTCACTGCCAAGGCATGCGCAGTAGCGGAGCCCTGCCCCATATCGACGTGATGGGTGACGACTGACAGGCGGGCGTCGGAACCGATGCGTACCTGCGACATGACGGCGTCCGCGCCCGATCCGAAATTCTTCATGGCGAGAGCGGCACCGACGCCGTAGCGCTCGTCCTCCGTCGAGAGCCGCTGCTGATCGGCTTCCCGGTTCTTCCAGAGTGTATGGCCCAGCGCCTTGTCGCAGATTTCGGTGAGCCCGGGCGGGGTGCGCGGCGCGCCCGTAACGACAGTATCACCGGGTTGAAGAAGGTTTAACTTGCGGAACTCAAGAGGATCGAGGCCGCGCACGAGCGCGGTTTCGTCAATCATCGATTCGACCGCGAATGTCGATTGGAACGATCCGAAGCCGCGCATGGAGCCCGCAACTTGCGACACAGTATGTTGCGCACGCGACCAGATGTCGGCCAGAGGAGCGCGATACACACCGGTTCCAAGGATGCCGGTCACATTGGCGACGTAGGTGCTGACATTGCGGCGACCACCTCCGTCGAGGATCGTATGATTGCGGAACACATCGATAAGGTTCGCCTTGCTTACGCCGAGCGTCAGGTCGATGCGTGATGCATGACGTTTGATGCCGTTCTGAAACTGCTGGAACCGATCATTGGAGATGCGGATCGGTTTGTCCGAGTAGGCCGCGGCGAGAGCAAGATAAAGACATAGGATCGATGTATCGCGTCCGCCAAAACCTCCACCGGGAAAAGCGGCATAGAGGTGGACGTCGTCGATTTCGATCGGGCACTCCTTCGGGGCGAACAACGCGAGCGCCGCGTCGAGGTCATAGCCGGGCGACTGCGTGCCGATCAGCATCCGCAAGGTCTTTGCCTCGCGGTCGAACCAGGCAAGGCCTGTTTCGGGCTCCATGAACATCGGATCGACCACAGGTGTTTCGTAGGTGTGGTTGTAGACATCAACATCGGCCGATTTGAGTGTTTCGCCGATCATATCGACGATCGCCATGGCCTTTTCGTTTGTCGCACCCGGCTGGGACGGATGGATCGGTCCGTCGATCGTCTGCGCGAAGTGTTGTTCACCCTCTCTGGTTAGGGCGTGCACGATGCTGGTTTCCGGCGTGTAGCTAGTCGGCTCCGGCAGGGCCACGGATCTGCCAATTCGAATTGCCTTGCCGTTCGATACGATCTGTTCTTTGGCCCTGCTATAGGCGGTCAACTCGTCGTAGAGCAGAATCGCCACGGCCTGACCGAGATAGGACGGCGGCTTTCCGGCCGGCACGAGATACTCGCCTTCCGGATAATCCTCCTCGGCGATGCCGATCGAATCCCGCGCCAGATCGGCAGCAGTTATCGTCACAATCGGCTGAAGCTCTTTGGGAAGCTGATCGAGGTCGAGTCCATCGAAGATGTGATCGACGAAAAAAGCGCACACCACCAGCGCGTGTCGATATTTCGTCGGCCAATTGGGTAGATCGATCGGCTGGAAATCGCGGGCGTAGATTTTCTGGCCGGTAACCTTCGCCAGCCCGTCGATACGATAACGGGCCAGTCCCGGACCCCCATTCCACCCTCCTGGCGGATTCATCGTCGCTGCGTGAGAGACTGGCCATCCGCCGAAATCGAGAGTGGAGACGAGAAGACCCGCCGTGCCGGCCGCTGCTGATGTCTTCAGGAATTCGCGCCGTGTTAGCCAGCGGGTTTGCACGGATTGCTACTCCTCTTAGAGATCGCCCCAGTTCGGACTGGTGTTAGCCCAAGCGTACTATCGCTCCCAACACCTTTCTGACAAAGGCTTTCGAGGAGGCCTTCAAAGGTTATCGAAAAATCTGCGGATTGTCCCCAAGGTCACTTTTGGGTCAGCCGGGCCTTGAGCTGGTGGCTCAATCCCGCGGACAGCACCTCCAGCGCGACCTTGCCGGTGCGGCATTGGTCGCCGGCTTCTACATGCTTTGGCTACTGCTACTCTGGCAGTACCAGACGCATTTCGGGCTGCCGTTTTGACCTAATTGCCGATGCGCGCCGTTCCCGAGCGGCCGTCATCGCGCACCCAATGCACGGCGCTGCCGCTGACGGTGAATCTGTAGCAATAGGACTTGCCGTCCATCCAGACGTACCAGCGCTGGCAGAGCTGGTTGTCCGCGATCCACCATTTGCCGCGGTCGGACGCGCCGTCGCCGCGCGCTAGTGCGGCCATTACGGTGTTCATGCTGCCTGACATCGCGCCGCCGGGGGCATAGTGGATCGGCAGATCGAAGCCGGAAATCCTGAGATAGACGGTCTTGCCGCTGATCGCTTTGCTGAGCTCATCGCCCGCAAGCGCGGCGGATTTGGTCTCGGCGGCTTCGGAAACGGCGATGGTGGCACCAAGCATCAGGGCCATCAGGGCGGCGGCAGTGAGAAGAGATTTGAACATCGGTTGTCCTCCAGCTTCGGGTTTCATGCCGTGGAGCGGAGGCATCCCCCTCGCTCCTTGGCGCCCTTTGTCGCTCATCGGCGCTGAACCGAAGCTGAGGGCGCCGTTCATGTGCCGTTCATCGGCACATGGTGGCGCGTCTATGAAAATTTATGTTGTATTTCAGATTGTTAGACAGCAGCCAGCATTCCGGCCGCGTGGACTTTCTGACCTGGACCCTGGCCCTGAGAGGCCAAAGATTAGCGGGTCGGCATCGGCTTTTCGCCGCGATAATCGTAGAAACCGCGCTTGGTTTTGCGCCCGAGCCACCCGGCCTCGACATATTTCACCAGGAGCGGACAGGGCCGGTATTTGGAGTCCGCGAGCCCCTCGTAGAGCACCTGCATGATCGAGAGACACGTATCGAGGCCGATGAAATCGGCAAGCTGAAGCGGCCCCATCGGATGATGGGCGCCGAGCCGCATGGCGGTGTCGATGGCGTCGACCGAACCCACGCCCTCATAGAGCGTGTAGACAGCCTCGTTGATCATCGGCAGCAGGATGCGGTTGACCATGAAGGCCGGAAAATCCTCCGACACGGCGGTGGTCTTGCCGAGGCTCTCGACGAACTCCTTGGCCCGGCCGAAAGTCTCGTCGTCGGTGGCGATGCCGCGAATCATCTCCACCAGCTCCATCACCGGCGCCGGATTCATGAAGTGCAGCCCGATGAAGCGCTCCGGCCGGTCGGTGGTGGCGCCAAGCCTGGTGATGGAAATCGAGGAGGTGTTGGTGCCGACAATGGCGTCTGGTTTGAGGAAGGGACATAGCGCCACGAAGATCTTGCGCTTCACCGTCTCGTCCTCGGTGGCGGCTTCGATCACCAGATCGGCATCGCCGAGATCCTGCATCGACTCGGCAAATTTGATCCGCGCCAAAGCCGCCATGCGTTCGTCCTCGTTGATCTTGCCCGAGGCAACCTGGCGCGACATGTTCTTGTCAATGGCCGCGAGCGCCGTGTCGAAACGCTCCTTGGCGATGTCGTTGATGGCCACGTCGTAGCCAGACAGCGCCACCACATGGGCGATGCCGCCGCCCATCTGGCCCGCGCCTACGATGCCGATCTTGCGAATGGGTCCCAACTCACGCGTCCGCTGTGAGACAGGATCGGCGAGGATGTCCGCGCCCTTTACTATGTCGTCCATCGTCATTCCTCATCAACCCGCTTGGTCTCAATAGCCTGCATTCTTGAGCTCGGCGTCGAGCTCGGGCAGGACGGTGAACAGGTCGCCGACGAGGCCATAATCGGCGACCTGGAAAATCGGTGCGTCGGCATCCTTGTTGATGGCGACGATCACCTTGGAATCCTTCATGCCGGCAAGATGCTGGATGGCGCCGGAAATGCCGACGGCGATATAGAGATCGGGCGCCACCA
>JBBDYM010000054.1:0-65303 GCA_040901485.1 Methyloceanibacter sp.
TCGGCGGCGTGGTGGTGCAGAACGCCACGCTGCATAACGAGGACGAGATCGCGCGCAAGGATGTGCGTATCGGCGATACGGTGATCGTGCAGCGCGCGGGCGACGTGATCCCGCAAATTCTTGGCGTGGTTAAGGAGAAGCGGCCCAAGGGCGCGAAACGCTTCGTCTTTCCCACCGTGTGCCCCGTTTGCAGCAGCCACGCCTCGCGCGAGATCAATCCGAACACCGGCAAGGAAGACGCGGTCAGGCGCTGCACCGGCGGCCTGATCTGCCCGGCACAGCGGGTGGAGCGGCTCAAGCATTTCGTGTCGCGCAACGCCTTCGACATCGAGGGCCTCGGCGAGAAGCGGATTCAGGAGCTATACGAGGATCGCGTCATCCAGTCGCCGCCCGACATCTTCACGCTCGCCAAGCACGACAAGCGCGCCGCGTCCAAGCTTGCCGAGCGGGAAGGGTGGGGCGAACTCTCGGCGAAGAATCTGCTCGACGCCATCGAGGCGCGGCGCGCCATCAAGCTCGATCGCTTCATCTACGCGCTCGGCATTCCGCATGTCGGCGAGATCACCGCACGACTGCTTGCGCGCAATTACGGCACCGCCGCTAATTTCGTGAAGGCGATGCGGGCGGCGCAAGACCGGCAAAGCGAGGCCTATGCCGATCTCAACAATATCGAGGGCATCGGCCCGACTGTTGCTGAGGCCATCGCCGACTTCTTCGCCGAGCCGCATAATTTGAAAGTGGTCGACGCGATGCTCAAAGAGGTCGCCGCGCAGCCGCTCGAAGCCATCGACCACGCCTCGCCGATCTCCGGCAAGACGGTGGTGTTCACCGGCACGCTCGAGCGGATGACCCGCCCCGAGGCCAAGGCAAGAGCCGAGCGGCTCGGCGCCAAGGTGGCGGGCTCCGTCTCCAAGAACACCGACTATGTCGTGGCCGGCCCCGGCGCGGGCTCAAAGCTCAAGAATGCCAAGGAATTAGGCGTTAAGGTCCTCAGCGAGGACGAGTGGCTGAAGCTGATCGGGGGCTGATTAGCCCGGCCGATGCAGGGGGGAAACCATGGTCGATCATTCCACGCATGCCATGCCAAAGCTTGAAGCGGGCAACGAGCGCGCGCTGAAGATTTCCGCGTGGCTCACCGGCATCTATTTCCTCATCGAGCTCGCCATCGGCCTCTATTCCGGCTCGATCGCCGTCATCTCCGACGCGTTCCACACCTTCTCGGCCGTAGGCGGCGTGGTCCTGGCCTTCGTCGCGGCCCGCATCGCCCGCTGGCCGGCAAATATCGACCGCACTTTCGGCCATTATCGCGCCGAGATCATCGGCGCGCTCCTGAACGGCGTCTTCCTTGCAGGCATGGCGATTCTTGTTCTGGTGATGGGCGCAATGCGTCTCCAGCACCCGATCGAGCTGCCGGCGACGCCGATGCTGATCGCCGCGGTCGGCGGACTCATCACCGAAGTGATCTCTTTATGGCTGCTATCCGGCAGCCAGAAAGGCAACCTCAACATGCGCGGCGCCTTCTGGCACGTCGTGCAGACCTTTGTCGGAAGCATTCTGATTCTCGTTGCCGCCGCGGTGATCTACTTCACCGGTTTCTACATGGTAGACCCGCTTCTCGGCATGGCGTTCGGCGTGGTGCTGCTTCGGGTCTCCTGGAGCATCATCCGCGACGCGCTCTCCATTCTGATGGAAGGCACACCACCCGGTGTCGATCTCAATGCGGTGGCGCGGGCACTTGACGCGTTGCCACATGTAAGCGGCGTGCATCACATCCACGCCTGGACTCTCACCTCCGACAAGAACGTCTTCTCAGCCCATGTTCACACCGATGCGCCGGACAAAATGGAATCGGTGCTTGAAGAAGCTCACGACCTGCTGCGCAAGAAGTTCGGGTTCTATTTCTCGACCATCCAGGTCGAAACCAAGTGTTTCGACGAAGATCACGCAAGCGATCTCGACATCTCGGCGTTGCTCCGCTTGCCGGTGCCGGCTCGAAGCTGAAAACGCGCACGCGCTTGGCGTCAAGATGCTCGCCGAAGACGAATGGCTGAACCTTATTGAGTGATTGGCGGTGCAGGCTTTGCAGCGGCGGTTTTTGCGGTGGCTGGTGTCTTTGGACCGAATTTCTGCTCGATCTGCCTCAGCCAGTCATCCAAGGCAGTCCATCGCTCCCTTGCATATTTCAGATCGTCAGTGAGTTGCGAATTCAGTCTATAGCCTTCTTTGGAGTTACATATTTCTAGTCCCGATTTTTTCACCTCTTTGATCTTGTCGATGCAGCTGGCGATCTCGGCAATGGCCTCCTTGTTGTATTCGGCAAGGGGTTTCGCGCTGCAATCTTCCTTCTCTCGATTGACCAGGGCCTGCGTCAACTGAAGGCAGTCGGCCCAATCGGAGTTGAGCAATTCTACGAGCTTTCTGCTGGCATTCCTGAACGCAAAATGCACGCTTCGCGGACTGCAGACGTTGCCGCTCTTGTCTATGCGCTTCTGGTCCCAGGGAATGTCATAGTAGTAGTCGATGACGCAATCAGTCACTGGTGAAGGAAGCGTCTCGTTGCATCCCTTCCACAGGGTCACCTTTGCCGGTTGGCAAGCATTCAGCTTTACCAGTACGCGCAGCAGACGATCGACATTCTGATTCCACGCGGCGACGGCCCTGTCGTACTCGGACCGCCTTAATTCTAGCGCGCCGGCATAGTCACCGCTGGCGAGTCTGGCTTTGACGCGATCCGTTACGATGACCCGGTCGGCGATCAACCGATTCAGATCTCGGCGCAAATCGAGAAAGTTCTGCCGCTCGAAGGCGGCCTGCTGGGTCCGCTCGTCCCGTTTCTCACCCAGATACTGAAAGATGAACGTGATGGCAGCGCCACCGAGCGTGATCACCAAGAGCTGGGCTAAGAGTTTCAATACCTCGTTACGGAGTGGAGGATTGTCCTTGCTGTCAGCCATTCAAGCACCGAGGGCATTCCGCGTGCAGGTGCTTCATAATACACGTATTGCGTGTATCAATCAATAGCTCTCCGTCTCACCCATAGCGCAGCTTCATGGTCAGGATGGTCGCCGACAGTCCAAAGGTGATGAAGTTGGCAATGATCATCGGCCAGTTCCAGATCATGAAGCCGAACGCGAGCCAGAAGGCGACGCCGATGGTGAAGATCACATACATGTAGAGCGAGATGGCGCGCGTCTCCCGGTAGCGGATGATGTGCATGGCCTGGGGGAAGAAGGCGACCGTGGTGAAGATCGCCGCAATGGCCGACACGAGCGTTTCCATCAGCCTACTCCCTTGCGACACTCAGCGGATCGGCGCCGTGGCGCGGCGCAGCCATGCCTGGTCCTGGCCCGCCAGCTGCGGCTCGATCTCCCGCCTGATCCGCGCGTGATAGTCATTGAGCCAGGCAAGCTCAGCGGGCAACAGCTGCTGCGGATCGATAAGGCGGCGGTCGAACGGCACGAGCGTCAGCGTCTCGAAGCCAAGCATCTCGCGCGTGCCGCCGGCAATCTGCTTGGGCGGCGTCACCAGGACCAGGTTCTCCAGCCTGATGCCGTACCGGCCTTCGAAATAAAGCCCAGGCTCGTTGGACAGGATCATGCCGGGCTCGAGCGCATGAGTGCCGAGCCGCGACAGGCGCTGCGGCCCTTCATGTACCGCGAGATAGCTGCCGACGCCGTGGCCCGTGCCGTGGTCGAAATCGAGCCCCGCCTCCCACAGCGGCCGGCGGGCGAAGGGATCGAGATCCTGGCCGCGCGTGCCCTTCGGGAAGCGCGCCGTGGCGATGGCGATATGCGCCTTGAGCACCAGCCCGTAATGCCGGCGCATCGCGTTGGTCGGCGTGCCGATGGCGATGGCGCGGGTCACATCGGTGGTGCCGTCGAGATATTGCGCGCCGGAATCGATGAGATAGAGCGAGCCGGGCTTGAGCGTCTGCTTGGTGCGGGTGGTCGGCCGGTAATGGACGATGGCGCCGCTGGCGCCCGCGGCCGAGATGGTGTCGAAGCTGAGGTCCTTCAGCGCGCCCGTCTCGCGGCGGCACTCTTCGAGCTTCACCGCCGCTGCGATCTCATCGACCTTGCCGGACCCCGCCGTCTCGTCGAGCCAGGCGAGGAAGCGCGCCATGGCCGTGCCGTCGCGTCTATGCGCGGCGCGCGTGCCCCTGATCTCCGCGTCGTTCTTGATGGCCTTGGGCAGCACGCAGGGATCGGCCCCGGGCACGAATTTGGCGCCGGCTTTCGCCAGGATCTGCGCGAAGCGGATCGGCGTCGCTTCCGGGTCTAGGCGCACGCGCGCTTTTGCCTTACCCAGCGCCTTGAGCTTTTTCTCCAGCGTTGCCGGCTTGGCGATATCGGTGAACGCCTTGAGCACATCGCGCAGATTGTCGCCGATCTTGGCGGGGTCGATGAACAGTGTCGGGCGCCCCTTCGCCGGCACGATGGCGAACGCGAGCGCCACCGGTATGTGACTGATGTCGCTGCCGCGGATGTTGAACAGCCAGGCAATGGAATCGAGCATGGTCAGCAGCACCGCGTCGGCCTTCTCGTCTTTCAGGAGAGCCTGCACCTCGCCGATCTTGTCCTGGGCGCTGCGTCCGGCAAATTTGAGCGGATGCGGAGCGACCGGTGCGGCCGGGGCTTCGGGCCGGTCCTTCCACAGGCGGTCGATGGGGTTGGGGTCGACCGGCTTGAGTTTGATGCCGGCTCTGTCCATGGTCGCGGTGAGGCGCTCGATCTCCTTGATGGTGTGCAGCGCCGGGTCGTAGCCCAGCACGGCGCCCTTTTTGAGCTTGTCCTTGAGCCAGCCCGAGGCCTTGGCCTCCGGGGTTTGCAGCACTTCGAACAATTCGGGGTCGGTCTGGGCGCGGGCCTGCAAGGTGTAGCGGCCGTCGACGAACAGTGCCGCCGCCTTGTCCAGGACGATGGCCACGCCGGCCGAGCCGGTGAAGCCGGTGAGCCAGGCGAGGCGTTCGGCATAGGCGGGCAGGAACTCGTCCTGATGCTCGTCGTTATGCGGGACGAGAAAGCCCTTGAGCTTCCACGACTTCAATTCCCGCCGGAGCGCCTTCAGCCGGTCGCCGCTGGCGGAAGGGGTGCTAGCCTCCTCGAAGCTCTGATACATGGCGGCTTTGTAGGCTTAAAGGTCCTGAGCGATCAATCGCGGTCGATGAACCTTGCGCATGGCGTCGCGGCGGCGGGCCAGCACCAAGGTCGTCCAGCCATCGACCAGGATGCGCCGGCTCAGGATAAAGCCATGCGCCCGGTAAACCGCCTCGACCGCCCGCGACTGGTCTTGGGTGATGCCTGACAGGATGGCGGTGGCACGCGGGGAGAGGTGCCGCGCAAAGGCTGGCGCCAGATCGTGCAGCGCGCGCGCAAGCAGGTTGGCCAGGACGAGGTCGGGTTTCATGCGCCCGAGAGACGGGTAAGCGAAGCCGTCCCCCGTGAGCACGCGGACAGAAGGCCACGCACAGTTGGCGCGCGCATTGGCGGCGGCGACGCTCACGGCTACCGGGTCATGATCGCTGGCGAGCACAGGTCGCTTGGTCGCGTGGGCCGCGGCGATGGCGAGGATGCCGCTGCCCGTGCCGAGATCGAGGATGCGTCTCGGAGGCTTTCGCTTGAGCATATCGTCGAGCGCGATCAGGCACCCGCGCGTTGAGGCGTGATGCGCCGTGCCGAAAGCCTGGCCGGCATCGATCTCGATGACGAATCTGTGCGCGGGTGCGCGATCCCGGTCGTGGCTGCCATGCACGAAGAAGCGCCCGGCCTTGACCGGACCGCGCTTGCCTTGTGACAACGTCACCCAATCGGCGTCGGCAACTTCCTCGACGCGCAGAGTGCCGATGCTGCCGGCCGCATCCTCGACCAGCGCGCGCAACGTCTCACGGCGTGGCGGAGCATCGTAGTGGGCGAATACCTCGAACGTATCAGGCCCGCGCTCGAACATCCCCACGGCGCTGGCGGACGGTTCGGACGCCTCCTCGAAGGCTTGCAAAATCCGGCCGGCGGCCGCTGCGTCGGCCTCGACGGTCGCCTGATAGGTCACGCGCTTCGATGACCGCGGTCCGTTCTCGCCTCTGCTCATAACCTGGTGCTGTCATGGCATCGGCAAGAACTGTCAAGCGCATCTGACCCCTCGACCCCTTACTGCGCCTCAGCCTGGGTCTCTGGCCCAGGACGCGCCGCAGTTTTGCTGTGGCAGACGCTTGCGGCGGCTTCCTGCTGGCAGGGCGCGCCCGGCGGCGATCCGCAGATTTCGGCAAGCTTCGCCTTGGATACGCAGGTCCCTTCGGGTCCGCGCCAGCCGGGGCCGCCCTTGCAGCCGCAGCCTTGACAGCGGCAGGAGTCCTGGGCGAAAGCCGGAGTGGTCCCCGGCAACGTCAGAAATGATAGTGAAATCAAGGCAATGCCTGTGATCAGGGCGCGCATGGCCTTTCTCCCTCCAAGATTGAGGAGATAAATGTACACGTTTTGTTCTCAATAGGAAAGAGGGGTTCAAACGCGCTCGACGAAGCTGTCGACTACCTTCTTCTGCCCGGCCTTGTCGAAATCGACGGTGAGCTTGTTGCCGTCCACCTGGGCGATCCGGCCATAGCCGAATTTCTGGTGGAAGATGCGGGTGCCCACTTCGAGTCCCGCGCCTTCCGCCGTGCTTGCCGCGACCAGGGTACCTTCGATGGTGAGGGGCTCGCGCCGCGGCGCTTGCCCGCTCCCGCGCGGCCGGTTCCGTTGCGCCCGCTGCCAGCCCGGCGTCTCGTAGAAGCCGCTGGCGAACACATTCTCCGCGCTGTCGAACCGGCTCGGCCCGTAGCCACGCAGGCTCTTATCCTCGGCGACCTCGACATGATCGATCGGCAATTCATCGATGAAGCGCGAGGGCAGCGCGGTCTGCCACATGCCGTGATTGCGGCGGTTCTGGGCGAAAGTGATCTTGGCCCGCTTGCGCGCCCGCGTCAGCCCCACATGGGCGAGCCGCCGCTCCTCTTCGAGACCTGAGCGGCCCGACTCGTCGAGGCTCCGCTGATGCGGCAGCAGCCCTTCGTCCCAGCCGGGCAGGAACACGGTGTCGAATTCGAGCCCCTTGGCCGAATGCAAGGTCATCAGGTTGACACGGTCGGCGCCTTCCTCGGTGGTCGCGTCCATGACCAGCGACACATGCTCGAGGAAGCCCGCGAGCGTGTCGAACTCCTCCATGAAGCGAATCAGCTCTTTCAAATTCTCGAGCTTCGACTGCGCCTGCGGCGAGCGCTCGGCCTGCCACATGCCGGTATAGCCGGACTCATCGAGAATCAGCTCGGCAAGCTCGGTATGGCGCATGGTGTCGATCAGCGAGCGCCAGCGGTCGAAGGCCGCGATCAGGTCGGCGAGGGCCTTGCGCGGCCTGGGCTTCAGTTCCTCGGTCTCGACGATCAACCGCGCCGCCTGGAACAGCGGCACGCCTTGGGCGCAGGCGAGCTGATGCAGCGATTTCAGGGTCGCCTCGCCCAGCCCCCGCCGCGGCGTGTTGACGATGCGCTCGAATTTCAGGTCGTTGGCGGGGTTGAGCGTCACGTCGAAATAAGCCGTGGCGTCCCTGATCTCCTGCCGCTCGTAGAAACGCGGGCCGCCGATCACGCGGTAGGGGAGCCCGAGGGTGATGAAGCGGTCCTCGAAGGCGCGCATCTGGAACGAGGCGCGCACCAGAATGGCGATCTCGCTCAGAGCGTGACCTTGGCGCTGGAGCTGCTCGATGTCCTCGCCGATGACGCGTGCTTCCTCCTCGTCGTCCCAGCAGCCTTCGACCGTGACCTTGTCGCCGGAAGCGCCGTCGGTGCGTAGTGTCTTGCCGAGCCGGCCTTTGTTGTGGGCGATAAGCCCCGACGCCGCGCCGAGGATATGGCCGGTCGAACGGTAATTGCGTTCGAGCCTGATGATCTTGGCGCCGGGAAAGTCGGTCTCGAAGCGGAGAATGTTGTCCACCTCGGCGCCGCGCCAGCCGTAGATCGACTGATCGTCATCGCCGACGCAGCAGATATTGCCGTTGCCCTGGGCGAGCAGCCGCAGCCAGAGATATTGCGCGACGTTGGAGTCCTGATACTCGTCCACCAGCATATAGAGAAATCGCTGCTGATATTTTTCGAGCACGTCCTGGTGCTCCTGGAATAGCCGCAAATTCTCCAATAGCAGGTCGCCGAAATCGGCCGCGTTCAGCTCCTTCAACCGCCTCTGATACAGCGCATAGAGATCTCGCGCGCGGCCATTGGCGAAGGCGAAGCTCTCGCCTTCGGGCACGCGCTTGGGCACCAGCCCGCGGTTCTTCCAGCCGTCGATCATCGCCGCCAGCAGCCGCGCCGGCCAGCGCTTCTCGTCGATATTCTCAGCCTCGAGCAGCTGCTTGATGAGCCTGATCTGATCGTCGGTGTCGAGCACGGTGAAGGAGGGCTTGAGATCGACCAGCTCGGCATGGCGGCGCATGATTTTGACGCCGATGGCGTGGAAGGTGCCGAGCCAGGGCATGCCCTCGACCACGCCGCCGATCAGCTCGCCGATACGGTGCTTCATCTCCCGCGCCGCCTTGTTGGTGAAGGTGACGGCAAGGATTTGCGATGGCCGCGCGCGGCCAAGGCTCAGAATGTGCGCGATGCGGGTGGTGAGCACGCGGGTCTTGCCGGTGCCAGCACCCGCAAGTACAAGTAAGGGACCGTCGAGCGTCTCGACCGCCTCGCGCTGCTCGGGATTGAGCGCATCGAGATAGGACACCGGCCGCCGGCGCATGGCACGCTCGGACAAGGGCGCCGTATCGGCGCTCTCATCGTCAGGTTCAGGCGGTGGGAGGGCAGCAGTTGCGCGAATCTTGACCATGACTCACAGAACTATATCACCCTGCCCGTGGGGGAAAGAAAGGTTGCCGCCGCTTGGCAGCGCCCCACCGACATTCGCTTGGTCGTCAAGGGTTGCTAGCGGACCCCTGGGATGGCAAATGGGGACAGAGTTGGGCGAATCTTATCTTTGGAGGTTGAGATGCTTCGAATTTCGAAGGCTGGGCTTATTTTTCTAGGTGGCGCCGCGATCTTTCTTTCCGGACTACAACCGGCAGAGGCTGTGAGATGCGAGCTGATCGTCGCCACCAACAGCGCCGGGTCCAAGGCTGCAGCCGCCAAGGCCGCGCAGCAAAACGCCAGGGATACGGCCCAGCTGGTCAGGCGCAAGCACGGGTGGTCGTATGTGACGCTGCGAGCCCGGAAAGTGACGCCGGACCCGTTCTGGAAATCGGTTCGTCCCCAAGTCCGCAATGAAATGCTGCTCAAGCCCGACATCGTGACCGGGCAGACCTATACGCAGTGCTGGCGGGGCGTCGTGGTGCCGTTTGTGTGCACCGCGGGGGCGTCTGCTTGCGGCGGCTAGTGTCACCCCCCGTGCCTCACCCCTGCCACATCCCGCGGTAAGCTGATTTCAATGAATTTGCTCTAAGGCAGTCGAACAGCATAGCGGGGGTGGAAAGGTAGCGTCGTGTTTCCACAATACACCGACCGCGAGCGCGTGGCCGATGGCTGCGTTCATGTCATTGGCGTCACCGCAAGTCTCGTCGCGCTAACCGCGCTCCTGATCGTCGCCGTCAAGGCGCAAGCGACGCTTTGGGTGGTGGCTCTGCTGGTTTACGGGCTGGCGCTGGTCGCCATGTTCTCCTGCTCGGCGGGCTACCATCTGGTGATCCACCCCAAGATCAAGGAAGTCTTCCGCCGGCTCGACCATGCCGCGATCTTCTTCATGATCGCCGGCACCTACACGCCCTTCATCCTGATCAAGATGAACGATCCGTGGGGGCTGACCCTGCTTGCCGTGGTGTGGACCATGGCGGCCATCGGCATCGCCATCAAGCTGTTCGCGCCGCGCTTCCTCGAAGGCCTCACCGTCGCGCTCTATCTGGTGCAGGGCTGGGCGGTGCTTGCCGCATGGCAGCCTTTGATGTCGGCGCTGCCAGGCGTGGTGCTGACCCTGCTCATGGTTGGCGGCGTGCTCTATACGGTCGGCGTGGTGTTCCACCTTTGGGACCGCCTGCCGTATCAGAACGCCATCTGGCACGGCTTCGTTCTGACCGCGGCAAGCGTCCACTACGCGGCCGTGATGGTGATCGTCGCCGCCTAGCGGGCTGCAAAAGCCTGAGCATTTGGTAACCGACCCCTTATAGAATGGGACCCATGACTCTGGTCATGGCACAAGCCCCCAAGCCCGCATCGGCGGAAGCGAAAGACGCCCTGTTCGCGGCTCTGGCCACGCGCTTCGGCCCCCGTTTCTCCTTAGGCCAGGCGCTCAGGGAGCAGCACGCCAACACGCTGACCTGGCTGAAAAGGGAGCCGCCCGACGCCGTTCTGTTCGCCGAGACCATTGAAGAGGTCTCAGAGGCGGTGAAGCTCTGCGCCGAGGCCCGCGTGCCGGTCATCCCGTTCGGCACCGGCACCTCGCTCGAAGGCCACCTCAATGCGCCGTTCGGCGGCGTGTCGCTCGACCTGTCGCGCATGAACCGCATCCTCGCCGTGCACGAGGCGGATCTCGACTGCGTGGTCGAGCCGGGCGTGACCCGCAAGCAGCTCAACGATCATCTGCGCGATCTGGGACTGTTCTTCCCGGTCGATCCCGGCGCCGACGCGAGCCTCGGCGGCATGGCGGCGACGCGCGCCTCCGGCACCAACGCCGTGCGCTACGGCACCATGCGCGACGCCGTGCTCGGCCTCACCGCGGTCCTTGCCGACGGCAGCATCGTCACCACCGGGAGCCGGGCACGCAAATCGGCCGCCGGTTACGATCTCACGCGCCTGCTGATCGGTTCGGAAGGAACGCTCGGCATCATCACCTCCCTCACGCTCAAGCTCTACGGCATTCCCGAGACCATCCTCTCCGGCGTCTGTCCGTTCGCCTCGATCGAAGGCGCGTGCAATGCCACCATCGCGGCGTTGCAGATGGGCTTGCCGCTCGCCCGCATCGAGCTCGCCGACGCCGTGCAGATCCGCGCCTGCAATGCCTATTCGCATCTCACGCTGCCCGAGCAGCCAACCCTGTTCCTCGAGTTCCACGGCAGCGAAGCCGGAACCCGCGAGCAGGTCGAAAGCTTTGCCGAGATCGCGCGCGCCGAAGGGGGAGGGGAGTTGCAATGGGCGGTGCGGCAGGAGGACCGGAACAGACTCTGGCAGGCGCGCCACGATGCCTATTGGGCCGCGCGCGCGCTCAAGCCTGGCGCCGAATTGGTGACCACCGATGTCTGCGTGCCGATCTCCGCGCTTGCCGCTTCGGTCGGCGCCGCACACCAGGATATCGACCGCTTGGGACTGCTCGCGCCGATCGTGGGCCATGTGGGCGACGGCAATTTCCATGTCATGCCGCTGATCGATCCGGCCCACAAGGAAGAGCGGCGCAAGGTGCAGGAGTTTCTCGACCGGCTGGTCGAGCGCGCGCTCGCCTGCGGCGGCACCTGCACCGGTGAGCACGGCGTCGGGCAGGGCAAGATCAATTATCTCGCCGCCGAGCATGGATCGGGCGTTTCGGTGATGGTTGCCATAAAAAAGGCGCTCGATCCGTTGAATATCCTCAATCCTGGCAAGATTTTTGCGTTACCATGACAAAGCGTCACGGGGCCAAGACCGACTGAACAAGACCGGCTGAACACGACGGTGCTTTGCGGCGAACAAGCGCTCGCATCCGAACCTTGGACATAGATTTCGGTGAACTCGCTCCTGCTCAGTTTGACGGCATTGCTGATTTTGGTGCTGAGCGCGCTGTTTGCCGCGCCGCTCTTCATCGATTGGAACGACTATCGCCACGTCTTCGAGACGCAGGCCACCAAGCTGCTTGGCCGCGAGGTGAAGGTCGACGGCAAGGTGTATCTCGTGCTGCTGCCGGCGCCGGAACTGAAATTCGACGAGGTGAAGGTCGCCGACGAACAGGGCCGCCTCGACCTGCCGTTCCTTGAAGCGCGCTCCATCGAGGCGGGGCTCAATATCGGCGCGCTGCTCACCGGCACCTTCGAGGCGCGCAAGATCGTCATCGTCGATCCCATCCTGCGCCTCGACGTCAAGGCTGACGGCACCGGCAATTGGCGCGACGTGGGACGGCCCGGGGTGGCGCTGCCTTTCGCACCGAAAGAGGTGATGCTCGATTCCGTCAGCGTGAGCGGCGGCCGGATCGAGATCGCCAAGGAGGGGATCGAGCAGCTGATCCTCAACGATGTCGATGGCGAGTTGAGCGCGTCCTCGCTGGCCGGACCTTACAAAGTGTCGGCGACTTACGACTTCGAGAACCGCCGCCAGGAGCTTCGCTTCTCGACGAGCGAGACTGATGCCGCAGGCCTGTTCCGCATCAAGGCGGCGCTGCGCGATCCCGAGCTCCACACCAACTACGCTTTCGACGGCGCCGTGAGCGGACTTGGGACGGGGCCGTCCTATGACGGCAATTTCACCATGCGCATCGCCAGCGCCGCCGCTGACATGCCGTCCGCAATCATGGTTGAGCCAGCCGAGGAGGCGGACGATGAGCAGCCATCGCCGGCGTCCAAGCCGGCCGATGACCCATCGTTTGTCGAACTGAAAGGTCCGCTCAAGGCGACGCCCGACCGGGCCGAGTTGCCGGAGTTCGACCTCACCATCCATGCCAAGGGGCGTCCGCAGATCTTGAAAGGCAATCTCTCGCTCGATCTCGGCGAGAAGGTCAAGGCCGAGGGCGCGCTTTCCGCCCGCTTCATCGATGTCGATTTGCTGTTCGGGACGCCAAACGCGGAGCACCGGCCGTCGCCCGCCGCCATTTTGTATCTGGTCGCCGAGGAAGCCCTGATGAAGTCGGCCGAGATCGGGCAGGGCAAGCTCGCCGTCGCAATTGAGCAAGCAAGCCTCGGCGGCGATCTCGTAAGCGGGCTGAACGTCGATCTCGCCGCGAGCGACGGCGTCATGACCATCGAGCGTCTTGCCGCCACGCTCCCCGGCGACAGTCGGATCGAGGTCTCGGGGCAGCTCGCCCAGGGCGCCATCGGCCCGGTGTTCACCGGCCCGATCAAGCTCGAAGGCACGGGGCTCAGGGCGCTGACCCGCTGGGCCGCTGGCGACCGCGACATGTCGGGACAAGCCTCGGTCGGCGATTTCGCCGTCCAGGCCAACGCCACCATCGGCGACGGCGAGCTGAAGCTTGCCGACGCGCTGGGCGAAGTGAGCGACACCACGTTCCGGGGTGCGCTCGGCTATCGCGGCGGAGACAGAAGCCTGATCGATCTCACCCTCGACAGCGACCGTCTCGACCTCAGGGAGATGATGGGCGAGGGGCCGGTCTGGCGCTCCTGGCCGGCGAGGGAAACGAAAACCGCCTCCGCGGACGCCGCGCCGAGCCTCCTCGCGCAATTCCGCGGCCACGACGCGCGCGTCACCTTGAATGTGGGCGAACTGCTGTTGCCGAATATCCCCGCGGGCAGGCTCGACGCGCGCTTCGCGCTGGTGGCGGACACGCTCGACGTTGAGCGGCTCGAGTTCGCCGCCACCGACGAGCTCACGCTGACCGGCAAAGGCCGCATCGAGAGCTTAAGCGAAGCCCCCTCGGGCCGGGTCGATTTCGCACTCAAGGCCACCACCGCCGGCAGTCTGCGCACCGTATCCGAATTGTTCGGCCTGTCCGAGGATGTGAGCAAGTCGAAGCATCTTTCGACGCTGGCGCCGTTCGACGTTCGGGGCGGGCTGGTGGCCGTGCGCGAAGGCGACGCCACCAAGGCTTCGCTCGAGCTTGCCGGTCAGGCCGGTGGATCGAAGATTGCGCTGACCGCCCGCGCCATCGGCGAGCCGGACAAGCTGGCCCAGGCCGAGATCGACCTTGGCGGCAGCGTCACCGGCGAACGGCCCGAGGCCCTTCTCGTCCTGCTCTTCCCCGACCTGCCGCAAGACCGCATTGCCCAGGCGGGCGGCCGCCAAGGCACGCTTTCGGTGAAGCTCGCAGGCGTGCCCAAGACGGGCGTCACCGGCAAGGCGGCGCTCGAGACCGCTGCCATGCAGCTCGCCTTCGAAGGGAGCGGCGCGCTGCCCGACAGCGGTCTCACCTTGACCGGCAAAGCCTTGATCGTCACGCAAGACGCGAGCCTCGTGTTGCCGATGGCCGGGCTCGACGCGCCGCCGAGCGCCGCCAACATTCCGCTGACCCTGACCGCCGATGTGGTCAAGCAGGGTGACAGTCTCGCCTTTGCTCCCATCAAGGCCACGATCGACGGCGAGACTATAGAAGGGAGTGCGAAGTTCCTTCTCGGCGGCGACAAGACACGCTTCACGCTTCAGGCAAACGCCGGCACCGTGTCGCTGCCGTCGCTGCTCGGCGTGCTGGTGGCATGGCAGCGCAGCCCTTCGTCGGAAGAAATGCTGGGCGCCATTACCGCGGACACGTCCGAGGTCTGGCCGTCGCGCGGCTTTTCGCTAGGCGCGATCGAGACGAGCGAGGGCGAGATCACGCTGCAAGCAAAGACGCTCTCCCTCGGCGCCCCCTTCCAGGTTGCCGACGCCGCCTTGGCCGCGCGCGTCGACAAGGAAGGGCTTACCGTCACCGATCTCAAAGGGCGCCTGTTCGGCGGGGCGTTCGCGGCGTCGGGACTTTTGGCGCCGCGCGGGGCCGGCGCCGAACTCCAGGCTCAGGCCGAGATCAAAGGCGGCAAGCTCGAAGATCTGTCCAAGAGCATGGCCGGCAAGGGCCTCGCCAAAGGGCTCTTCAATCTCACTCTCACCGTGCAAGGAGAGGGATTGAGCCCGCCCGGCCTGGTCGCCGGATTGAGCGGGGAGGGAACGCTGGCGCTCGGCGCCGGATCGGTGCAGTCGCTGAACCCCGAGCCGCTTCGCCGCGTGGCCGCCACCGCCGCCAAGAAGATCAAGGCGAATAAGGAGCAGATCGCGGCGGAAGCGCGCGCCGTGCGCGAGAAGGTCACCACGGGTCTCTACAAATATGCGCCCGCCCAATTCCCCTTCGAGGTGAAGAACGGCACGCTGCGCTTCACCCCCACCACGCTCGCCGGCGCCGGGGCCGAGACCAAGGTCAACGCCTATGTCGAGCTGGCCAGCCTCAAGCTCGACAGCGAATGGGAGATGAGCCTTGCCGGCAAGAACAAGACCGTGCCGGCGGTGAGCATCGTCTTCGCCGGGTCCTTGAGCGATGCCGGACAGATTGCGCCCACGATCGACACGGCGGCCATCGAGACCTACCTCACCATGCGGCGCATGCAGGAGGACGTGGAGCGGCTCGAAACCCTCGACGTCTCCGGCAGGACGCCAGCCCCTCAAGCCGAGCCCGAGCCAATAGAGGAGACGCCGCCCGCGGACGACGCGATGCACGTGCCGCTCCCCGAGGCGAAGCCGGCGGAGATCGCCAAGCCAACCGCGCCAGATTCTCTTCCGCAGATTATGCCGATGCCGGATGAGATCGCCAGGCCAGCACCGCCTGCGGCTCCTTCACAAACGATGCCGATACCGGACGAGACGGCTGCCCCCGTGTTGCCCGCGCCTTCTGCCGATATGGCAAGCCCGGAGGATCAAGTGATACCTACGCTTGAAGATCAAGCGACGCCTACGACCGCGGAAGTTCCAGCCGAAGCATCTCCGGTCGTAAAACCACGGCGCACGCCGAGGCCTCAGCGTGAAGCGCCCGACTCCTGGAAGAAGGGCATCGGCATCTTCGGCGGCTAAGGCTCAGCCCGTCATGCGCTTAAGAACGTAAAGGCGGATGGCGGCGGACAGGTTGGTCTTCGACCGGCCGGCCTCGCTCCGTCCCTTGTCGATCTCACCGACCAGTGCCGCTATCGACTTGCCCTTGGCAGCGGCGAGATGCGCGAGCGCCGTCCAGAACTCGTCCTCGAGCGAGACGCTGGTCCTATGCCGGGCGATGGTGAGCGAGCGCTTATTGCTTGCCATGGGCACCTAGCCCTTCGGCGCAACCATGTCATGCGGCTTTACCAGCCGGTCGAACTCGTCCTCGCTGACATGGCCAAGCCGAACAGCCTCCTCGCGCAAAGTGGTGCCCCGCTTGTGCGCGGACTTGGCGATCTCGCTCGCCTTGTCGTAGCCGATATGCGGCGTCAGCGCCGTAACCAGCATCAGCGAGCGCTCCATATGCTCCTTGATGCGCTCACGGTTGGGCTCGATGCCAACCACGCAATTGTCGGTGAAGCTCACGGCAACGTCGGTAAGCAGCCGGATCGACTGAAGCATGGCATAGCCCAGCAGCGGCTTGAACACGTTAAGCTCGAGATGCCCCTGGCTGCTGGCGAACACGACGGTGGTGTTGTTGCCAATTACTTGCGCCGCGACCATGGTCACCGCCTCGCATTGGGTGGGGTTGACCTTGCCCGGCATGATCGACGAGCCGGGCTCGTTCTCGGGCAGGATCAGCTCGCCGAAGCCGGACCGCGGGCCTGACCCCAGGAGGCGGATGTCGTTGGCGATCTTGAACATGGCTCCCGCCACCGTGGTCAGCGCTCCGTGGGCGAACACATAGGCGTCATGGGAGGCCAGCGCCTCGAACTTGTTCTCGGCGCTGACGAAGGGAAGCCTGGTCATTTCGGCGATTTTGGCGGCAAAAAGCTCGGCGAATCGCGGATGCGTGTTGAGGCCGGTGCCGACCGCGGTGCCCCCCTGGGCCAGCTCGTAAAGGCCGTAAAGCGCCTGCTTTATCCGCTCGATGCCGTTGCCGATCTGCGCCGCATAGCCGCCGAATTCCTGCCCTAGAGTAAGGGGAGTGGCGTCCTGCATATGGGTACGGCCGATCTTGACGATGTCCTGAAAGGCCTCCGCCTTGTCCTTGAGCGCTTGGAACAGGCGCCCGAGCGCCGGGTCGAGGCGATAGGCGATCTCCAAGGCGGCCGCGATGTGCATGGCGGTGGGGGAGGTGTCGTTGGACGATTGTCCGAGATTCACATGATCGTTGGGATGAACCGGGTGTTTGGCGCCGAGCACGCCGCCGAGCATCTCGCTCGCGCGGTTGGCGATCACTTCGTTCAGATTCATGTTGGTCTGGGTGCCGGACCCTGTCTGCCACACGACCAGCGGGAAGTGGCTGTCGAGCTTGCCGTCGATCACCTCCTGGGCGGCGTCGGCGATGGCCTCGGCGATAGGCTTGTCGAGCAGCCCGAGCTCGAGATTGGTCAGCGCCGCGGCCTTCTTGATCATGGCCATGGCCCGGATCATGGGCATCGGCACACGCTCGTCGCCGATCTTGAAATTCTGGCGCGAACGCTCGGTCTGGGCGCCCCAATAGCGGTCGCCCGGCACCTCGATCGGGCCGAAGGAATCCGTCTCGGTGCGCGTTGGGGACGAAGGAGGTTTGCGGCGGTCGGAGGGCATGGCACGTTTTGCTTGTCGGCGGGACTTGGGTCAAGCACCCCTTTCACCGTCCAGGGCTTCTGATAACAGGGGGAATAACGGGGAATAGGCGAACCAACGCAAGAAAGGGCAGGAGAGGGCGTGTCTTCCACGCGTTGCGGCCTTCTGCCAGGGAGCGCTTGACGCTCCGGCGTCTCGTCTCCGTCTATGAGTAGGGAAATTTCGTGACTGACGTTCCAGCGAAACTGGCGCTTCCGGCGCCGCGTAGCGCGCACATTTCGGTGCTTTTGGCGCGCATCGCGGCGTTGCTGGTGTGCGCCATCGGCGGGCTCGCGCTTCTGGCGTGGTACGTCCCCCTGCCGCAGCTGACCGAAATCCTCCCCGGGCTCGCCAGCCTGTCGCCGGATGCGGCAGTCGGCATCCTTGGGGCCGGCATAGCCTTGTTCTGCTTCACCTTCCGGGGCTTGCGCCTCATTGCCCGGCTGATCGGCTTGATCCTTGTGGTCGTGGGCCTCGCCGTGCTGCTCGGCCAGGATTTGTTCGGCTTCGATCTCGGTCTCGACGAGGCGCTAAGGCGGAGCGGCGCGGCTCCTTCGGGCATGGACCAGGACCGCGCGAATCCCGGGCTCACCGGCTCGCTGGTCCTGTTCGGATTGGCGCTGCTTTATGCCAAGCGCGGAATGGCGCTGACGGCGTTCAGCCAGATCGTGGCGCTGGTGATGATCGCCCAGGTCCTGACCGTGCTCGCCGGCTATGCCTACGGGGTCACCACCCATGACTACCCGTTCCCCTTCACCGCCATGTCGTTCTATGGCGCGACCAGCGCCTTCCTACTCGCCTTTGGGCTACTGGCCGCCTCGCCCGAGCATGGTATCGCGGCGGCGATCATCGAGCCGTCGCCGGCCGGCGAGATGCTGCGCAGGCTGCTGCCGGGCATCATCGTGCTGCCTCTGGTCATCGGCTGGTTCGCGCGCCAGGCCGAGGCCGGCGCCCATTATGACAGCGCCGCCACGCTGGCCATCTTCGCCGTGGCCAGCATCCTCGTGCTCGCCGTGTTCGCCTGGACCACGATCGGCGCCGTGCGCCGCGCCGACCGCGACCGCAACGCTGCGCTCATGGAGCTGCGCGGGCAGCGCGAATGGCTGAGCACCACGCTCGGCTCGATCGGCGACGGGGTGATCGCCACCGATCCGAACGGCAGCGTGCTGCTGCTCAACAAGATCGCCGAGGAATTGACGGGATGGCCGGGCGTGGACGCGCGTGGCCGCCCGATCTGGGAAGTGTTCCGCGTCATCGACGAGGGCTCGCGCAAGCCCGTCGACGATCCGGCGCTCAAGGCGCTGCGCGAGCGCACGGTGACGCGGCTCGAATCCGGCGCGTTGCTCGTCACCCGCGACAGCAAGGAGCTGCCGGTCGAGCATAGCGGCGCGCCGATCATCGGCTTCGACGGCTCGCTCGCCGGCGCCGTGCTGATCTTCCGCGACGTGACCGAGCGCAGGCGCACGGCGCAACGCCAGACCATGCTGGTCGGCGAGCTCAATCACCGCGTCAAGAATTCGCTCGCCATCGTGCAGTCGCTGGTGCAGGCGAGCTTGCGCCAGGCCACTTCGAAGCCCGCGCAAGCCATGGCCCAGACGCTGGCCGAGCGGCTCCAGGCCCTGCATCGCGCGCACGACCTGCTGCTCGAATCGCAATGGTCGGGCGCGAGCCTCAAGGCCATGGTGGAGCGCGAGCTCGATCCGTACCGGCGCGAAGACGGCCCGAAGATCGCGATCAGAGGGCCCGACGTGCTGCTGCCGCCGCAATGCACCTCGATCCTCGCCATGACCTTGCACGAGCTTGCCACCAATGCCGTGAAATACGGGGCGCTGTCGCAGAACACCGGCCAGCTCAGCGTCAGCTGGCGGACCGGGCGCGGCAATCGGCTGATGCTCGTCTGGGAAGAGAGGGGAAGCCCGATCCCGCCGGCAAGGCGCAATAATGGCTTCGGCATGCAGTTGATCGACAAGGGCATCCGCCACAATCTCGGCGGCGAGACCAAGGTCGATTTCCGCCCGACGGGCCTCTATGTCGAGCTGAACGTGCCACTTGAGCCGTCGAAGGAGCCGCGCCGCACGCCCGTGCCCGCCTCGGCGCCAGCAGCTTGAGCCGTCGGGCTATTTCTTGCGGAAGCGGTCGAGATGCACGACTTCGGCGGGGGGGCGCGACATGACCACTTCGGCTTGCGCTTCGCTGCCCCGGTCCTGGATGGGCTCGCCCGCGCCACGCGCCTCGTCCTGTTCGCCCGCGAGGTCGGGCAAGGCCGCCGCCATGTGCTGACGGGCGGAGTCGTTGGCCGCACCGGGCTTGCCGAATTGCAGGCCGAACTGGGCGGAAGGATCGTAGAACGCCTTCACCGCGTCGAACGGCACCACCAGCCTCTCCGGCACGTTGGAGAAGGAGAGCTTCACCTCGAAACTGTCGTTCGTCACCTGCAAGTCCCAGAATTGGTATTGCAGCACGATCGTCATCTCTTCGGGGTATTGCTCCTTGAGGCGCCTCGATACCGAGACGCCGTCGGCGCCCGTGTCGAATGCGATATAAAGGTGATGCTCGCCGGGGAGCCCCTCGCGCTGCACCCGCGCCAAGACTCGGCGGACCACGCCGCGCAGCGCGTCCTGCGTGAGAAGATCGTATCTGATCCCGTCTTCTGCCATGGAGTTCGCCGCCTACCCCTCTTGCGACGCGAGGCAGTAACACCCCGTCAATAAAGTGGAGGGCTTCTGTTGGCCGGTGCCCTCCGAACCGCGCCTAGTCGCCGCGAAGCGGCTAGGACTTCATTTTCAGGCTATCGCGCTGCTTACGCGGCGAGACGAGCCTCCGCATAGTTGTCATTGGCAACTATAGGGTTGGCCCGATAACGGCGGTACCATGCCGAGCGAAAGCGCGACCTTTACACCCTCGTCGATCCTATTTCGCCCCCATAACAGGGATCAGAAATCAGTGTTCAGATCCAAACTTCCGATAACTGAATACTGACTACTGATCCCTGATGGTGGAGGCGCCGGGTACCGCCCCCGGGTCCGAATGGGCTTATTACGTCGACCGTTTATCGCCATAGCCGGCTTGCACCGGCAAGAATCTATATAGGCTGTTATGGCGGCAAAAAAAAGATTGACCTGCGATAACCCCCAACTCCGTCTGGCGAGTCGGGAAGGTTAATCGCGCCGGAGCTTGATGATGCGGCCGGTCCTGGCCTCGACCTCCATCTCGATCTCGTGGCCGCTGGCGTCGCGTCCTTCGACCTCCCAGATGCCGTCGTCGAGCTCGATCTCCTTGATTTTGACGATGCCGCGGTCGAAGGCCATGGCGCGCACGTCGTCGATGCTGACCGGCGCCGCGGCGGCGGGGAGGGCAAAAGCGAGACTAAGGCCGACAACGAGAACGGGGATAAGACGCATGAAACACCTTTCGGTTGGTCGGAACAATCGCCACTTTATAACAGCAAACGATTAACGGCATCGACCCGGAAACGAGCAGTTTGTGCGCCAATATCTCGACCTTCTCGCCCGCATCCGTGACAAGGGCCTCCGCAAGGCGGACCGCACCGGCACTGGCTGCTTAAGCCTGTTCGGCGAGCAGATGCGCTTCGATTTGAGCGAGGGCTTTCCGCTCCTCACCACCAAGAAGCTGCATGTCAGATCGATCGTCCATGAGCTTTTGTGGTTCCTGCAAGGCTCGACCAATGTGCGCTACCTGAATCAGCACGGCGTAACCATCTGGGACGAATGGGCGGACCAGGACGGCGAGCTTGGCCCGGTCTATGGGCGGCAGTGGCGCTCCTGGCCCACGCCCGACGGCGCCCATATCGACCAGATCGCCGCCCTTATGGATGGCCTCAAGCGCAATCCCGATTCGCGCCGGCACATCGTCTGCGCCTGGAATGTCGGCGAGCTCGACCAGATGACTCTGCCGCCCTGCCATTGTCTGTTCCAGTTCTATGTGGGGGAGGGGCGGCTCTCCTGTCAGCTCTACCAGCGCTCCGCCGACATGTTCCTAGGGGTCCCCTTCAACATCGCCTCCTATGCGCTGTTGACGCTGATGGTGGCGCAGGTCGTGGGGCTCAAGCCGGGTGAGTTCGTGCACACCTTCGGCGACGTGCATCTTTATCTGAACCATCTCGACCAGGCCGACGAGCAGCTCTCGCGCATCCCCCGTGCCCTGCCGCGGATGGAGATCAATCCGGAAGTGCGGTCGCTGTTCGACTTCGCCTATGAGGATTTCAAGCTCGTGGGCTACGACCCGCACCCGGCCATCCACGCCGAGGTCGCGGTTTGAATCCCACACCGCCGGTTATCGCCCTGGTGGTCGCCATGGCGGAAAACCGCGCCATCGGTCTTGGCGGGAACCTGCCCTGGCATCTTTCCAGCGACATGCGCTATTTCCGCAAGATTACCATGGGCAAGCCGATCGTCATGGGGCGGCTGACCTTCAAGTCCTTGGGGCGCGCGCTTCCCGGCCGTGTCAATATCGTGCTCACGCGCGACCGCGATTTTATCGCGCCGGGCGCCATCATGGCGCACAGCCTCACCGAGGGGCTTTCGCAAGCGCGTCGCGCCGCAGAAGAAACGGGGGTCGACGAGATCATGGTCATCGGCGGGGAGGACGTGTTCCGCGAGGTCTTGCCTGAGGTCCGCCGCATCTACCTCACCGAAGTCCACGCCACACCCGAAGCCGACACCTGGTTCCCCCCGCTCGACGGACGCGAATGGCGCGAGGTCTTCCGCGAGGATCACGCGCCGGGCCCCAAGGACGACCACCCCTTCAGTTTCGTGGTTTTGGAACGCACCTAGCCGGGCAGATCAAGCGGCGACCGGGTCTATCTCGTCCAGCTCCGTCGACATGGACTTCTCCAACATCCGGAGATCGTAGTCCCGCTGCATATTGAGCCAAGACTCGGCGGTGGTGCCGAACAGCTTGCCGAGCCGAAGCGCCATCGCCGGGGAGACCGGCGCGCGCTCATCGAGGATCGCATAGAGCATGGCACGCGAGATGCCGAGGCGCTTGGCAATCTCGGTCTTCGGGATGTCGAGCGCGGGAAGAACGTCCTTCCGGAGAAACTCGCCGGGGTGCGTGGGCTTGAGGCCCTTGAGGAGAGAGTTGCCGCTCATCAGTGATAGTCCTCCAGATCAACGTCGATGGCATCGCCATCGTGCCATCCGAACGTGATACGCCAATTGCCGCTGACATCCACGGCATACCGGCCTCTGTCCTTGCCCTTAAGGCCGTGGAAACGGAGGCCGGGCAAGTTCATGTCCTCCGGTTTCATCGCGGCATCCAGCCGGGCGAGGATGCGACGGATACGATCCGGGTTCTGGACGCTTAGCTTCGAGGCGTCACCACGTTCGGCGAAGCGACGCAGAGCCTTGCTTCTGAACGACCGGACCATGTCTAGCAGTATTAGACATTTCGGCTTTGAGGGTTGTCAAGCGTTATTAGACAATGGTGCTTTGAAAGGGACAGAGCAATTGAGGTGAGGGGCTCGCATTGCGCCTCACCGGCGATCTGGCCTATAACCTTCCGGACCCTGCCGCTGGGCCGCTTTTGGTCTGCTGCAGCTCGCGCCCTGGCCGGCGCTATCCCCACAAACATCAGGAATGAAGTGCCATCATGCCTTGGAGCAATCAGAGCGGAGGCGGCGGTTGGAAAGGTGGCGGCGGGGGGCCCTGGGGCCCGCGTCCCGGTTCTCCCGGCCAGCAGCCTGACCTCGAAGAGATCCTGCGCCGCGGCCAGGACCGCATTCGCCAGGCCATTCCCGGCGGCCGCATGGGCGGACCTTTCGCCATTCTGCTCGCCGTGGTCTTGGCCGCGCTGATCGGCTTTTTCGGCTTCACCGTGCGGGTGAACCCCGACGAACTCGGCATCGTGCTCCGCTTCGGCGAATATGTGCGGCAGCTGCCGCCCGGCCTAAATTTCCGCTGGCCCTATCCGATCGAGCAGGTCGAGCTGCCGAAGGTCACGCGCATGAATCGCAGTGAGATCGGCATGCGCGGCTCCACCGAAGCACGCGACTCCACGACCACCGTCCGCGACGTGCCAGAAGAAAGCCTGATGCTGACCGGCGATGAGAACATCGTCGACATCGATTTCGTGGTGTTTTGGCTCATCAGCGATGCGCCGGATTACCTCTTCAACATCCAGAACCCCGAGGGCACCGTTAAGGACGTGGCCGAAAGCGCCATGCGGGAGATCGTCGGCCAGAGCGACATCGAGCCGATCCTCACCGCCGCCCGCGCCCAGACGGAAACTTCGGTGCAGCAGCTTATTCAGCGCATCCTGGACAGCTATGGCGCCGGCATTCGCGTCGTCCAGGTGCAGCTCCAGAAGGTCGATCCGCCCTCGCAAGTCATCGACGCGTTCCGCGACGTGCAGGCGGCGCGCGCCGATCAGGAGCGGCTACAGAACGAAGCCCAAGCCTACGCCAATCGCGTGGTGCCGGAGGCGCGCGGCGAGGCTGAGCGCATCCTGCAAGCGGCGCAAGGCTATCGCGATCAGGTCATCGCCGAGGCCAAGGGTGAGGCGGACCGCTTCCTGAACGTGCTCGAAGAGTATCACAAGGCGCCCGACGTGACGCGGCGGCGCATCTTCATCGACACCATGCAACAGGTGTTCTCCAACACCGACAAGATCATCATCGACGAGAAGGGCGGCAGCAGCGTCGTGCCCTATCTGCCGCTCAACGAGCTGCAGAGACGCACGCCACCTCCGGCCACTCAGGAAGGAGCGCAGCCATGAAGCGCGGCGCTCTGACCTCGATCCTCGTCGTCCTCGGCTTGGCCGCGGTCGTGGCTTATCTGACGCTGTTTACAGTGTTCCAAACGCAACAGGCGCTGGTGCTGGAGTTCGGCAAGCCCAAGCGTCTCGTGACCGAGCCCGGCCTCAACTACAAGATACCCTTCGTCCAGAACGTGGAGTTCTTCGACAAGCGCCTGCTCGATCTCGATTCGGGGCAGCAGGAAGTCATTGCCGCCGACCAGAAGCGGCTCGTCGTGGAGGCCTTTGCCCGATGGCGCATCACCGACCCGCTGCTGTTCTACCAGGCGGTGGGAGACGAGCGCGGCGCGAGGCTGCGGCTCGGCGCCTTCCTTGAGGCGTCTCTCAGGCGTGTGCTTGGCGCCGCGAGCTTCGAGGCGGTGGTACGCGACAAGCGCCATGCGCTGATGCAGAACATCACCCAGCAGGTGAATACCGAAGCCAAGGGGCTCGGCATCACCGTCGCCGATGTGCGCATCAAGCGCGCGGACCTGCCGGAAGCCAACAGCCAGGCGATCTATCGCCGCATGCAGACCGAACGGCAGAGACAGGCCTCCGAGATCCGCGCCCAAGGCGAGGAAGCGTCGCGCCGTATCCGCGCCAATGCCGACCGCCAAGTCACCGTGCTGAAGGCCGAGGCCACCGGCCAGTCGTCGCGCATCCGCGGCGACGGCGACGCCGAGAAGAACCGCGTCTACGCCGAGGCTTTCAGCAAGGATCCCGACTTCTTCTCCTTCTACCGCTCCATGCAGGCCTATGAGGCGGCGCTGCAGTCGAGCGACACCAGGCTCCTGTTGAGCCCCGACTCGGAGTTTTTCCAGTATTTCGGGAACCCAGCGGGTCGGCCAGGCTCGGGAAACACTCCCGCGCCGAGCGAGCCTCAGGCAGCCCCCTCCGAGCCGGCGCCCGAAGAACCGGAGGAGGATGCGGACGACATGCAGCAGGGGCGCCGTCCCTAATGGCGGCGACGTGCAGCAAGATACGGCCGCCAGCGCGGACAGCGAGTCCTCGCCCGAAGCGCCGTCGGTGCCTTAGGCCAAAGCTGCGGGAGACATGAGCGATCTTGCCGTCGCTTTGGGCCTGGTTCTCGTCATCGAAGGGCTGGTCTGGGCGCTTGTGCCCCGCTTCGGCCGCAAGCTCCTGGCGGCGACGGAAGAGGTGCCAGAGTCGTCCTTGCGCCTGGCCGGCGCCGTGGCGGTCGCCGCCGGCGTCCTCGTCGTGTGGCTGGTCCGGGGCTAGTTTCGGACACAACCTCATGGTTTCGTGCGTTATCTTGACGGATTCCGGTACAATGCGGGGCGATGCCACAGCATAGCGATCATAGCCAAGCCCTCAGCCGGTCCTGGTTGCTGGCGGCCGCTTTCGCGCTGCTCTTTGCCGCCGCACCCGCCTACGCGCGCGGCCCGGATTCCGTCGCCGATGTCGCCGAAGGCTTGCAGGAATCGGTGGTGAACATCTCCACCACCCAGACGCTCAAAGGAGCGCAAGGCGCCACGCCCGGCACGCCCGGCACGCCCGGCACGCCCGGTCCCAAGGGCTCGCCCTTCGAGGAATTCTTCGACGATTTCTTCGACGACGAGGACAGCGACGGCGTGCCCCGCAAGGTGAGCTCGCTCGGCTCGGGCTTCGTCGTCGACCCGACGGGCCTGATCGTCACCAACCATCACGTCATCGAGGGCGCCGACGAGATCATCGTCAGCTTCACCGACGGCACCAAGCTGAAGGTCGTCAAGATTCTGGGCCACGATCCCAAGACCGATCTCGCTTTGCTGAAGGTCGAGCCCAAGAAGCCGCTCAAGGCCATCTCCTTCGGCGATTCGTCGACGATGCGGGTTGGGGACTGGGTCATGGCCATCGGCAATCCCTTCGGCCTTGGCGGCAGCGTCACGGTCGGCATCATCTCGGCCACCAAGCGCGACATCAATGCCGGCCCTTACGACGACTTCCTTCAGACCGACGCCGCCATCAATCGCGGCAATTCGGGCGGACCCCTGTTCAACATGGAGGGCCAGGTCATCGGCGTGAACACGGCGATCATCTCGCCGACCGGCGGCTCGATCGGCATCGGCTTCGCCGTGCCCTCCAACAGCGCCGTGCAGGTCGTCAGCCAGCTCAAGCAATATGGCGAGACGCGGCGCGGCTGGCTCGGCGTGCATGTGCAGAACGTGACCGAGGAGATCGCCCAGAGCCTCGGGTTGCAAGAGCCGGCGGGGGCGCTGGTGGCCAAAGTGTCGCCCGACAGTCCCGCCGCCGACAGCGGCATTCAGCCAAGCGACGTGATCCTCAAATTCGACGGTCAGCCCATCGAGAACATGCGCGACCTGCCGCGCGCCGTCGCCGCCACGCCGATCGGCAAGAACGTCGCGCTCGAGCTTCTGCGCAAGGGCCAAACCGTCGATGTCAACGTGACCGTGGGACGCTTGCCCGCCGACGAGGAAGCCGAGGACATCGTCGAGGACGAGGCCGACGCGGAAGAGGACGACGCGGAAAGCGAAGCGCTTCCGAGCGCGCGCGAAGATCTGCTCGGCCTCTCCATCGCGCCGCTGACCGACGAGCTGCGCGACCAGTATGGCATCGGCAAGACCATCGAGGGCGTGATCATCACCGAGGTCAAGCCGGACAGCCCGGCGGCGCAAAAGAACGTGAAGGCGGGCGACGTGATCGTCGAGGTGACCCAGGAAAAGGTGACGCAGCCGCAGGACGTTATGGACCGGCTCCTGGCGGTGAAGCGGTCGGGCCGGCGCTCGGTGTTGCTGCTGCTCTCCGACGCCAAGGGCGAGCTCCGCTTCGTCGCCGTGCCGACGGGCTAGGTCGTTCCCCATGAGCGGCGATGCGCGCCGGCCGAAGGCTGTCCTCATCGCCGGACCGACGGCCAGCGGCAAGTCGGCGGCCGCGCTTGCGCTCGCCGCGCGCCTGGGCGGCACGATCATCAACGCCGATTCCATGCAGGTCTATCGCGAGCTTGCGGTCCTGACCGCGCGGCCCGCGCCTGACGACGAGGCAATCGCACCGCACCGGCTTTACGGCATGGTCCCGGCGCGAGAGGCGTACTCCGTCGGAAGCTGGCTGGACCATGCCGCCGGTTCAATCGCCGAAGCGCAAAGTGAGGGGAGGGTGCCGATCCTGGTGGGCGGCACGGGCCTCTATTTCAAGGCGCTGCTCGAAGGGATCGCCCCGGTCCCAGACATCCCGGCCGAGATCCGCGAGCATTGGCGCGAGCAGGCGGAGGCGCTCGGCGCCACGGGCCTCTATCGCGAGCTTGCCTTGCGCGACCCGGCCATGGCCATGCGGCTCAGGCCGACGGACCCGCAACGCGTGGCGCGCGCGCTCGAGGTGATCGAAGCGACCGGCGTCTCGCTCGCCGAGTGGCATGGTGGGGAAACGTCTCCCATGCTCGCGCCGGAGGACGTCGTGAGGCTCGTGGTCGCGCCCGAGCGCGAAACGATCTATGCACAGACCGATGCCCGTTTCGACCGCATGGTCGAGGCCGGCGCCGTCGAGGAGGTGCGGGCGCTCATCGCTCTTCACCTGCATCCCGGCCTGCCGGCGATGCGGGCGCATGGGGTGCGCGAGCTTGCCGCCCATCTTGTCGGCGCCGCCAGCCTGGAAGAAGCGGTGACCAAGGCCAAGACCGAGACCCGCCGCTATGCCAAGCGGCAGATGACCTGGGCGCGCCGCTTCATGGCCGACTGGGACTGGTTCCCCGACTCCACCGCCGCAAGTGAGTCGACATTCACACCGTGACTTGGGTGCCGATCTCCACCACGCGGTCAGTGGGCAGCTGGAAATAGCTCGACGCATCGTCGGCATTATGGGCGAGGAAGATATAGAGCTGGTCCTGCCAAGGCGGCATGGCCGAGCGCGGATCGACTCGTACCGAGCGCCGTGACAGGAAGAACGAGGTCGACATGATGTCGAACGTCCAGCCTTGTTTGCGCGCCACGGCGAGGGCACGCGGTACGTTGGGCCGTTCCATGAAGCCGAAATGCAGCACCAGCCGCATGAACCTGTCGCTGATCGTCTCCAGATGCACACGGTCCTTGAGCGGCACGCGCGGAATGTCCTGGTTGACGATGGTCAGGATGACATTGTGCTCGTGCAGCACCTTGTTGTGCTTCAGATTATGCAGCAGCGCCGTCGGCGCGAATTCGGGATCGCTGGTGAGGAACACGGCGGTGCCGGGGACCATGTGAGGCGGTCTTTCTTCGAGGCTCTTGATCAGCGGGGCGAACGGCACTTCGACGCGCCGTGTCTTCTGCGCGAGCAGCTTGGTGCCGCGCCGCCAGGTGACGATGACCAGCACCAGGGCCCCGCCAATCAGGACGGGGAGCCAGGCGCCTTCCAACAGCTTGAGCGTGCTGGCCAAAACGAAGGCGGTATCGACGAGAACGAGCGGCACCATCAGCGCCGCCGCGGTCCACCATCTCCACTGCCACAGCTTCCAGATCACGATAAAGCCGAGAATGCCGGTGGCCCATTCGGTGGTGGCCACGGCGAGCACGTAAGCCGCGGCGAGCTCGCTCGACGAGCGGAACATGAACACGAGCAGAAGTACGCCGACCAGCAACAGCCAGTTAACGCGCGGCATGTAGATCTGCCCGGCCAGCGCCTCGGAGGTGTGGCGCACTTCCATGCGCGGCAGGAAGCCGAGCTGCATCGCCTGGCGCGTGATGGAATAGGCGCCGGTGATCACCGCCTGGCTGGCGATGGCCGTGGCGGCGGTGGCGAGCGCCACCATCGGATACAGCGCCCACTCCGGATAGAGCAGGTAGAACGGGTTAGCGAGTGTCTCCGGCCGGTCGAGCACCAGCGCGCCTTGCCCGAAATAATTGAGGAGCAGGGCCGGCAGCACGAAAAAGAGCCAGGCGGTCTGGATCGGCTTCCGGCCGAAATGGCCGAGATCGTTGTACAGCGCCTCGGAGCCCGTCACCACGAGGAACACGGCGCCGAGAGTGAGCCAGCCGACCAGGCCGCTCTTCAAAAGAAAATCTAGTCCGTGCAGCGGATTGAGCGCGGCGAGAATGTCTGGATTATCGGCGATCTCAATCGCGCCTGCCGCGGCGATGACGATGAACCAGATCACCATGAGCGGCGCGAAGAACGCCGACACCAGCGCCGTGCCGCGCGATTGCACGGCGAACAGTGCCACCAGGATGATGACGGTGAGCGGCAGTATGTAAGGCTTGAACGCGTGTGTCGCCACATTCAGACCTTCGACTGCGGACAGCACCGACAATGCCGGCGTGATCAGGCTCGAGCCGTAGAACATCGATGCGCCGACAATGCCGAGCGCGAGCGCGAGCGGCGTGCGCTTGCCGAGCGCGCGAAACACGAGCGCCGTCAGCGCCAGCGTGCCGCCTTCGCCGTTATTGTCGGCGCGCAACAGGATCAGCACATATTTGAACGTGACGACGATGATCAGCGACCAGAAGATCAGCGACAGCACGCCGAGCACGGCGGCTTCTGTGACCATGCCGCCGGCGCTCGCCGCCTCCACCGCCACGCGCAGCGCATAGAGCGGACTCGTGCCGATGTCGCCATAGACGACGCCGAGCGTGCCGAAGGTGAGCGCCCAGAACGTACGTGTGGAAAGCGCCGGGGGCTCAGCGTCGTTGCCAGCAACGGTGTCTTGGCGGGAGGCCTGATGCATTCAACCGGGAGTGGGAAATGGTTTGAAGATTTCGCGATAAACGCTGATCGCAGCGCCGCGGTCCCTTGAAGCGGTAGGGACATAGGCGCAATGCATAGCCTTGTCCAGGCAGCCCATCGACCCGGGCATTAACCTTGGACAGAGTGAGCAATAAAAATCCATATCAGCTGTCTATTGGGTAATTTTCGGAATATAAATGAGCACGAATGTTGTCATTCATTCGCATTTGCCGTTGACCCCCCGTAAGCCAAGCCTTAGGGTGCGCGCCTTAATCAGGCTTTTCCGCCATTCCTTTAGCTTCGACCGGGCAGCGGACGTCGAGCCGCGGGCCCGGTTTTGTCAGTGAGTTGAGACATGTCACGCGCGATGACCGGCGCCCAGATGGTGCTCGAGGCTCTCGCCGATCAGGGTGTCGAGCATATCTTCGGCTATCCCGGCGGCGCGGTCCTGCCGATCTATGACGAGCTGTTCCAGCAGGATCGGATCAAGCATATCCTCGTGCGCCACGAGCAGGGCGCAGTCCATGCCGCCGAAGGTTATGCGCGTTCGACCGGCAAGGTCGGCTGCGTGCTGGTTACGTCTGGTCCCGGCGCCACCAATGCCGTCACCGGCTTGACCGACGCGCTGATGGATTCCGTGCCGCTGGTCTGCATCACCGGCCAGGTGCCGACTCATCTCATCGGCAATGACGCCTTCCAGGAGTGCGACACGGTCGGCATCACGCGCCCCTGCACCAAGCACAATTATCTGGTCAAGGATGTGAACGCTCTGCCGCGCATCCTGCACGAGGCGTTCTATGTCGCGCGCACCGGCCGCCCCGGCCCGGTCGTGGTCGACATCCCCAAGGACATTCAGTTCGCCAAAGGCGAATATACGGGTTTGAGCAACTCGCAGCACAAGAGCTACAACCCGCAAACGCAAGGCGATCAGCGCGCGGTCGAGACGGCCATCGAGCTGATGGGGAACGCCAAGCGCCCGCTGTTCTACACCGGCGGCGGCGTGGTCAATTCGGGGCCGCTGGCGAGCCAGCGCCTGCGCGAACTCGTGCGCCTGACCGGCTTCCCCATCACCACGACCCTGATGGGGCTCGGATCATATCCCGCGTCGGACGGCCAATGGCTCGGCATGCTCGGCATGCACGGCACCTATGAAGCCAACAACGCCATGCACGATTGCGACGTGATGATCTGCATCGGCGCGCGCTTCGACGACCGCATCACCGGACGGGTTGACGCCTTCTCCCCCGGCTCGAAGAAGATCCATGTCGATATCGACCGCTCGTCCATCAACAAGAACATCCCGGTCGACATTCCCATCGTCGGCGATTGCGCCATCGTGCTGCAGCAGATGATCGACGCCTGGAATGCCAAAAAGCCGAAGGTGGACAAGGCGGCGCTGAAATCCTGGTGGGGCGAGATCGACCGCTGGCGCGGCCGCAACTGCCTACATTACCGTAAGCGCGACGATTTGATCATGCCGCAATATGCCATCGAGCGGCTCTATGCGCTGACCCGCGGCCACGACGTCTACATCACCACCGAGGTCGGCCAGCATCAGATGTGGGCGGCGCAGTTCTTCAAGTTCGAGGAGCCCAACCGCTGGATGACCAGTGGCGGGCTCGGCACCATGGGCTACGGCCTGCCCGCGGCGGTCGGCGTGCAGACGGCGCATCCCGATTCGCTCGTCATCGACATCGCCGGCGAAGCCTCGGTGCTGATGACCATGCAGGAGATGTCGACAGCGGCGCAATACGACCTGCCGATCAAGATCTTCATCCTGAACAACGAATATATGGGCATGGTTCGCCAATGGCAGGAATTGCTGCATGGCGGCCGCTATTCGCATTCCTACACCGCGGCGCTGCCCGATTTCGTCAAGCTGGCCGAGGCCTACCAGGCGGTCGGCATCAGAGCCGAGAAGCCGTCCGAGCTCGACGACGCCATCCGCGAGATGATCGCCGTCAAGAAGCCGGTGCTGTTCGACTGCCGGGTGGACAAGAACGCCAATTGCTTCCCCATGATCCCGAGCGGGGAAGCGCACAACAATATGCTGATGGGCGACGACCTGACCGGGGAGGACCTGGAGAAGGCCATCACCGAAGACGGCAAGGTGATGGTGTAGGCGTCGATGGCCCAGCCCGGTTCCGCCTATTCGCTGGAAAAGCGCGAGGAGAAAATTTCCTCGCACACCCTGACCGTGCTCGTGGACAACGAGCCCGGCGTGCTCGCGCGCGTCATCGGCCTGTTCTCGGGCCGCGGCTACAATATCGACTCGCTCACCGTGTCCGAGACCGAGCACGAGGCGCATCTGTCGCGCATCACCATCGTCACCTCGGGTCCGCCCATGGTGATCGAGCAGATCCAGCATCAGCTCGAGCGGTTGGTGCCGGTGCATTCGGTGACCGACTTGACCGTCAAGGGCAACCCGATCGAGCGCGAGCTGGCCATGGTCAAGGTCGCCGGGCTTGGCGAGAAGCGGGTCGAGGCCTTGCGCCTGGCCGAGGCCTTCCTCGCCTCGGTGATCGACGCCTCCACCGAGCATTTCGTGTTCGAGATCACCGGCAAGCAATCGAAGATCGACCAGTTCATCGTGCTGATGCAGCCACTCGGCCTGGTCGAGGTCTCGCGCACCGGCCTTGCCGCCATCTCGCGCGGGCCGGAGCAGATGTAGCGCCGGCGGGCCACTTGTTTTTTTGCGTCTAGGGCGGCACAAACGCAGCCCGAGCACCAGGAGCAGACCTTAGGGCAGGGGACAGAGTATGCGCGTCTATTACGATCGGGATGCCGATCTCAATCTGATCAAGGGCAAGAAGGTCGCCATCATCGGCTATGGCAGCCAGGGCCACGCGCATGCGCTGAACCTGAAGGAGTCCGGCCTCAAGGACGTCGCCGTGGGCCTGCGCCCCGGCTCCAAATCCGCGGCCAAGGCCGAGAAGGCCGGCCTCAAGGTCATGGACGTGCCGGCAGCCGCCAAATGGGCCGATGTGGTGATGATGCTCACCCCCGACGAGCTTCAGGCCGGCATCTGGGAGAACGACCTCAAGCCCAACATGAAACAGGGCGCGGCTTTGTTCTTCGCCCACGGCCTCAACATCCATTTCAACCTGATCGAGCCGCGCCCCGACATGGATGTGTGCATGGTCGCGCCCAAGGGCCCGGGCCACACGGTGCGGGCCGAATATGCGCGGGGCGCCGGCGTGCCCTGCCTCATGGCCATCGCCCAGGACGCCACCGGCAACGCCCACGATCTCACGCTGTCCTACGCCGCGGCGATCGGCGGCGGCCGTGCCGGCATCATCGAGACCAATTTCCGCGAGGAATGCGAGACCGACCTGTTCGGCGAGCAGTCGGTGTTGTGCGGCGGCCTGGTCGAGCTGATGCGGAACGGCTACGAGACGCTGATCGAGGCGGGCTACGCGCCGGAGATGGCCTATTTCGAATGCGTGCACGAGGTGAAGCTGATCGTCGATCTGATCTATGAGGGCGGCATTGCCAACATGAACTACTCGGTGTCCAACACCGCCGAGTATGGCGAATATGTCTCCGGCCCGCGCGTGGTAGGCAAGGCGAGCAAAGAAGCGATGAAAGAGATTCTGGCCGACATCCAGTCCGGCAGGTTCGTCAAGGACTGGATGCTGGAGAACAAGGTCGGTCAGACCTCGTTCAAGGCGATGCGCGCCAAATGCGATGCCCACCAGATGGAAGAGGTGGGCAAGAAATTGCGCGCCATGATGCCGTGGATCGCCGAGCGCAGGATGGTCGACAAGAGCAAGAACTAGCTTCGCTAGGAGAACGGTTCAAGCATCGGAGGATTGAAATGAAGGGCTTGAGTTCTACACTCGCTTTCAGCTTTCTCGTACTGGCTTTCCTCGCTCCCGCCGATTGGGCGATGGCGGAGCCGAGCGAGGCGCAGGTGGCCGCGATCAAATCCAACTGCCGTTCCGATTTCATGTCGAAATGCTGGGGCGTGCCGCGCGGCGGCAAGGAGGCCATGCAATGCCTCAAGAACAATTTTGCGAACGTTTCGTCGGGATGTCAGCAGGCGCTCAAGCCCCTTATGGCCGCCGCGCCACCCAAAGCACCTGCCGCCCCGCCTCCCGCAGTGAAACCTGAAAGCGCGCCGGCACCTGAGGCGCAGCCTTCGCCCGCAGCGGCGCCAACGCTTTCTCCCGAGACCACGACGCCAGCCACCGAGGCGAAAGCTGTGACTCCCGCCGAACCGGCGAAGCCCGAGGAAGCTGTTGCAGCGCCGGCCCCGGCGCCCGCGCAGCAGGCGCCCAAGGTCGCGGCTCCACCGGCAGCTTCCACGGCGGCAACCGGCGCGGCGGCGAAGGCGACCACCGGGGCGGAGACGCCGAAGCCCGACGCCGCGCCGGCGACCGTGCTCGCCACGCCCGAGGAAACGCCCATCATCGGGTTCATCCCGCCGCGCAAGAAATTGATGATTTTGAAGAACTGCCGTCAGGATATCGACACCCATTGTCCCGACGTGAGTTATGGCGAGGGTCGCCAGCTCCGCTGTCTCTTGAACAACAAGACATCGCTGTCGGCCGATTGCCAGGGAGCCCTGGCGAAGCTTACCCGCTGATGGTTTGTTCACCTCTCCCCGATGGGGAGAGGCCGCCCGCCGAAGCCCGGAGGGCGAAGGCGTGGCGGGTGAGGGGGCTCCAATAAATCAACGACCGACCCCCCTCACCCCGACCCTCTCCCCAAAGGGGAGAGGGGGGAGTAAGGTGGCCTCGGAGGGGCCTTCGCCATGCTGATCACGCGTTACGCCAAGATCGTCATGAGCCTGGTGCTCGCGGTGTTCTGCCTGCTCGTCGCCTTCGACAACATCACCGATTACGGCACGAATTATCTGTTCGTGCAGCACGTGATGAGCATGGACACGACCTTCCCCGGCAACGCGCTGATGTACCGGTCGATCACCAATCCGGTGCTGTGGCAGATCTCATACGCGCTAATCATCGCCGCCGAGGGCATCACCGGCCTCTTGTTCCTCGCCGGCTCCGTCCGCATGTTCCTGGCGCGCAACGCGCCGCGCGCCGAATTCAACCAGGCCAAAGCCCTCACCGTCGGCGCCTGCCTGCTTGCCTTCCTGGTCTGGTATTTCGGTTTCATGGTGGTGGCCGGCGAATGGTTCGCCATGTGGCAGTCGCAGACCTGGAACGGGCAGGAGGCCGCTTTCCGTTTCTACGTGGCGGTGCTCGGCGTGCTGATCTTCGTCAACCAGCCCGACAGCGAGCTCGGTACGCCCAAACGGGGATGAGCCCCGCGCTTTCCTCGCTTCCGTGATTTCTAGCTTCCGTACCCATGTCATGCCCGCCTTCGCGGGTGGATGACAGTGACGGAAGCGGGGATAGGGGCGGCTTATCCCCGCGCTTCGAGACTGAATTAAACTCCGCGTCATCCCTGCTCCATGAGGGATGCGTGCCTAGGACCGTCCTTGTCATGCGGAGTGGGGAGCGGCGCTCGAGGAGTACCGCGCGCGCGACTTGCAACCTCTTCCTGATAAAGGGTGGTTTCGGCGGGCGCGGCCGGAGTAACGCACCGCCTCGAGCCGTCCGGGTCCTCCGCCTCGGTTGGAAAGCCGAGGTCTATCTCTGCCGGCACCGTTCGAGGGCCTGCGGAAGATTCGATAAGAGAGGAAGCGGCGGAAGCAGGACCGCGCGGGGCGCCGAAAGGTCGCCCACTAACAAACGGCGTGCGATCGGTCGGCGCCCCGCATCCCTCACCCCTCGCGGGCTCAAGCCCGGCGAGACATTTCGACGTGACTGTAGGCTCCATCGGCTCTTGCCCGCGAGCACGCTTGGCACTATTTTCCGGCCATGCAGCTTCTGAAGGACAAAAGCAGGATTGAGACCGGCGCGGTTTTGCGCGCGGACGCGTCTGCCCGGAAGCTGCGCCTCGTCCTTAGACGCCCCTGAGTGCCGGCGGGTCCGCTTAGGCGGACGGGCGTTCAGGGGATGGCAATATAAACCCGAGAAAATTCAACTCGCTGGCCGGTCGTGCTAGACTGGCGCGCAGGATCTAAGGACAACGACATGAGTTCCGATCAGGATAAGCCAAAGGTCGCGGAGGCCCGCGCGGACAAGGACCGCGTGGTCATCTTCGACACCACGCTGCGCGACGGGGAGCAGTGCCCCGGCGCCACCATGACCTTCGACGAGAAGCTGGAAGTGGCCGAGCTGCTCGACGAGATGGGCGTGGACATCATCGAGGCGGGCTTTCCCATCGCCAGCCAAGGCGATTTCGACAGCGTGCAGGAGATCGCCCGCCGCGCCAAACGCTCCGTGGTCTGCGGGCTGGCGCGCGCGCAGGCGAAGGACATCGACATTTGCGCCGAAGCCATCAAGCCGGCCAAGCGCGGCCGCATCCACACTTTCATCGGCACCTCGCCGCTCCATCGCCAATATCAGATGGGCATCGACGAGAAGGAGGTGCTTGAGCGGGTGACGGCGTCGGTGACGCGCGCGCGGGGCTATACCGACGATGTCGAGTGGTCGGCGATGGACGCGACCCGCACCGAGCACGATTTCCTGTGCCGCTGCGTCGAGGCGGCGATCAAGGCCGGCGCCACCACCGTCAACATTCCCGACACGGTCGGCTACGCCACGCCCGACGAGTTCGCCGCGCTGATCCGCATGATCGTCGAGCGCGTGCCCGGCGCGGAGAAGATCATATTCTCGACCCATTGCCACAACGATCTCGGGCTGGCGGTGGCCAACTCACTGGCGGGCGTCGGCGCCGGCGCGCGGCAGGTCGAATGCGCAATCAACGGGCTTGGCGAACGCGCCGGCAACGCCGCGCTGGAAGAGATCGTCATGGCCATCAGGACGCGCGGCGACGTCATGCCGTTCTGGACCGGCATCGACACCACCATGCTGACCCGCGCCTCGAAGCTGGTTTCGCGGGTGACCGCCTTCCCGGTGCAGTACAACAAGGCGATCGTCGGCCGGAACGCGTTTGCGCATGAGAGCGGCATCCATCAGGACGGCGTGCTGAAATATGCCGGGACCTTCGAGATCATGACGCCGGAGAGCGTGGGCTTGAAAGAGTCCTCGCTGGTCATGGGCAAGCATTCGGGGCGCCATGCCTTCCGCGAGAAGCTGAAGGAGCTCGGCTACGAGCTTGGCGACAACGCCTTGGAGGATGCCTTCGTGCGCTTCAAGGCGCTCGCCGACCGCAAGAAGCACGTCTATGACGAGGACATCGAGGCGCTGGTCGATCAGGAGATTGCGTCCGCCCACGACCGCATCAAGGTCGTGGCGCTGACGGTGATCGCCGGCACCGGCGGTCCGCAGAAGGCGACCATCACCCTCGACATCGAAGGCAAGCAGCACACCCACGAATCGGTTGGCGACGGGCCGGTGGATGCGACCTTCCGGGCGATCAAGGCCATCGTGCCGCACGAGGCGCGGCTCCCGCTCTATCAGGTAAGCGCGGTGACGGAAGGGACCGACGCCCAGGCCGAGGTCATGGTGCGGCTTGAGGCCGACGGCAAGACCGCCACGGGGCGCGGCTCCGATACCGACACCATGGTCGCTTCGGCACGCGCCTATGTCAGCGCGCTCAACAAATTGCTGGCGCGCGAGTCGCGGCGGAAGCCCGAATCGATGCTTGCCTCGTGAGACGCTGGCGCGAATCGCGTTCCCTACCCATATGCCGGGGGTTGGTGCCCTGGACATGGGAACGCACGCGATGCTAAGGGCACCTTCCGGTGGGGCGCATAGCTCAGGTGGTAGAGCAGCTGACTCTTAATCAGCGGGTCGTAGGTTCGAGTCCTACTGCGCCCACCAATCTTCCCGACGGCTTGCTCGGCGCTTCGTGAGGGGAGAGGCGTTCCTCAACCTCGCCACGAAAATGCCATATCGGAACGCAGGGCGATCGGCTATGATCGCCGAAGCCTCGCCTCACCAAACGCCGCGAACGGCGAACGCGACGGCTCATTCCACCGGAGAAAAAATTGCAGCACCCCGGATTTTTCCAGCGCGGGGGTCCCTTTCGCCTGCAGGTGATTGCGGACACGGTCGGCGCGGAGCTCATGCATGACTATGACGGCTCCCGAGAGATCGACGATTTGCGTCCGCTCGATCGGGCCGGTGAGACGCATCTCACCTTTTGCGCGAGCCGCAAATATGCCGGCCAGCTGGCGGCGACTCACGCTGCCGCCTGTCTCATCAAGCTTAGGGACGCGGACTTGGTGCCGGAACGGGCGGCCGCGGTAACGACCGAGGCACCCCATCGCGCCTTCGCCTTGGCCGTCGGGATGCTTTACCCCGACGCCCTCCAGACGAGCGCGGCGGCATCGGCGGCCGATGCGGAAGGCCACCTGATCCATCCAACCGCCGAGATCGGCGAGGGGGTCATCCTTGGGCCCGGCGTCATTGTCGGCCGGGAGGCGAGGATCGGCGCCGGGACCAAGGTCGCGGGCGGCGCCATGATCGGCTATCGCGTATTCATCGGTCCCGACAGCTTTATCGGCCCGGGCGTCTCCGTCACCCACGCTTTGCTCGGCTCGCGCGTCAGCCTGCATGCGGGCGCCCGCATCGGCCAGGATGGCTTCGGTTACGCCATGAGCGCCGAGGGTCACCTCAAGGTGCCGCAGGTCGGCCGGGTCATCATCGGCGACGATGTCGAGATCGGCGCCAACTCCACCGTCGATCGCGGCTTTCTGACCGACACGGTGATCGGCGACGGCACCAAGATCGACAATCTGGTGCAGATCGCCCACAACGTGGTCATCGGCCGCCATTGCATCATCGTGTCCCAGTCCGGCATCGCCGGCTCGGCGGAGCTCGGCGACTTCGTCATCATGGGCGCGCACTCCGGCGTGATCGAGCATGTCAAGGTCGGCAACGGAGCGCTGATCGCCGGCATGGCGCATGTCAAGAACGACGTCGAGGCTGGCGCGCGCATGGGCGGCACGCCGGCCCGCCCGTTCAAGGAATGGGCCCGCGAGGTCGCGGCGATCAGGCGGATGGCCAAGAACGGACGGCCGGGCAGCACCTAGGGTGACAGGCCGCACCGTCTCGGCATAATAAGAAGAACCAGTTCGTCAATCGGAGAGTCGACAATGGTCAAGACCTGTCTCATGGTGGCCATGGCCTGCGCGACCCTGCTGAGCTTAAGCGCCGTGGCTGAGATCATGCATGGCGAGTTCGGCAACGAATGCGTGACCAGCCTCGCGCTCGGCAGGACCTCCATGACCGATTGCTCGATCAACACGGTCTATAAGGGCAAGACCCTTTGCTTCGGCACCGAGAAGTCGCGGGAGCTGTTCCTCAAGAATCCCGACGAGCTGCTGCTCCGCGCGCACGTCTTTTATTCCAGCAAGCAGCAGTAATCGCCGCTACGAACCCCGCGGGTCGGAGTGGCCGGCGAACACCGTCTGGTCGGTATCGACGATCGTCACGTCGAGGTCGTTATCCTCGCCGCGCCCGAAGGTGAAGCGGAAATTCGGGTTGGTGGAGATGGAGAAGGTACTGTCCATCTGGAACACCAGCTCGCCGCCGCGCTTCACCGTCATCTCCCGCACAAAACGCGCGGGGATGGGCTTTGCCGTATTGATGTCGAGCTGCATCCCATTGTTGTTGGGATGCTTGATCATCACCTGACCCGACCAGATCGGATTCGAGTCGACCGCCGGCGGGAAGGTCTTGACGATCATCTTGCCGAGATCGACGGTTTCCGCGTCCGGATCCTTGGCCATCATCGCCGCGCAGCCGCCCGCGGCCGCTACGAACTTGCTCGCCATGTGCAGATTACCGTCCTCGGTCTCGAGAATGGCGCGTACATGGGAGAAATCCTCGATGCGCACGCGGGTCGAGAAGCTGCGTTCGCCGCCGTTACCCGCGGCCGGGCCGAAGGTGAGAGTGGCGATGACCGGATCGGGATTGTTGTCGATGATCAGGGTCAGCGATTTGAGGTCCTGCTTGACGTGCGGCGGCACGCGCACGGTCAAGGGGACCAAAGCCGCATCATCGATGGCGGAAGGCGCTTCGAGCACCACCATGCCGTCATCGACCTGGATGGCGCGGTCGCCGAAGGTCTGCTGCTTGAGGATGGGCCAGAGGTCCGTTTTGGCGATGGCCGAAGAAGTTGGCAGCAGCGCCAGGGCGAGCACAGCCGCGCCGCAGGCTTGAGCGACAGTCTTGAGCGACAATGACATGGCACCGTCCTCCGGGAATGCCGTTTCCGCCAGTATATCACTCCCATTCGAGTTCGGCGAATGCGGCGGTGACGTTGCGGACATGATACTGGTCGAACAGTTTCCAGGCGTCGCGCTCGGAGAAACCAGCGGTTTTGGTGGCATCTTCCAGGGTTTTGCCCTCCGCGATCAGGTGGCGCACATCTTCGGCGATGGTGGCGAGGTAGCGCTGCTCGGGCGCAAACGCTTCCGGCAGCTCCATGGCGTGCGGGCCGTGGCCGGGCACGACGCGCGCCACCTGCCGTTTCTCCAACGCATCGATCAGCGTGAGCCAGCCTTTGATCGACCCGTCGAGCGTCGGCACATGCACGGAGAACAGCAAATCGCCGAGGAACAGCGTGCCGGTCTTGGTGTCGGTGACGATCAGGTCGTTGTCGGTATGCGCCGTGGGCTGCGCTTCCAACACCAGCGGGCGGTTGCCAAGGTCGAGCGTGAGCTTGTCCTCAACGGCGAGCGTTGGCAGCACGATCTCGATACCCTCGAAGGCCGCCTCGCCCAGCATCCGATTATTGGTGGCCAAATATTGATCGGCGCGCGAAGCGAGGCCACGTGCCATCTTGTAATGGCCGACAAAGGTGGGATTGTCCTCCTTGAAGGCGGCGTTGCCGAACACATGGTCCGGATGCATGTGGGTGTTGATCACATAGCGGATCGGCTTGTCGGTCACGGCGCGAATGGCCTGCCGCAACTCACGCCCCACCACCGCGCTCCCGAGCGTGTCGATGACGGCGACCGCCTCGTCCCCGACGATGAAGGCGGCATTGGCCATGTCGCCGCGATTCTCCGGCGACTGCATCTCGTAGCGGCCTTGATGCACGTAAACCCCTGGCGCCACCTCGGCCACGTCAAACCCGCCAGCCGCCTTGACCGGAAGGCAGCGGAGCAGGGGGGAGGCCGCGAAAACCAGGGCGCCGAGCAGGAAGCTTTGCCGGGTTATGCCCAAGGATGGGGAGGCAGGTGCCTCATTTCTGGCCATGAACCGGCCCTTTTGGTTTTGCCTGCGTTCGTATAGTTTACGCCCGGCCCAAAAGGGAGGGTATCCGAATGCGCCTGCTTCTGATTTTGATCGTTATTGCCGCCATCTTCGCCTTCGTGCAGAGCCAAAGACACGGCTGCACATGGGGGCAAGAGGGATGGTTCGACTGCGTGCTTCGCGGGCAAACGGTGAGCGAGACGCCGACGCCAGCGGCCCCAGAGCCCGCCACTCCGGCGCCTGAGACGCCAGCGCCCGAGACGCCGAATCCTTAAGGGCAACTGCCGCCGGTTTTGAGCCGCGCCCCTTCAAACCTGTTAGGAAGGGGCGCGGCTCTTGGCATTCAGGATGCACATCTTTACGTTGAGCGGGCGGTCTTTCTGAAGGAATAGGTCGGCGGACCGATGAAAACTGCAAAAGATTACGCTGACCAGGTCGTCGCCGCCTTGGCCAGACTGTTGCCCCCTGGCACCGATGAGACAAAGGTCGCCGCCGTCATCGAGGAGGCTTTGGCGGCATCGGCGCGCCAGCGCGACGAGCAGCTGTTGCAGCTGCTCGATGCCTCGCCTGCGGTGATCTACAGCTTCAAGGCCAAGGACGACTACGCGCCCATCTTCGTCAGCGAGAACATCAAGCGGCTGCTCGGCTATTGCCCGGACGAATATCTGAAGGACGCGGACTTCTGGCGCTCACGCGTGCACCCCGACGACATCGAATCGGTCGAGGCCGAACAGGCGCTGCTGTTCGAGCAAAACCACCATGCGGCGGAATACCGCTTTCGCAAGAAAGACAGCTCCTATTGCTGGGTGAACGACGAGCAGCATCTCGTTCGTGACGCGAAGGGTGAGCCACTCGAGGTGGTCGGCTCGTGGAGCGACATCAGCGCGCGCAAAGCCGCGGAAGCCGCGGAGGACGCCGCGCGCACGCGGCTGACCGCGCTCTTGGAAACCGCACCCTCTGTGATCTACAGCTTCAAGGCCAAGGACGACTACGCGCCTACCTATGTTAGCGAGAACATCAAGCGGTTGCTCGGCTACTGTCCCGAGAAATATCTGGAGCACGCCGATTTCTGGCGCGACAACGTCCATCCCGAGGATCTCCCCGCGGTCGAAGCCGAGCAGGCCAAGCTGTTCGACAAGGGGCGGCACACCGCCGAGTACCGTTTCCGCAAGCGGAACGGCACCTATATCTGGGTTAGCGACGAGCAATATTTGCTGCGCGACGAGGCCGGCGAACCTGCCGAGATCGTCGGCTCATGGAGCAACATCTCGGCGCGCAAGCAGGCCGAGTTGGCCGAGAATGCCGCGCGCGCCCGCTTTGACCTGTTGCTGCATGGCGCGCCGGCGGTGGTCTACAGCTTCGAGGCGAGCGGCGACTTCGCCCCGACTTTCGTCAGCGACAACATCAAGCGTGTGCTTGGCTACGAGACCGACGATTATCTGAAGCAACCCGATTTCTGGCGGAACAACGTCCATCCCGAAGACCTCGCCGCCGTGGAAGACGGGCAGGCGAAGCTGTTCGAGGAGGGGCGGCATGTCGCCGAGTACCGCTTCCGCAAGAAGGACGGCATCTATTGCTGGGTGAGCGACGATCAGCATCTGGTGCGCGACCAGAACGGCAAGCCGCTCGAAGTGATCGGCTCGTGGAGCGAGGTCACCGCGCGCAAGACCGCCGAGCAGCAGGCCCTGGCCGAGAGCGAGCAGCGCCTGACCGACGCCATCGAATCGATCTCGGAAGGTTTCTCGCTGTTCGACAAAGAGGACCGGCTGGTGCTCGGCAACTACAAGTATGCCGAACTGTTCGATCACGGCGGCGGCCCGCCTGAGCCCGGCATGGCCTTCGCGGAGATCATCCAGCGCGCGGTCGATGATGGGCTGATCGAGGATGCCAAGGGCAGGGCGGATGGCTGGCTCAGGCAGCGCCTCGCCGCGCACCGCAATCCCGGCGACCCCCTGCTCGAGCATCGCTCGGATGGGCGCTGGCTCCAGGTCAACGAACGGCGCACCGAGACCGGCGGCACCGTCGCCGTTTATAGCGACCTCACCGAGATCAAGGAGAGCGAGCAGCGCGCGGCCGCGGCCAATCAGTTGATCTTGCAAAGCCTCCGCTATGCGAGCCGCATCCAGGCCGCCGTGCTACCGGCGCGGCAAGAGCTGGAAGTGGTGGCCGCCGATCATTTCCTCATCTGGGAGCCGCGTGACATCGTCGGCGGCGACTTCTTCTGGTTCCAGCCGATCAATGACGGCTATGCGGTGATGGTCGGCGACTGTACCGGCCACGGCGTGCCGGGCGCCTTCATGACACTGATCGCTTGGGGGCTGCTCGACCGCATGTTGCGAAGCGCGGCAAGCGACAAGCCGAGCGAGGTCTTGACCGGTTTGCATCGCGGCGTGCAAGGCCTGCTCGGCCAGGACGAGGAGAGAGGCGACACGGATGACGGGCTGGAAGCCGGCATTTGCTTCATCAATCCCGATAAACGGCAAATGACCTTCGCCGGCGCGCGCTTTTCGCTGTGGAAGTCGAACCGGAAGGGCGTCATCGAGATCAAGGGAGATCGCACGGGGCTCGGCTACCGGCGCTATTCGCAGGAGACCGATTTCAACAATGTCACTTTTCCTTTCGACAAAAAGGACGCCTTCTATCTCACCACGGACGGTCTCATCGACCAGATCGGCGGCCCGCGCGGGCGCTCCTTCGGCAAGCGCCGCTTCCAGGATCTGCTAAAGATGAACCTGGGTGCGAGCATGCGCGAGCAGGAGGACTCCTTGCGCCGGGCCTTGGCGACGTATCAGGGGCAGCAACTCCGCCGCGACGATCTCACGGTGCTGGGTTTCGTGCCGCATTCTTGAGGGACGAAGATGCTCGCCTCCCAACTCATGGATTTGCGCTCCGCGCTGCACACGCAAGGCGTCATCTTCGCCTATAGCGGTTATGTCACCGAGCCAGTGCTGAGCGGCGTCGGCGAGGCGCTGAAGCAGAAGCTCGCCATCGACGACGCGGATACCAAGACGCTGCGCAGCGTATTCGCAATCTTCGTCGAGCAGATGCAGAACATCATCCGCTACTCCGCCGAGAAGGCCACAACGCCCCCTCCGCCCGCTTCCGATACGAAAGCTCTCAGGGAGATGCGCTACGGCATCCTGACCATCGGCAAGGAAGGCAACGACTATGTCGTCTGCGCCGGCAATCTGGTGGAGCGGGACGATGTGCAACGCCTGCATGCCCGGCTCAGCCGCATCAGGGAAATGAACAAGGAAGAGCTGAAGGCGCTCTACAAGGAGAAGCTCAGGGCAGAACCCGAAGAGGGGAGCAAGGGCGCCGGTCTGGGCTTCATGGAGATCGCGCGGCGAGCGTCGAAGCCGATCGAATTCGACTTCTCCGACATCGACGACGATTATGTCTTCTTCGCGCTGAAAGCGACCATCTGAGAGCGGGGTCGATGGGAGATAAACTCAACATTGAAGCGACGTCCCGCACGCCGGCGGTGGTGTTCGATTTCACCAACCACCACCTCAAGATCGCGGGCGAGTCCTACCCAGAGGATGTCACCGAGTTCTACGGGCCGGTGTTCACCGCGCTCGATAACTACTTGAATAATATCGGAAAAGAGAAGTGCCGGTTCGATTTCGAACTCATCTATCTCAACAGCTCGAGCGCCAAGGCGATCATGATGGTGATGGACAAGCTCGAAGCCGCCGCCAAGAAAGGCGCCGCGGTCGAGGTCTACTGGTATTACGACAACGAGGACGACACCATGCAGGAGCTTGGGGAGGAATTCGGCGAGGATCTCGAGAACGCCAAGTTTCATCTTGAGAAGATGACCGCCTGATGCCCTCCGACGATCTGTTCGCCGCCGAAGAGCAGGTGATCGCCGCGGCACAAGCGCTACTGGACAAAGGCGCCCTTCACGACAAGGCGGACGGCAAGCTCTACGAGGAGTTGCTCAAGGACTATCAGAAGCTGTTCCGCACCACGCGCCGGCTGATGAAGCTCAGCGACCGCAACGAGCAGCAGCTCAACGCGCTTAGCCAGGAGCAGCGCCGCGCCAACGAGATCATCGCGACTAAGAACAAGGAGCTCGAGGCGCTGTCCAAGAAGCTCTCCAAATATCTCTCACCGCAGATTTATCATTCGATCTTCACTGGCGCGCAGAATGTCGAGATTGCCTCGAACCGCAAGAAGCTGACCATCTTCTTCTCCGACGTGGTCGATTTCACCGAGACCACCGACAAGCTCGAATCGGAAGACCTTACCCATCTGCTCAACCGCTACCTGACCGAGATGTCGAACATAGCGCTGGAACACGGCGCCACCATCGACAAATATATCGGCGACGCGATCATGGTGTTCTTTGGCGACCCCGAATCGAAGGGCGTCAAGGAGGATGCGCGGACTTGCGTGCGCATGGCCATCGCCATGCTGCGGCGCATGCGCGAGCTGCACGCGGAGTGGCAGGAGCTCGGCGCGGTGAAGCCGTTCCACCTGCGTATCGGTATCGATACCGGTTATGTCACGGTCGGAAATTTCGGCAGCGACGACCGCATGGACTACACGATCATCGGCAGCGTAGTGAATCTCACGGCGCGGCTGCAATCCTTTGCGGAGATCGACGGCATTCTCCTCGGTCACGAGACCTATTCGCTGGTCAAGGACGAGGTGGCGGCCGAGGAGCGCGAGCCGATCAAGATGAAAGGCTTCGCCGAACCCATCCGCTGCTACAAGGTGCTCGGCCTTTACGACGATCTGGCCGACGAAGGCATGGTCATCCGCGAGGAGGCCGATGGCTTCAAATTCCTGCTCGATTTGCAGAAGCGCGACCGGGCCGAGGCCATCGCCACACTTGAAGCGATCCTCGCGCGTCTGAAGGAATGAGATGAGCAGTTATCTTGCCTTCAAGGTTATCCACATTCTTGGCGTCGTACTGTTTCTCGGTAATATCATCGTCACCGGTGTGTGGAAAGTGCTGGCCGACCGCACGCTCGACCCGCGCACCATCGCCTATGCTCAGGATCTCGTGACCTTGACCGACTGGATCTTCACCGCGGGCGGCGTGGTGCTCATCCTGATCGGCGCCTACGGCATGGTGTGGGTCGCCGGCCTCAATCCGCTGGGGTCGGCCTGGCTGATTTGGGGCCAGTCCCTGTTCATCGCCTCCGGCATCATCTGGGTGGCAATTCTCATCCCGACGCAGATCGCCCAAGCCCGCGAAGCGCGCGCCTTCGCCGATGGCGGTCCGATCCCGGAGAGCTATTGGCGTCACGGACGTCGTTGGGCGATCTGGGGAACGATCGCCACGCTGCTGCCTCTCGCCAATCTCTATTTCATGGTGGTGAAGCCGGCCTGAGGCGCGGACAGGCGGTCAGGTGCCGTGCCGTTTCGGCGGCGCGTCGTCATTGGCGGGCAGACGGCGCGTGCTTTCCTGGAGCGCCTCCTTCAGAGAGGTCGGGCGCTGATATTTGCGCAACAGGTCCATAAAAGCCTCGTCCGCCAGATCCTGCACGCTTTTGCGGCTGTCCAGCGCCAGAAGCTCGAGCGCCTTCCAGATATCCGGGACGAACTCGATCAGCTTGCGTTTGGTGTAGGGAGCCTCGGCAGCCACGACTGCTCTCCATTTACGAGGGCGCCAGCCTATCTGATTCTCGGTTGGGCCACAGGCGCGATGACCCGCAACGCGCCTTGCCTCGACCGGTAGTGCAATGGCGGGTGCAGGATCTGCACGTCGCCGTCGAGCGCCACGGGAAGCCGGCTCGCCTTGGCGTCGATATCCGCCTCACGGAGCTTGAACGTATCGAGATCGCGCTCGGGGTCCGGATGGCCGAAGCACAGGCGGCACACCGTCAGGAACAGCTCCCAGGCGTTGGTCGGCTTCAGCACATAGAACCACAGCTCGCCGGTATCGAGGCGCGGGCGGCGCCCGAAGGCGAACAGGTCGATGCCATGTTCGTTGTTGCCCACGAACAGGCAGGGCGTGAGGTAAGGCCGCGCCAGGCCTTCCGCCCTGAGGCGCAGTCGCCGCCGCGGGAAGTGGTGCAGCATGCGGAAGAAGGCCAGCGCCATGGCCCTCCATTTTGTCAGCTTGCCGGTGGAGCGCCGCCGTTCGCGGTCGATGACCATGTAGGGATAGATGCCGATCGAGGAGGTGTTGATGAAGGTCTTGCCGTTGACCTCGGCGATGTCGACGGCGCGCGTATGGCCCAAGGCGATGGCCGCCACCGCGGCGCCGAGACCCAAGGGCATGCCGAGATCCTTGGCGAAATGATTGCGCGTGCCGAGTGGAACCACGCCGAGCGGCACACCCGTTTCGGCGAGCACGCCGGCCACCAGGCGCACGCTGCCGTCGCCGCCGCCGACGACAATAGCGTCGATCTCCCCGCGTTGCGCTTCTGCCAGCGCGGAGTCCGCGGCGGCACGCAAATCATCGCCGCTGGCGGAAACGAGTCGAGCCGCAATGCCGTGCTTGGCAAGGGCGCGTTCCAGTGTAGCGCGCAAGGTGGCTTCGGGCGTCTGGGCAAAGACACCGGAGCCGGGATTGATCAGAACAACGACGCGCCGCACCGCCATAGGATCAGCTTTCGGCCTTGCGCGCTTCCTCGATATAGATGCGGCGGAACGCGCGGGAGACGGGGCCTGGCCTGCCGTCGCCGACCGGCACGCCGTCGATCTCGACCACCGGCAGCACGAAGGCCGAGGCCGCGGTCATGAAGGCTTCGCGCGCGGCAAGCGCCTCCGCCACGCTGAAGGGCCGCTCTTCGAGGCGCACGCCCTCTTGCGCCGCGAGCCTGAGCACGGCGCGCCGCGTCACCCCGGGAAGGATGTGAGGTCCGAGCGGCTGGGTGCGCAGCACGCCAGCGGCATCGAGAATGAAGGCCGTGGAGGAGGTTCCCTCGGTCACCACCCCGTCCTCGACCATCCACGCCTCATAGGCGCCCTTGAGCTTGGCCGCCTGCTTGCCCATGGCCTGGGCGAGCATGGAGGTCGACTTGATGTCGCGCCGCTTCCAGCGCTGGTCCGGAATGGTCACGATCTTCACGCCCGTCTCGGCAAAAGCATGGTCGATCAGCGGCCGGCTCTGCGTGAAGGCGACCACGGTCGGCGCCGTATTCTCCGGATAGGCGAAATCGCGATCGGCGGCGCCGCGGCTGATATGGAGATAGACCACGCCTTCCTCTACGCCGTTCCGCCCGATCAGTTCCTCGTGCAGCTTGCGCAAATCCGCATGGCTCATGGGCGGGGAGAGCGCGATCTCCTTGAGCGAGTTGTCCAGCCGGGAAAGATGCGCCGCGAAATCGACCAGCCGCCCATCGAGGACCGCCGTGACCTCGTAGACCGCGTCCCCGAACAGAAAGGCGCGGTCGAAGATGGAGATTGTGGCCTCCTCCTCGGGCAGGTAGGCGCCATTCACATAGACGATGCGGGACATGGAGCGGGGAGGGGTGAGGATAAGGAGCGACCTGCCTAGCGCCGGCTCTGGCCGAACGCAAGCTGTCGCCATCCGGCTCGCTTTTCACGGTGGCATGCTTGGGGCATACTTACCCCCTCAGAGAACAAGGGCTCGGTCCTAAACTGGGCAAGGGGGGACGGGAATGACATCAGCCAGCGCTTTGATTGTGTTGTTGGTCGGGACTGTGGTCGGCGCGCTTATTGGCCTGCTCATAGGCGGTTCCATAGACGCGTGGTATCTCGCCCTGCTCGCCGGCTTTCTCGCATCGATAGTCGCCGCGGTCGTTCGCAGCCTGATCCTGGCACGAGGCGCGGGCATCGGGCCTGACGATCGCCGTTTGCCGGGTCTGGTAACCATCTATGCCGCCGTGGCGTCGCTTGGCGCCGGCAGTCTGGCGCTCGATATCGCCGAGCGGAGCGGCCTTGCCGGAGTACCTGTGTGGATCGGCACGCTCGCTGGCCTATTCGCCTCGATCCTGCTCACCATACTGATGGTCACCTATTACACCCATCCTGGCCAGCCGCCGAAACTCAAGCGCCGCTAGCGCCGCGTTGCCGACTCCTGCACGCGCAGGCCGGCCTCCTCGATAAGGGCGAGGTCGTCTACCGTGTCGTTATTGGCGGTGGTGAGCAGCTTGTCGCCGTAGAAGATGGAATTGGCCCCGGCGAGGAAGCACAGAATCTGCGCCTCGCGGGTGAGCGCGCGCCGACCCGCTGAGAGCCGTACATAAGAGGCGGGCATGAGGATGCGCGCCGTCGCCACCATGCGCACCAGATCGAGCGGATCGACCGGCGGCTGATCTTCCAGCGGGGTACCAGGCACCGCGACCAGAGCGTTGATCGGCACGCTTTCGGGGTGGGGGTCGAGATTGGCCAGCGTCTCGAGCAAGCGTGCGCGATCCTCGACGCTCTCGCCCATACCGATGATGCCGCCGCAACAGACCTGGATGCCAACGCCGCGCACATGCTGAAGCGTGTCGAGCCGGTCCTGATAGGTCCGCGTGGTGATGATCTCGCCGTAGAACTCGGGCGAGGTGTCGAGATTGTGGTTGTAGGCGGTAAGCCCCGCTTCGGCGAGGCGCCCCGCCTGCGCCTTGGTCAGCATGCCGAGCGTGACGCATGCCTCCATGTCGAGCGCCCGCACGCCCCGCACCATGGCGAGCACGCTGTCGAAGGCGGCGCCATCCTTCACCTCGCGCCAGGCCGCGCCCATGCAGAAGCGCGAGGCGCCCGCGTCCTTGGCGAGCCGCGCTTTGGCCAGAACCTCGTCCACATCGAGCAGCGTTTCGCGGGCGAGCCCGGTCTGCTTGGCATAATGGGCCGATTGCGGGCAGTATTTGCAGTCCTCGGGGCAGGCCCCGGTCTTGATCGACAAAAGACTGGCGAGCTGGATCTCGCCCTCGGCATGGAAGCGGCAATGCACAGCGCGCGCCTCGTCGACCAGGTCGAGCAAAGGCGCGGTCAGCAGGGCGAGGATTTCGTGCGTGGCCCAATCGTGGCGAATCCCGGGATTCTCCTCGCGCTCGCGCGGGGTCTTAGTCCCTCGGCCTTTACCGTTGATAGGATTCGTGGTTTCCAGAATTTCCGACACGTTTTACGCCCGCGATTGCTGACTGTCAGGCCCTTCGCTAATACAGGATGATGGTGGCAAGCGAAAGCCGGTACCAGGCCTTTCTCGACACGCTCGAGGATCAGGGCTTGCGGCGGGAGTTGGTCGGCGTTGAAGCGCTGGACGCGCGAATCGTCCGCGTCAAGGGCCGGGACTATGTCAATCTCGCCAGCAACGATTATCTGGCTCTGCGCTTTCGGGCCGAGTTGATCGAACGGGCGACGGAATGGGCCGAGAGCTATGGCGTGGGCGCGGGCGCCTCGCGCCTCGTCACCGGCAATCTCGATCTGTTCGAGCGCCTTGAGACGAAGGTCGCCAAATTGAAGCAGAAGCCGGCCGCCCTGATCATGGCCTCCGGGTTCCAGGCCAATGCCGCCGTACTGCAGGCTCTGTTCGACCGGACCGTGCTCGGCGCCGAGCCGCTGGTCTTCGCCGACAGGCTCAACCACGCCAGCATGCATTTCGGCTGCAAGGCTGCCGGCGTGCGCCAGCTCCGTTATCGTCATTGCGCCGCCGCGCACCTCGCCGAGCTTCTGACTCAATATCAAGCAGATAACCGGCCGAAATTCATCCTGACCGAGAGCGTGTTCTCCATGGACGGCGATCTGGCGCCGCTCGCCGAGATCGGCCGTCTCGCACGCGCGCATGATGCGTTGCTGATCGTGGATGACGCGCATGCCACCGGCATTCTGGGGGAGGGGGGGCGCGGCCTCTCCGACGAAACCGACATCGTGGTCGGCACTTTTTCCAAGGCGCTTGGCGGCTTCGGCGCCTATGTTACCTGCACCGCCGCGCTCCGCGATTATCTGATCAACCGGTGCAGCGGCTTCATCTATTCGACCGCTTTGCCGCCGCCGGTGCTCGGCGCCATCGATGCGGCGCTCGATCTTGTTCCCGGCCTGGATTCCGAGCGCGCCCATGTGGCGCGGCTCGCCGCGAAGTTCCGTGAGGGCGCGCATGCGCTTGGCCTCGACACCGGCACGTCAAGCACGCAGATCGTGCCGCTGATCGCGGGCCCTGCGGAAACGGCACTGGCTTTGAGCGGCAAACTCCGCGATGCCGGCTTCTGGGCGACCGCCATAAGGCCACCCACCGTGCCGCAAGACACGGCGCGGGTGCGGCTCGCCTTCACCGCCGCCCATGACGATGCCGACGTCGATCGCCTGCTCGATGTGCTCAAAGAGAAGGCTGGCCGGCAGCCTGAGAAGGTTTATCCTCTCTGAGCCATGCATTTCGTTCTCGTTCATGGCTGGGGTTTCCACGCCGGCATCTGGGCCGATGTCATCGCCCATCTTGGAGATGTCGAGGTCACCCTTGTCGATCTCGGTTTCGTGTCCGGAGGGCCCAAAGGCGAGGATGAATGGCCTCAAGACAGCATCGCCATCGGCCATTCGCTCGGGCTGCTATGGCTACTCGTGCAGGGGCGAAGCTTCAAGGCGTTGGTCAGCGTGCAGGGCTTCGACTGTTTCTCTCACTACGTCGAACCCTCGCGTATCATGGCCTTGAAGCGCGGGCTTGAGCGGGACGCAGGCGGCACGCTCCAGGCCTTCTGGCGCTCCTGCGGCGCCGCGGGCTTTGCCCTGCCCGAGACGCTGAATGTGTCGCGGCTCGATGAAGGGCTCGATTGGTTGGTGCATTGGGATGCCCGTCCCGTTAAGCAACAGCTCGATTGCCCCATGCTTGCCCTCGCCGCCCGCGACGATCCCATCGTGCCGCCCGCCATGACCGAAGCCATATGGAACGACACACGCATCGAATGGTCTGAGGAGGGCGGCCATGTCATGCCCTTGCGGCATCCGCGCTGGTGCGCGCGTCATGTCCTTGAATTCGCCCATGCTCTCCCGCCGCAGCGCTGAGATCGCGGCGCGCTTCGGCGCGCGCGCGCAAAGCTACGAGCAGCATGCCGGACTGCAACGTGCCGTCGCCGACCGTCTGGCGCGCCTGTTGCCGGAATTTGAGCGGCCGCGCGTGCTCGAGCTTGGCTGCGGCACCGGCCTGTTCAGCCGTCACCTCGTTAAGCGTTATCCCGAAGGCCGCTTCATCCTGACCGACGCCGCGCCGGCCATGATCGCCGAATGCCGCCGCAACCTCACGAAGCTTGGCGCGTCCCGCATCAGCTATGAGGTGATGGACGCCGGCGAAGCGGGAGGACATGCCGAGCTCGACCTGATCGCCGCCAGCATGACTCTGCACTGGCTCGCCGACCCTAACGCGGCGCTCGAACGTCTGCGCCGGCTTCTCGCCCCCCAAGGGGTGTTGCTCTACGCCACGCTCGGGCCTGAGAGCTTCGCCGAATGGCGCGAGGTGCTCGCGGCGGAATCCCTCCCGTCGGGGCTCACCGACATCAAGCCTCTGCCCGGCGTGGTCGAGGAAGAGCGCTTGGTGCCCGATGTGGATGCACTCTCCTTCCTCCGCCGCATGAAGGCGGTCGGCGGGCTCACCCCGCGGGAAGGTTATGTGCCGTTGTCGCCAGGGCAATTGCGCTGCGCCATCCATGCGGCCGATGCCCGCTACGGCGGCCGCATCACCTGGCACATCGTCTATGGCCGGCTTACCGCCTGAGCGTATCGAGACCCTCGATGAGGCCGGCATAGGCGCGGGACAGCTCGCCGCCGGTGATGCAATAAGGCGGCATCAGATAAAGCGTCGAGCCGAGCGGCCGGATATTGAGGCCGCGCGCGAGGTACCAGGCTTTCAGCGCCCCGCTCTCCTCGGATTGATAGGCGCCCAAGCCTTTTACATCGAAGGCGAGGACCGAGCCGAGCAAGCGCGGGCGCGTCACGTCCGGCCGCGTTTGCAGCTCCGCCAGCATCGCCCGGTGGCGTGCGTTGATCTCGGCGATCCGCTCTAGCGTCTTCTCCTCCTCGAACAGCGCGAGTGAGCGATTCGCCACGGCGCAAGCGAGTGGATTGGCGGTGAAGGAATGGCCGTGCGGGAGGGCGCGGTCGAAACTGTCGCCCAGGAAAGCCACGAATATCGCTTCCCGCGCCACCGTCACGGCGAGCGGCATGTAGCCCGAGGTCAAGCCTTTCGACAGGCAGACCATATCGGGCACCACACCCGCCTGTTCGAGCGCGAACAGTGTCCCGGTGCGCCCGAACCCGGTCAAAACCTCGTCGAAAATGACGATAACGCCGGCCGCTTGTGCCGTCTCCACCAAACGCTTGAGGAAGGGCGGCCGGCACACGCGCATGCCGCCGGCCCCTTGCAGCAAAGGCTCGATGATCAGCGCGGCGATGGTTTGCCCGCGATCGGCGAGCAGCGCCTCGAAGGCGGACAACGCGCCGGCCTCCCGCTCCTCCACCGCTTCATCGCCCTCGAAGGTCGAAGGGTAAGGGAGCACGCACACTTTGCACATCAGGTCGCGGAACGGGCTGAACATCTGCGAGCCGCGCCCGACCGACATGGCGCCCAGCGTGTCGCCGTGATAGCCGCCGTCGAAGGCGAGCAGCATGGCGCGCTGTGGCTCGCCGCGATTGATCCAATATTGATAGGCGATCTTGAGTGCCACTTCGACCGAGGTCGAGCCGTCGTCGGAGAAGAACACGCGGCTGAGGTCGCCGGGAAGAAGCCTCGCCAGGCTTTCGGCGAGGGTGACGGCAGGCGCGTGGGTAAAGCCCGCGAACATCACATGCTCGAACTCCCCTGCCTGCTTCGCCAGCGCCGCGTTCAGCTTCGGATGCGCATGGCCGTGCGTGCAGGTCCACCAGGAAGAGACGAGGTCCAAAATCTCCTTGCCGCCGGCATCAAACAGGGACGCCCCCTTGGCGCGCGCAATGACCGTGGGCTCGCCCTCGGTCCCATGCTGGGTAAAGGGATGCCAAACATGCTGCCGGTCGCCCGCGATGACATCGCGTGCCTGAGGATCGCGGTTTTTCGCGTCGTTCACGCTGCCATCCTAGCAAGCTTGGCGAGATCGATCTCGGGTTCGATGGCGAGAAGCGTCGCACGCGTCACGCTGTCGAGCCAGGGAATCTCGGCGATGATTTCCGCCTGGCCGTAGCGCTCGATGGCGGCGCGGTTATGCGGTGTCTCGGGTCCGCTGATCACGACGCCGGCAAGAGGGAGCCCGCGCCGGCGGATGGCCTCGAGCGACAGCAGCGTGTGATTGATGGTGCCGAGCGTGGAGCGCGCCACGAGGATCACTGGCAGCTCAAGCTCTTCGGCAAGGTCGATGACCAGCGCATCGTCGGTGAGCGGCACCATGAGACCGCCGGCGCCCTCCACGATCAGCAACCGGTCGCAGGGCGGTGGGGCCAATTTCTCGAATTCGATGGCGATGCCTGCGCGGCGCGCAGTCTCATGCGGCGCCATCGCTTCAGGTAGGAGATAGGCCTCGGGCAGGATGCGGTCGGCAGGAATTTCGGCGAGACGGCGCACGGTGACAGAGTCGGTCTCGGGCTCGGCGCCGGCCTGTACCGGTTTCCAATAACAGGCGTCGAGATGCGCGAGCAGCCACGCCGCGACCAGGGTCTTGCCGACATCGGTGTCGGTGCCCGTGACGAAAAAGCCGTGCACCCTGTTGTCGCTCCCTTGCCAGTCCGTCCGTGCGGCCCGGACTGTATAGAGCCACCCGGAGGGAGGCAAAGAAAGTGGACGAAGAGGCCGGTTTCGGGCGACAAATTGCCCTCCCGTCAAACGCCCACAAAGCCCTCATCATCCCAGAATGCGTTTCAGCGCCATCCTCCTCGCCCTTGCATCTTTGATCTTCGGCCTCATGGCTCAGGCGGAGGCCAAGACGCTGCGGATGGCCTATGACGCCGATCCGACCTCGCTCGATCCGCATGAGCAGCTTTCGGGCGCGACGCTCCAGCTTTCCCATCTGCTGTTCGATCCGCTGGTGCGTTTCCGCCAGGACATGACGCTCGAACCACGACTCGCCAAAAGCTGGGAGCAGATCGACGATCGCACCACGCGCTTTCACCTGCGCGATGGCGTGAAGTTTCATTCGGGCCGCACGCTCTCGGCCCAGGACGTGGTGTGGACCTTCAACCGGCTAAAGCAGAGCCCCGACTTCAAGGCGTTGTTCGAGCCCTTCGAGGGCGCGCGAGCCATCGACGATCTGGCCGTCGATCTCATCACCAAGGGCCCCTATCCCTTGGTGCTCAACCTCGCCACCTACATCTTTCCGATGGATCGTCAGTTCTATACGGGCGAAGACGAGCGCGGCCGTCCCAAGGACGGAATCGTGAAGCACGGCGCGTCCTTCGCCTCGGACAATGCGCGCGGCACGGGGCCTTTCATGGTGACGGAGCGCGAGCAGGGCGTGCGCCTCGATATGAAGCGCTTCTCCGATTACTGGGACAAGGATTCGCCCGGCAATGTCGACCGCATCGTGTTCACGCCGATCAAGGAACCGGCCACGCGCGTGGCGGCGCTTCTTGCCGGCGATGTCGATTTCATCTCACCGGTGCCGCCGACCGATCTCACGCGCATCGAGGCGAATGACTGCTGCACGCTAGTCACCATGCCGAGCCCGCGTATCCTCACCTTCGAGCTGAACCAGGATCGCGTACCGGCCTTCAAGGACCCGCGCGTGCGGCTTGCCATCAACTATGCGATGAACCGCGAAGGCATCGCCGACAAGATCATGCGCGGCCTGGCCACGGCCGCCGGTCAGCTAAGTCCTAACGGCTATGCCGGCCACGACAAGGCGCTCACCCCGCGCTACGACCTCGCTAAGGCCAAAGCGCTGATGAAGGAGGCGGGTTACGAGGACGGCTTCTCGGTGACCATGATGGCGCCGAACAACCGCTATATCGGCGACGCCCGTATCGCCGAGGCGGTCGCCGCCATGCTCGCCAAGATCAACATCAAGGTCGATCTGGAGACCATGCCGAAGGCGCAATACTGGCAGCGCTTCGACGAGCGGGCGGCCGACATGATGATGATCGGCTGGCAATCCGACACGCAGGACTCGGCGAATTTCTACGAGTTCCTGGTGATGACCCCCGACAAGGAGACGGGCTATGGCCAATATAATGCCGGCAATTATTCGAACCCCGAGGTCGACCGGCTGACGCTTGAGACCCAGACCATGACCGACCCTAAGGTGCGCGCCGAGGTGCTACGCAGAATCGAACGCATCCTCTATGATGACGCGGCGCTACTCCCCTTGCAGTGGCCGCATCTCTCATGGGCCGCGCGCCAGAACGTCAAGATCGATTCCGTGGTCAATGTCATAGACATGCCCTATCTCGGTGATTTGGTGATCGAGTAAGTCAACCTTGGAGATCTTCCGATGCTGAAGAAAATTCTCATCGCTCTCGCGGCCATCCTCCTGATCTTTGTCGTCGTGGTCGCCATGCAACCTTCCGAGTTCCACGTTGAGCGGACAGCCACCGTCGCCGCCCCGCAGGCCGATGTCTTCGCGCGGGTGAACGACTTCCATAAATGGGATACATGGTCGCCGTGGGCGAAGCTCGACCCAGCGGCCAAGGTGAATTTCGAAGGTCCGCCGTCAGGTGAGGGAACGGTCATGACTTGGGACGGCAATGACAAGGTTGGCGAAGGGAAGATGACTCTGGTCGAGAGCCGTCCCAGCGATCTGGTTAAGATCAAGGTCGATTTCGTGAAGCCGTTCGAGGGAAGCAGCACGTCGCAGTTCACCTTCAAGCCGGACGGCGATCGGACTGCCGTGACCTGGACCATGGGCGCCCGCCATAATTTTCTCGAGAAGGCGTTCTGTTTGATCATGAACGGCCAGAAGATGGTCGGCGACGACATGGAAAAGGGCTTGGCCCAGATGAAGTCTGTCGTTGAGTCCGGCAGCTAAGGCTAACCCCCTCGGCACGTCTCACTGTTCGCATTGGTCAGCCTGGCGCCGCTCAACTATACTCAGGGCGCGCGACGGCGCCTCACGGCCGGAACCGGAACCGAATATCGGCCGTTAAGCGTAGCGTAAGGGGGGCGGAAGCACGTTTGGACCTACCCGCTGACGGGGATGACGTGGGACGTCCTGAGAGCCGATGTTTTGCCGAGGCCGCCGCCAACGGCCCGGGCCGTAGCGATCATGGCCGGAATCGGCGTCTTGACCGGCCTCATCTCCAGCCTGCCCTCCCCATTGCCCGATTTGCGCCTGGAGGACCTGGAGATTCTCATCAACGCGGAAGGTGTGCCGCTTCATGCGGGGCTCGCCTTCGGCGGCGGCATTGCCCTCATGCTGTGGCTTTGGGTCAACCGCGAGCCCGGCAAATGCCTGCTCACCATGGCGCTGATTCTGATCGGTTGGCTGGGGGCGGTGAACACTGCCAACGACGTGTTCTCGGCGGTGGTGGGTTCGGACTTGTTCGGCACCGCCCCTGGCGCCAAAGCCAACCGGGAGATCGTTGGCTGGCTGGTCGGAGGATTTTGCGGCGGGGCCGTGGGCGCGGGCTTCACCGCATTCGCGGCGGGTATCCCCGCGCAAGCCATCAGGCGCACGCGGGTCTGGGTGCCGATCATCGCCATCGGCGCAGTCTTGGGGCTGTTGCTTTATCCGGCGGCCCACCTCACCGCCATCGTGCTTCTATACGTGCCATGGCAGGCTGCGGTCGCCGCGAGCATAGCCTATGGTCTTACTGAACCGTGGGCCTGAGTCTGAACCAAGCATGATCCATCCATGAAAGAGCTTGCCGCTGGCGCGGCCTTTCTCGGGCAGCGTCTTATCCAGGCCATGCTCGTGATGCTGGCGATCCTCATCATCGCCTTTGCCGTGCGCTCAGCACTTGGCGATCCGCTGCGCGAGATCATGGGCGAGGCAGTGCCCGAAGCCGAGCGCGCGAAGCTCGCACAGGAACTTGGCCTCGATGCGCCCTGGCCGGTGCAGCTTGCCCGCTATCTCGGGAACGCTGCCACGGGCGACCTCGGCACGTCCTATGTCTATAAACGGCCGACCGCTGAAGTGATCATCGCCAAATTCCCGGCGAGTTTCGAGCTGGTGCTCGGCGCGAGCCTGATCGTACTGCTGCTCTCGGTCCCCGCCGGCATCTATTGCGCGGTCAGGCCGGATGCGTTTGGCGCAAGACTGATCTTGAGCCTGAGCGTGCTCGGTATCTCCGTACCCGTATTCCTCACCGGGATTTTTCTCATCACCATCTTCTCCGTCTGGCTCGGCTGGCTGCCCGCCTTCGGCCGCGGCGACACCGTCGATCTCGGCTTTTGGGAAACGGGTCTGCTGACGCGCGATGGACTTGCTCATCTCATCCTGCCCGCGCTCACGCTGTCCTCGATCATGCTGCCGCTGTTCATCAGGCTGGTGCGCGGCGCCATGCTCGATGAGCTTGGCCATGATTATGTGCGCACCGCTCGCGCCAAGGGTGCCCGTCCCTTGCGCGTCTGGCTTAGCCACGCGCTTCGCAATGCGCTCCTGCCTCTTGTTGCCGTCGGCGGGCTGCAGGTCGGCACGCTGATCGCCTACACTCTGCTCACCGAGACGGTGTTCCAATGGCCGGGCATGGGCTTCCTCTTTCTGGAGGCCGTGACCCGCGCCGATGTGCCGCTGATCACCACCTATCTCGTTTTCGTCGGTCTTCTCTTCGTCATCACCAACACGCTGGTGGACATACTGAGCCTTATGCTCGATCCGCGCATCAGTCTCGAGGGGACACGATGAGCGCCGAAGCGGTACGCAGCAATTCACGCTCGATACTTGCCTACGCCGCCGAGCATCCCGGCGCGACCCTTGCCGCGATTGTGTTTGGCATCATTGCCGTGATGGCGGCTTTCGCGCCGCTCATCGCGCCGCAGAATCCCTTCGATCTTGCGAGCTTCGATCTGCTCGACGCCGAGCTGCCGCCGATCTGGCTCGAAGGGAGCGATCCGCGCTTTCTGCTCGGCACGGATTCACAGGGGCGCGATTTGTTCAGCGCCATCCTTTACGGCACTCGTATCTCGCTCATGGTCGGCATTCTCGCCGTGGTCATTCAGGCGGCGATCGGTGTGCCTCTGGGCCTGTGGGCCGGCTATGCCGGGGGGAGGGTGGATAGCGCTGTGACACGGATGGCCGACATCCAACTTTCGCTTTCTACGTTGATGATGGCGATCATCGTCATGGCCCTGTTCCGTGCCGGCCTTGGCGGGGAAACCCTCAGCCGCTACGCAGTGCCTTTGCTGGTGATCGTCATCGGGCTAGCGGAATGGCCCTTTTTCGCCCGCACCGCCCGAGCCGCCACCCAGGTCGAAGCAGCGAAGGACTATGTCCGTGCCGGCCGGGCGCTTGGCGCGAGCAGCTTTGCCATTGTGCACCGCCACATCCTGCCCAACATCTCATCGCCGCTGATCGTGGTGGCGACCACCCAGGTCGCCGGCGCCATCATGGCCGAGGCGGCGCTGTCCTTTCTCGGCCTTGGCATGCCGGTCACCAAGCCGTCGCTCGGCACCCTGATCCGCTCCGGCTACGATCTCATGTTCGCAGGTGCGTGGTGGGTCACCATTTTGCCCGGCCTGGTGCTGATCGGCCTGTTGATCTCGGTCAATGTCCTGGGTGATGCACTGCGGGATGCGCTTAACCCGCGTCTTGTGCGGCGCTGACTGCCTTGCAATTTGGGACGGCGCCGACCCATAAGGTATAGTGCCCCCGAAGGGTGCTTTGAGGAGACGTCATGGATAACCCGCGACTGGCCAATCCGGAGCTCGTGTTCTCCCTCCGTCGCGTCACCGAGGGTGCCGCCTGCGCCGCCTTCAATTGGATCGGGCGCGGCGACGCCGAAGACGGCGGGCGCGCGGCGCTCGACGCCATGCGTAGCACCCTGGCCAACGTAGACATCGACGCGGTCGTGGTGATCGGCGAGGCGACCAAAGGGGAGGCGCCGCAGCCGCAGCGCGGCGAACGGCTGGGCAAGCCTGGCGCGACCTTCAAAGCCGATATCGCCGTCGATCCGGTGGAGGGCACGAGCTATCTCGTGCGCGGCCTGACCAATGCGCTTGCCGTTCTCGCCGTGGCGCCGCGCGGCGCCATGATGAATCCGGCGCCCGCGTTCTACATGGAGAAATTCGTGGCAAGCCCCGCGGCCCGCGGCAAGATCGACCCAACCTGGCCGACGGCCAAGAAGCTCACGACGTTGGCCGAGATTATCGGCAAGGATGTCTCCGAGCTGACCGTTTTCGTCCTTGAAAAGCCGCGCCACCGCGAGTTGGTGAGCAACATCTTGGCGGCGGGAGCGAGAGTGGCCCTCTATCCCGCGGGTGACGTGGCCGGCGCGCTAATGGCCGCCATTCCCGGCTCGGGCATCGATGCCTTGATGGGAACCGGCGGTACGCCTGAAGGCGTTATGTCGGCATGCGCCATAAGGGCAATCGGCGGCGAGTTTCTCGCCCGGCTCGACCCCCAGCTTCAGACCGAGGCCAAGGCGGTCAAGGACGCCGGGATCGACACTTCGAAATGGTACGACCGCGACGAGATCATCACCTCCGACGACGTGTTCTTCTGCGCCACGGGGATCACCACGGGGTTGATGCTGGAAGGCGTGGAGCGCGGCAAGACCCATTATAAGGTGCAGACCATGATGATCACCGGCGCCTCTGGCGAACGGCAGATCATGACGAGCTATATTCCGAACGAGCGCCTCGCGAGCGTGGCGACGCGCGACGTGGCGTAAAAAACAAGACGATAAACGATAAGATTTTTTAGGTGAGGACTCGCCTGGAGTAGGGAATGTCGAAGCGTGTGGACCATCCGATCATCCTCGGCATCGTGGGTGATTCGGCATCGGGTAAGACGACACTGTCGGCGGGCGTCGCTCAGATTCTGGGCGAGGCGCACTGCACGGTGTTCTGCACCGACGACTACCATCGCCTTTCCCGGCGGCAACGCAACGAGGGCGGCCTGTCGGCGCTCGATCCGCGCGCCAACTATATCGATGTCCTCGAACAGCATCTGCGCCTGTTGCGCCGGGGCGAGCCGGTCTTGAAGCCGGTCTACGATCACAGAGAGGGCACGCTTGAAGAGCCGGTCTATGTCAAGCCCAAGGAGTTCGTCATCGCTGAGGGGCTGCTCGGCTACACCACGCGCGCCATGCGCGATTGCTACGACGTGAAGATCTATCTCGACCCCGAGGAGGAGCTCCGGGTCAAATGGAAGCTCCGCCGCGACACCACCAAGCGTGGCTATACGCGTAAACAGGTGATTGACCAGTTGGAGCGGCGCAAGGTGGACAGCCCGAACTTCATCCATCCGCAGCGCACCTTCGCCGACATCGTCATACGTTTCCAAAGGTCGAAAGACGCTAACGGCTCCGACACCCAACTCGACGTGCGCCACATCCTGCGCCCGACGCTGCCCCATCCCGATTTCACCCCGCTGTTCGACGGGTCTAGCAATGCCGGCATGCACCTGGAGCTTGCCCGCGATCGAGACGGCAAGCCCGTCGACGTGCTTGAGATCAGCGGCAATATCTCCGACAAGAGGGCCGAGCGGATCGAGGATCTGCTATGGAACCTGATCCCTGAGGCCGGGCATCTGCGTGACCAGGTCGGGCGCATCGATATCGCCAATGGCGCCCCCAAGAGCCACCCGCTGGCGCTGACCCAGCTGCTCGTCGGCTATCACGCGGTCAAGGCCGCCATGGGTGTCCGCGCCTACTAGTGACATTCAGTGACAATTCGTGACATTTCTGGGGTCGAGGAGAATCGATGGGCGGAGCCCTGATGCAAGAAAAGCTGTTACCTGAAACCACCCACCAGGACATGGCGAACGCCATAAGGGCGCTGGCCATGGACGCGGTGCAGAAGGCCGATTCCGGCCATCCTGGCATGCCCATGGGCATGGCCGATGTCGCCACCGTGCTGTTCACCCGCTTCCTGAAATTCGACGCCGCGCATCCCGATTGGCCCGACCGCGACCGCTTTGTGCTCTCAGCCGGCCACGGCTCCATGCTGCTTTATGCGCTGCTCTATCTGACGGGCTACCCCGAGATGAGCATCGAGGAGATCAGGAACTTTCGCCAGCTTGGGTCGCGCACGCCGGGGCACCCCGAATATAGCCATGCGCCCGGCATCGAGACCACCACCGGGCCGCTCGGCCAGGGGCTCGGCAACGCGGTCGGCATGGCGCTCGCCGAGCGGCTACTCAACCACCGCTACGGCGACGATATCGTCAGTCACTACACCTACTGCCTGGCGGGAGACGGCTGCTTGATGGAGGGCATCAGCCAGGAAGCGATCTCGCTCGCCGGCCATCTCAAGCTCGGTCGCCTGATCGTGCTGTTCGACGACAACCAGATCTCGATCGACGGCCCCACAGACCTCGCCGTCTCCGACGATCAGCTCGAGCGCTTCAGGGCGTCGCATTGGCACGTCGCCCGTGTCGACGGCCACGATCCCGAGGCGGTGGCTTTGGCAATCGAGAATGCGCGTGAGGTGACTGACAAGCCGTCTCTGATCGCCTGCCGCACAATCATCGGTTATGGCGCGCCGAGCAAGGCGGGCACAGCCGCGACGCATGGCGCGGCACTCGGCGAAGAAGAGGTCGCCGGCGCGCGCAAGAGTCTGGGCTGGCACCACGAGCCATTTGATGTTCCGAAACCGATCATGGCGAGTTGGCGTGCTGTCGGCACGCGGCATCGCGGGGCCTACGAAGCTTGGGCGCAAGCGGCAAGCCGGCTCGACGCGTTGGCACGCACGCATCTGACCGATCCGATCGATGCCAAGGTGCAGAAGGACATCAAAGCGGCAGTCGAGGCGATCAAGTCCGACTTCGCCAAAGACGGTGCCAAGCTTGCTACGCGGCAATCCTCGCAGAAGGTGTTGGAGAGGCTTATGCCGGTGATCCCCGGGCTGATCGGCGGCTCGGCCGATCTTACCGGCTCGAACGGCACGCTGACCAAGCTGCACACCATCGTCAAGCCGGGCGATTTCTCCGGCACCTATATCCATTACGGCGTGCGCGAGCATGAGATGGCCGCGGCCATGAACGGTATGGCGCTGCATGGCGGCATCGTGCCTTACGGCGGCACCTTCCTGGTGTTCACCGATTATTGCCGCCCATCGATCCGGCTTTCGGCGCTGATGGGCCAGCGCGTGATCTATGTCATGACCCACGACTCCATCGGCCTCGGCGAGGACGGTCCCACGCACCAGCCGATCGAGCATCTGGCAGCGCTCCGTGCCATGCCCAATCTCAATGTCATGCGCCCCGCCGACTCGGTCGAATGCGCCGAGTGCTGGGAGCTCGCGCTGCTCGCCAAGGACACCCCCACTATCCTGGCGCTAACGCGCCAGGGCCTACCGCTGCTCCGCACCAGCCCCACCAAGGAGAATCTCTCTGCCAAGGGCGGTTATGTGCTGATCGAACCCAGGGGCAAGCGCGAGGTCACCCTGATCGGCACCGGCTCCGAGCTGTCTCTCGCCGTGGAGGCTGCCAAGGCGCTGGAAGGCGAGGGGATCAAGGCGGCGGTCGTTTCCATGCCCTGCTTCGAGCTGTTCGCGACCCAGGATGAGAGCTACCGCAACGCCGCCCTGGGCACAGCGCCGCGCGTTGCCGTGGAGGCGGCGGTCGAATTCGGCTGGGACAAATGGCTCGGCCCCGATGGCGCCTTTGTCGGCATGCGCGGATTCGGCGCGTCGGCGCCGGCGCAAGACCTATATAAACATTTCGGCATCACCGCCTCAGCCGTAGCAGCGGCAGCGCGGGACCTCGTGCGTAAGACGAAAAGGTAGAGTAATGGCTAACAAGCGCGTCGCCATCAATGGGTTCGGCCGGATCGGCAGGCTCACCTTCCGGGCCTTTTTGGAGTCCGGCCGCAAGGATCTCGATTTCGTGGCGATCAACGACCTCGGCTCGGCCGAGATGAACGCTCATCTGCTCGAATTCGACAGCGTGCATGGGCGCTTCCCCGGCAAGATTGCCGTGGCCAACGGCCATCTCAAGGCCGACGGGCAGGATGTCGCCGTGCTGGCGGAAGCCACGCCCGAAAAGCTGCCCTGGCGCGATCTCGGCGTCGACATCGTCATGGAATGCACCGGCCGCTTCACCGACCGCGACGGTGCGGCCAAGCATCTGACCGCCGGCGCCAAGCGCGTGCTGGTGTCGGCGCCCTGCACAGGCGCTGACCTCACCGTGGTGTTCGGCGTCAACCACGATCAGCTCACCCAGGAGCATCACGTCGTCTCCAACGCCTCCTGCACCACCAACTGCCTTGCGCCCGTGGCCCAGGTGCTTAACGAGGCGATCGGCATCAAGCACGGCTACATGACCACGGTGCACGCCTATACCGGCGATCAGCGCACCGTGGACACGCTGCACAAAGATCCCTATCGCGCGCGAGCCAGCGCGGTGAATCTGATCCCGACCTCGACCGGCGCCGCCAAGGCCGTGGGCCTCGTGCTGCCGGAGCTGAAAGGCAAGCTCGACGGCTCGGCCATCCGCGTGCCGGTGCCGAATGTCAGCCTGGTCGATCTCACCTTCCAGTCGTCGCGGCCGACTACCGCCGAGGAGATCAACAAGGCCATGACCGCTGCCGCCAGCGGGCCGCTCAAGGGTGTTCTCGGCGTCAACGCCAAGCCGCTCGTGTCGACGGATTTCAACCACGATCCACTGAGCTCGATCTTCGACCTCAACAGCACCCACGTGGTCGATGGCACGTTCTGCCGGGTGGTCGCCTGGTACGACAATGAATGGGGCTTCTCCAACCGCATGAGCGACACCGCGGTTGCCATGGGCCGCCTGATATGAACGACGGCGGTGCGGCCGGGGAGGGGGCGCCGGGTAAGCTGCAGGCAGGCGGGTTCGATCTCTCCAGCATCAGGACCATCGACGGCGTGGACGTACGCGGCAAGCGCGTGCTGATCCGCGTCGATTTCAACGTGCCCATCGAAAAGGGCAAGGTTGCCGACGACACGCGCATCAAGCGCGTGCTGCCCACCATCTCAAAATTGTCCCGCGCCGGCGCCATTGTGATCGTGCTGTCGCATCTTGGGCGCCCCAAAGGGGTGATCAATCCTGAGACCTCCTTGAAGCCGATCGCCGCTAAGATGCAGGAGCTGATGCCGGGCACCAATGTCCGCTTCATCGGCGATTGCATCGGCGAAGAGGTCAAGCGGGGTCTTGCCGCGCTGAAGCCGGGCGACGTGGCCGTGCTGGAGAATCTCCGCTTCTATCCGGGCGAGGAGACGAACCACCCCGTCTTCGCCAAGCAACTTGCCGCGCATGGCGACATCTATGTCAATGACGCCTTTTCCTCGGCCCATCGGGCCAATGCCTCGATCGACGCCATCGCCGATCTGCTGCCGTCTTATGCCGGGTTGTTGATGATGGCCGAGATCAGGGCGCTCGGCGAAGCGCTCGAGCAGCCGGAGCGTCCGGTCATGGCCATTGTCGGCGGCGCCAAGGTCTCCACCAAGATCGAGGTCCTGA
>JBBDYM010000055.1:0-12079 GCA_040901485.1 Methyloceanibacter sp.
TTGATATGCTCGAAGCCAGGGTTGGGGTTCATATGGCCTGTCGTACAGCGTGAGGGAGTAAGCGTCTTGGATCTTTCGGGTATGGTCGGCCGCAAGCATCAAGCGCCCGAAAACAACGGCCATCTACACAAAATGACTGATTTCAACAGCCCTCTAGATAAAAAGACTGATTTCACGAGGATCAAGGCGATTGCGGACGCGAGACGCGAGAGCCGGGTCGCGTCGTAGCGCCAAGCCGCCGCCGCCAGGACTAGAGCGGCGGCGCAAGCCGCAAGGACGCTGACCACGATGCCGCGATAATCGCCCCAGAGGAAGGCGAAGGTGTCGGCGTTCAGATAGAAGAACAGATCGTAGGAGTGCAGGCCCATGTTCATCGTCGCCTGCTTCTTGAGAGACACGAGAAGCACGATGGCGACGAGCGATGCGGCGATAGCGCTGGCGAAGAGCAGCCGCCGCGACAGAGCCGTAAGGAAAAAAACCACACCGGCCGTGACCGCGACCGCAAAACATAAGCGCACGGGGATTGGCTCGGTGAAGAATAGTAAGACGAAGGTCGCAGCCAGCAACGCCAGTGGACCCGCAATACTGGCAATCCGCCGCATCCTCCCCCCAGCAGGCGCCTCCCCATATGACCCCACTAGAGTTCAGTGTCTGCCCAAGCGTCACATTACTGTCATAAATGCCCTGCGCTAGCCCACTCAACGCTCGATTTTAGTTATTCCGTGGGATCGTCATGGAACCTACGCAAAGGCCAAGGATTGTGATGGCGCCCTTGTTAGCGCTCTGGAGGGGAGATCTCCCGCTTGGTCAAGCCTTTTGGGAATATGCGATCGCCTATGGCGTGATCGTGAATGTTGTGGCGACCGCGGCCGCTATCGCAGCGGTCGTGGCAGGCCTACCCGATGCCGTGGGCGTTGGCCTGTTTCTGCTTCCCGTTCCATTCATTCTAACCGCTGTGGTCGGCGTATGGCGTAGTGCCCAACGATATGAAGGACCGCCAAAATGGGCCTTTCTAGCCAAAGTCGCTGTGATTGTATGGGGCGCCATCATGATCTTGATCTGACGCTCGGCGTATCAAGTTGGCTTGTTTCTAGGCGAGAAACAAAGTTATCGTAGGCGAGAAGACTGGGGAGTTGAAAGCCATGGACACGAACAGGGTGCTCATCATTGCAGCTGCGGTCGTGCTTGCGTTGATCCTGGTCTGGTATGTGCTGCCGACCTCGACACCCACTGACGGGCCGATGCCGACGCCGCCAGCCGCAGCACCGCAGCCGCAGTAAAATCGGTTCCAGCACCCCCTTAGAAGGAACCGGTTTGGGCAGCGCCGAAGTTTGGCACTTCGGCTGTTTCGAGGACCATCTCCTAGGCCCTTATGCTTCATTGGGGGTCAGCTAGACGCATCAGTGGCGGTCTCCGCCTCAGAACGGATCGCAAGCACCTTGTCAATGCGGCGTCCGTCGAGGTCGACAACTTCGAAGCGCCAACCTTCATAGTCGAACGTTTCGCCAACCGAGCCACTCCTTCAACATCGCCCTGACCGCAAATTCTGAACCAGCCATGTCCGCTAATGGCACGAAGCAGACTCAGCGCCAGCGGGGAGGGACATCCGCTATCTGCACCAATTCGGACCTCTACAGGCTATACCAACGGTCAAATATCTATGGGCGGCAGAGTCAATTCTCGGTGGTTGCAGGCCCCGCAACCATCAAGAACGTACCGCCGTCTCCCGAGGAGGCGGCGGTTGTTTTTTGCTGCGCGAAAGCGAGGATTTGAGCCAGGGGCACCGACAATAATGGCCTCGCAGTGGCCACGTTCTTGGCCGGGGTGAACTTCGATCCGATCAATAAGCGAGCGGATGATTTCAACGGCCTGCGAGCGAGTCTCCTCGTCATCCAATAGCCGCTGCAGTCTGGAGACCTTTCTGCGGTAGAGGTCCGGGAGATTGGGATGGATGGTGATCTCCATGTCGCCTTGTTGGACTTTTAAATCGGCAGCGATTTCGCGTTTGCGAGCCTCCAGACGGCGTAACTGATCGCGCACAGAACCAGGGTCACCATCGCCCCCGGTAATGAAATCCAAGCAGCGTTTAATGCCGCGCTCGACCTGCTAAAGGTCCTTCAGAAGGTGCCGACCCGCTCCATGGCGTTCCCTACGGAGGCGGGTCAATTCCCGCTTGAACTCGGTCGCGAACTCGTCCACGAGCGTCTCGCTGCCGAGGAGAATATCCCTGCGGCGGCTCAAACGTCGTTTGGGACGCCGAGGCTGACGGAAGCGCCGCGAGCACAGCGCAGTCCGCCTGTGGCTTCCGGGGAACCCCGCCGTCTGCTATCGTCTACGCCGTTCCAGAGTCCGTCTGGGGAATCTCGGTTGAGAGTGGAGATGAACCGGGACGCAGGATGATCGCAGAAACCGGGCATTACGCGCTGATTCTTGCGCTAGGCGTCGCCATCGTCCAGGCGATGCTGCCGCTTATCGGCATGCGCGTCCGCGATCCGCAGCTAGCGGCGGTGGCGCTTCCCGCGGCGCAGCTTCAGTTCATTCTGGTCGGCATCGCCTTTGTTGCGCTGACCACCGCCTATGTCACCTCGGACTTCTCGGTCCTGAATGTCTGGCAGAACTCGCACTCGGCCAAGCCGCTACTCTACAAAATCTCAGGCGTGTGGGGGAACCATGAAGGCTCCATGGTTCTGTGGGTGCTGATCCTCGCTTTGTTCGGCGCGGCTGTCGCGATCTACGGCACCAATCTGCCGAAACAGCTCCAGGCCAATGTGCTCGCGGTGCAGGGCGCGATCGGGGCGGCCTTTCTCCTATTCATCATCATGACGTCGAATCCGTTCACGCGGATCGATCCCGCGCCGTTCGACGGAATGGGCCTGAACCCGGTCCTGCAAGACCCGGCGCTCGCCTTCCATCCACCGTTTCTCTATGCCGGCTATGTCGGCTTCTCCATGGCCTTCTCCTTCGCCGTCGCCGCGCTGATCGACGGCCGCATCGATGCCGCCTGGGCGCGCTGGGTGCGGCCCTGGACTCTCGCCGCCTGGATGTGTCTCACCATCGGCATCGCCATGGGCTCATGGTGGGCCTATTACGAGCTCGGCTGGGGCGGGTTCTGGTTCTGGGACCCGGTGGAGAACGCCTCTTTCATGCCGTGGCTCGCCGGCACCGCGCTGCTGCATTCGGCGCTGGTGATGGAGAAGCGCGACGCGCTGAAAGTGTGGACCATCCTGCTCGCCATCATCACCTTCTCGCTATCGCTGATGGGCACCTTCCTGGTGCGCTCCGGCGTGCTCACCTCGGTGCATGCCTTCGCCGTCGATCCCGCGCGCGGCGTGTTCATCCTCGCCATCATGGGTTTATTCGTCGGAGGGGCGCTCACTCTTTTTGCCTGGCGCGCGCCGCTGCTCTCCCAAGGCGGACTGTTCGCACCGATCAGCCGCGAGGGCGCGCTCGTCCTCAACAACCTGCTGCTCACCACCGCTTGCGCCGCGGTATTCGTCGGCACGCTCTATCCACTCGCGCTCGAAGCGATCACCGGCGAGAAAATCTCGGTCGGCCCGCCCTTCTTCAATCTCACCTTCGTGCCGCTGATGGTGCCGCTGCTCATCGCCGTGCCGTTCGGGCCGCTGCTCGCCTGGAAGCGGGGCGATCTTCTCGGCGCGGCGCAGCGGCTCATGGTGGCGATAGGACTCGCACTCGCCGTGGCCGTGGTGCTGCTCGCCATCAACCGCAGAGGACCGTGGCTTGCGCCTTTCGGCATCGGCCTCGGCTTCTGGCTGGTCATGGGGGCGCTGACCGAACTCACAACCCGCGTGAAGCTGTTCGACGCCTCCGCCTCGGAAGCCTGGCGGCGCTTGCGCAATCTGCCGCGCGCGGCTTTCGGCTCGGCCCTGGCGCATGCGGGCCTTGGGCTCGCGGTGATCGGCATCGTCGCCACCACGGCGTGGCGGTCCGAGCAGATCCTGGCGCTCAAGCCGGGCGACACCACCGACATCGCCGGCTACCACCTTGTCTTCAACGGCATCGCCCCGCGCCAAGGGCCAAACTACCGTGAGCAGGTTGCCCTGTTCACGGTGACGCGCAACGGCAAGGAGGTGACCGAGCTCACCCCCTCCAAGCGCGAGTTCATGGCCGAGCAGAGCGGCACCACCGAAGCCGGCATCCACACCAGCTGGCGCGGCGATCTCTATGCCGTGCTCGGCGATTCCTTGAAGGACGGCGCTTACACCATCCGCGTCTATTTCAACCCGCTGGTGTGGCTGATCTGGTTCGGCGCCGTAATCATGTTCATCGGCGGCGCCGTGTCGCTCACGGACCGGCGCTTGCGCGTCGGTGCACCCAAGCGGGCGGATGCCAAGATCGCCTCCGTCCCCGCCGGGGAATGATCATGCCGGTGCGCCGCAGCCTCTCGGCCCTCCTTCAGACGGTTCCCTCCAGCGCCTCGTCAGCATGAGGAAATGCAGAGGGGGTTCACTCCGCGGCGTCGGGGGCGAATTGCAGCTCGGCCAGTCGCTTATAGACGCCGCCCTTCCCGATCAGACTCTGATGCGTTCCCTCTTCGACAAGGCGGCCATGATCGAACACCAGGATGCGGTCGGCGCGCATGACGGTGGCAAGACGATGCGCGATCACAAGCGTAGAGCGGCCCTCCATGATCCTGTCGAGCGCTTTCTGTACCAGCGTCTCGCTCTCCGCATCGAGCGCGCTGGTCGCCTCGTCGAGCAGCAGGATGGGCGCATTGCGCAACACCGCGCGCGCGATGGCGATCCTCTGGCGCTGCCCGGCCGAGAGCGTCACGCCGCCCTCCCCGAGCGGAGTGTCGTAGCCCTGGGGTAACGCCATGACAAAGTCGTGGGCGAAGGCCGCCTTCGCGGCAGTCTCGATCTCGGTCATGGTCGCATCTTTGGCGCCATAGGCGATATTGGCGGCGACTGTGTCGGCGAACAGCGCCGTCTCTTGCGGCACGAGCGCGAAGCGGGAGCGAAGCGCGGCAAGCTCGGCTTCATTCACCGCTAAGCCATCGACCTCGACCGTGCCTCTGTCAGGATCGTAGAAGCGAAGCAGAAGCGCGAAGATCGTGGTCTTGCCCGCACCCGAAGGCCCGACCAGCGCGACCCGCTCTCCCGGCGCCACCTGAAAGCGCACGCGATCGAGCGCGTTCGTCTCGGGCCGCAACGGATAGGAGAAGGAGACGTCGCGAAAGGCGATCTCGCCGCGCGGCGGCTCGGGCAGCGCCTTCGGATGGCGGGGGGATTTGATCTTCGACTTGACGAGAAGCAGCTCGCTCAAGCGCTCGGCCGCGCCCATGCATTGCGCCACTTCGCCCCACACCTCGCTAAGGCCGCCGACAGCGCTGGCGGCAAGGACGGCATAGAGAACGAACTGGGAGAGCTTGCCCCCGGTCATGGCGCCTGAAAGCACATCCTGGGCGCCGTACCACAGCACGCCCACGACGCTGGCAAAGATGAGGAAGATGGCGATGGCCGTGAGCCCGGCGCGCGCCTTTGCCCGCGCATTGGCCGCCAGGAAGGAGCGCTCGACCGCTTTGCCGAAGCGCCTTGCCGCGGCCTCCTCATGGGTGAAGGCTTGCAGCACCCTGACCTGGGCGAGGCTCTCGGCGGCATAGGCGGAAGCCTGCGCCAGCGTGTCCTGCGCCTGACGCGAGAACGCCCTGACCGAGCGGCCGTAGGCGACCAGCGGCAGCATGATGACGGGAATGGCGATCAGCACGGCGAGCGACAGCTTGGGGCTCGTCACCACCATCATGACGGCGGCTCCGGCCAACAGAAGTATGTTGCGCAGCGCCTGCGAGATTACCGTGCTTGCCGCCGCCTTGACCTGGGTCGTGTCGGCGGTGAGCCGCGAAATCACCTCACCCGAATGCGACACCTCGTAAAAGGCGGGGCTCAAGCCGGTCAGGTGCTTGAACACGTCGCGGCGAATGTCCGCCACAACCCGTTCGCCCAGCCAGTTCACCGCGTAGAAGCGCGACGCACTCGCCAGGGCGAGGACGATGCCGATGCCGATGAGCGTGGCGAAATATTTGTCGACGAAATCGGGCTCGATGCCGGAGAAGCCGAGATCGATCATGCGCCTGATGGCAAGCGGCACGGCAAGCGTGGCCCCGGCCGAGACGATCAGCGCAATAAGCGCGGCGGCGAGCATCCCCCAGTGGCGAAGGAGATAGGGCGTGAGCGCCATGACCGGGCGAAGCGAGGCGCGGCCCGCTGCCCTCCCCTCCACGCCTAGCGCAGAGGTTTCGTCCTGGCAGTCGCGATCGTCAGGCTGTCGGGTTACGAGTTGCACAAAGAATGGGCCCAGCTTCGGTATTGTGGGGCAGGTCTTAACGACATGCACCCGATGACCGTTCTGTTGGGGTGAGATTGCCTCTGTGGACTGGCATTGGCAAGCTCGGAGCTTCGCCAGACGGGGGCTGCCTTGCACCAAAGTCGGTGACACCAGTGCGTTCCGCGCCAAAAATGTGGATTCGTCTTCACCAAGGCACACCTCGCACGTGGTTTTCGCTGGAACTCATGCAACCGGCCCGTTCAAGCTGGCGCTGGATTGGGCGGCGGCCACAATTCCGCGATCAGCCGCAGAATCTCGCGCAGGCGGCGCAGCAGCTCCATGGCATCCATGCGCGGTATCTTGATGTCGAGGATGGCGAGGTCAGGGGGGCTTTCGGCAAAGCCGTCGAGCGCGCTTGCCCCGTCATTGTAAGTCTGGGTAGCCTTCCGCCTCGAGCACCATGCGTAAGGGGTGAGAATGTTACGATCGTCGCCCGCAAAAGCTGAGGTCGCGGCCTCTGCCAGGGGCCTCGTGCGCCGCGCCTTCAAGGGGTCACTGGCGACCATCGACCGCGGCAACGGTTATCCTTACGTCTCCCTTGTCACGCTGGCGACGGACGCTGCGGGCGCTCCCACCGTCCTCATTTCGAAGCTCGCGCGCCACACCGCTAACCTCGCGAAGGATGGCCGCGCCTCGATCATGGTTGAGGAGACCGGCGCCCTCGCCGATCCCTTGCAAGGGGCGAGGCTCACGCTCTACGGTGTGGTTGCGCCCACCACCGACGAGGGAGTTAGGCGAAGGTTTCTCGCCCGCCATCCGGAGGCTTCGCTCTATGCCGACTTTCCGGATTTCGCCTTTTGGCGCTTGGCGGTCGAGGGCGCCCACTACATCGGCGGCTTCGGACGCATCTTCGATCTTGGCCCGAGCGACCTTCTCCTGCCGCTTCGAGGCGCCGAGGCCCTCATTGAGGGCGAGCCTGGCATTGTCGAGCACATGAACGGGGATCATGCCGATGCTCTCGAGCTTTATGCCACGTCCCTGGCCGGCGCCTCTCCAGGGTCCTGGCGCATGGCCGGCATCGACCCCGAGGGCTGCGACATTATCCTTGAAGGACAAGCGCGGCGGATCGTCTTCGCGACGCCGATCGCTACCCCGTCGGGGGCCCGCAAAGAACTGGTCAGGCTCGCGGCCGAGGCCCGCGCACGTCAGCGAGAGCCCTGATTTTGCATCAGAGCTGTCGTAGGCCTCAGCGCGGGCTGTTCGCTACGTCACCACTTTGGGGAGGTTGACGGTAAAGTAGGTCGTTGTCCCGGTTTACAATTGCGTGCGGCCACCGCGATTAGGCATCCGCTGTCACATACCCTCCACGAGCCATCCGAGGCCCACGCGGGCGACAACAAAATGCGACCACAGAGGTTATTCCCCCCATATCCAATCGGCCTGCCGGGCCGGTTCGCCAGTAAAGTGTGGCGTTGACGTGACGCCGGCAATCCCCGTCCGGATTGGAGGGATGGCGGACGGAGATGTAGAAAAAAGTCTGAGGGGAGAGGGCCGCTACTCGGCGGCGAGCCTCACATATTCACCTTTGCCGACAGGGCAGGCGGCCCACAGCTCTTCGAGCGCGGCTATTAGCGCGGCGATCTCCGCGTCGGTATGCACCGGGGAGGGGGTAAAGCGCATGCGCTCGGCGCCGCGCTTCACGGTCGGGTAGTTGATCGGCTGCACATAGATCCGGTAGTGGGTGAGCAGCGTGTCGGTCACCGCCTTGCAGTGCACCGGGTCGCCGACCATCACCGGCACGATGTGGCTCGGATTCTCCATCACCGGTAGTCGGGCGTCGGCCATCAGCCGCTTCACCTTGCCGACCCGCTCCTTCAGTCGCGCGCGCTCGACCTCGCTCACTTTCAGATACCGGATCGAGGCGAGCGCGCCGGCGGCGATGGCCGGCGCGAGCGACGTGGTGAAGATGAAGCCCGGCGCATACGAGCGGATCGCGTCGCAGCAGGCGGCGCTAGCGGCAATATAGCCTCCCATCACGCCGAAGCCCTTGGCCAAGGTGCCGTTGACGATGTCGACGCGTTGCATCACGCCGTCGCGCTCGGCGATGCCGCCGCCGCGCGGCCCGTACAGGCCGACCGCATGCACCTCGTCGAGATAGGTCAGCGCGCCGTGTTGCTCGGCGAGGTCGCAGATCGCTTCGATCGGCGCGATATGGCCATCCATCGAATAGACGCTCTCGAACACGATGATTTTCGGCGTGCTCGCCGGCACTTTCTTCAAGAGCTCCTCGAGATGCTCGACGTCGTTATGGCGGAAGATATGCTTCTCACCGCCGCCCCGCCTGATGCCCTCGATCATCGAGGCGTGGTTCTTCTCGTCGGAGAAGATCACCAGGCCCGGCATCAGCCGCTGCAAGGTGGAGAGCGTCGAATCGTTGGCGATATAGGCGCTCGTAAAGAGCAGCGCCGCCTCCTTGCCGTGCAGATCGGCAAGCTCGGCCTCGAGCTCGACGTGATAATGCGTGGTGCCGGAGATGTTGCGCGTGCCGCCGGAACCGGCGCCCACCGCCTCGATCGCCTCATGCATGGCGTCGCGCACGATCTTGTGCTGGCTCATGCCGAGATAGTCGTTGGAGCACCAAACGGTCACGGCGCGGGTGCCCCCTTCGCCGAAATGGTCGGCCGCAGGATACGCCCCGCAGCGGCGCTTCAAATCGGCGAAAATCCGATAGCGGCCCTCGCGATGCAGCGCTTCCAAATGCTGGCGGAAGCGATCCTCGTAATCCATGCCCAGCTTTTCCCCCTAGAACATTCGCCGCTCGGCCGCTTTATCCCGACATTCCTCAGATGACCGGGGATCGGCGCTAAGGATACCATTCTGCTGGGGTACACGGAAGTCGTAAGGCGGCGTCTGCCGCTTCGGGCGTTGCTCGCGGCCCGGACCAGTTTCGAGAAGCAGATTTGATGCCTCGTCATTCAGACCTACTCCCCGGTCGTGATGACGCATCAGAACTCTTCAGTCCTACGCTGAAGCCTGTCTTGGTCGCAGTCCTTCAATCAGGACGACAAGCTGCTCGGCACCGAGGGCGAGGCGATCAATCCCCGAGGCTGGGAGTAGTACTCGTGTGGTCATCACGTCGCTCCCAACGCCATCAAACTCAAGTCGGGCGACGCGACGCTGCCCTTCTTCGACGTGCATCCGGCCATCGTCGTGGTGAGGCGAAGCCTCGGGCAATCTCGGCCTTTTTCGACGCGAGGCAGCCGATCTCGCGCACTGTCCGTGGCGAACAAGACTGAATAGTTGCGGCGGTTTGCGCGGCCGGGCGCTGCGGGAAACCCGGTCTAGTCGAAATCCACGTCGTGATGATGGTCGTGGTCATGACCAGGAAGCTCTGGTGGCGGCGGGCCCGGTACTTCGGCCACCATGGCTTCGGTGGTGATGAGAAGGCCCGCCACCGAGGCCGCGCTCTGGAGCGCCGCGCGCACCACCTTGGCGGGTTCGATGATGCCCTTCGACAGAAGATTCCCGTATTCGCCCGCTTGGGCGTCGTAGCCATAGGCGTAGTCTTCCTTTTCGAGGATCTTGGCAACGACGACAGAGCCGTCCAGTCCGGCATTGATTGCGATCTGCCGGGTTGGCCAAGCTATTGCCTTCCTCACGATCTCGATGCCCGCCTTCTGGTCGTCGTTGTCGTTGTTGAGTCTTGCCAGCGCTCGACTGGCACGCAACAAGGCGACACCGCCGCCCGGCAGAATGCCCTCCTCGACCGCGGCTCTGGTAGCGTGCATCGCGTTGCGGATGCGATCTTTCTTCTCCCTGACCTCGCTCTCGGTGGCACCACCGACACGGATGACGGCGACGCCGCCTGTGAGCCTGGCCAGCCGCTCCTGGAGCTTCTCGCGATCGTAGTCGGAGGTGGCCTCTTCGATCCGGGTCTTGATCTCGACCACGCGGGCCTTGATGGCGGGCTTCTTTGCGGCCCCGCCGACGATGGTGGTGTTCTCCTTGTCGATCGTCGCCTTCCTGGTGCGTCCTAGCATGTCGAGCGACACGGTCTCGAGTTTGAGGCCGAGATCCTCCGAGATCACCGTTCCACCTGTCAGGAGCGCGATGTCCTGCAGGATTGCCTTGCGCAAATCTCCATAAGCCGGCGCCTTCACGGCGGCGACTTTGAGACTGCCGCGTAGCTTGTTGACCACGAGCGCCGCCATCACCTCTCCCTCAACCTCATCCGCGATGATGAGCAGCGGCTTTCCGGTCTGCACGACCTTCTCGAGCAGCGGCAACAGTTGGTCAATGCTGGAGAGCTTCTTCTCGCTGATGAGGATATAGGCGTCCTCCATCTCCACGACTCTCTTGTGACGGTCGGTGATGAAATGTGGAGAGATGTAACTGCGGTCGAACTGAATGCCTTCAACGACTTCGACCTCCGTCTGGCGCGACGTTCCGTCTTCGACGGTAATTACGCCGTCGTTGCCGACCTTGTTCATGGCGTCGGCGATGGTGCGGCCGATCTCCGAGTCGCCATTGGCTGAGATGGTCCCGATCTGTTCGATCTCGACATTGGAGACGACTTTCCTCGCGTTCTTCTTAAGCTCCGCTACAATGGCCTCTACCGCGCGATCGATGCCACGCTTCAGGTCCATCGGATTCATGCCGGCGGCTACCGTCCTCGCGCCATTCCGGACAATCCCATGCGCGAGCACGATCGAAGTGGTCGTCCCGTCGCCGGCCAGATAAGACGTCTTGATGGCGGCCTGGCGCACCATCTGCACACCCATGTTCTCGAACTTGTCGCCGAGCACAATCTCGTTGGCGACGCTCACCCCATCCTTGGTGATCCTCGGTCCGAAGGATCTGTCGATTGCGACATTGCGCCCCCGGGGTCCCAGTGTGACCCTCACCGCGTTGGCGAGAACGTCTATGCCGCGCAGCATCTTGTCGCGAGCGTCGAACGAGAACTTGAGCTCCTTGGCAGTCATTTCCTCCTCAAGACTCACTGCTCTTCCTCAAGATTCACTGCTCGAAGGGTCGAGCGGAGCGACGAAGAGTTTCACGCTGCCGAATCTGCGAGATTGATCGGTTTGAGATCCCCAGCCAGCTGAACCTTAGCGCTCTTGCGCACGCGGCGTGATCATTTTTTCCAATGACCCCGATAAGTATTTCTTATTGGACTTGGCTTCGGATGAGGCCGATTCTGATGGTGGTGTTACCCGTCATGATACGATAGGGTAGGAGAGAGAGGAATGGCCGTGAACATGAAATCCGATGTTCCGTTCGGTCTGCTTGCGATCCTTGTAGTATCGCTCGCGTTTTCTCCCGCGCAATCATACGAAGTGGGTACTGTTGCCGACGGCGGAACCCTTGAGGGGATCGTCGTCTATCGGGGCGATGTGCCGACAAGAAAGATCATTCCTTCCAAGAATGTGGAGACCTGCGGAGGCCCCCGCGAGGAGCCGCTGATCCGGGTCGGCGGCGACCAGGCCGTCGAGAGCTCGGTCGTATACCTCGTCGACGTCGCCAAGGGAAAGGCTTGGCCTGAGCAGAGCAAGCCGCCCGAGATTGACAATGTCAAATGCCGTTTCGAACCTGAGGTTCAGGTCATTCCCCCAGGTCAGCTAGACGTCGTCAACAGCGATCCGGTGCTCCACAACACACACGGATATTACGGCAAGCGGACCGCCTTCAACTTGGGCTTGCCGAATGAGGGACAGCGAATCCCCGTCGAGCTGAAGCGCGCCGGAACGGTCCGCGTCGACTGCGACGCGCATGGCTGGATGGAGGGCTGGATCTA
>JBBDYM010000056.1:0-11316 GCA_040901485.1 Methyloceanibacter sp.
GCGACTGGTCGGCGTTGAGCCGCGGATCGCAATGGGTGTGGTAGCGGTCCGACAGATCGGTCTCGGTGACGGCCTTGGCACCTCCGACGCATTCGGTCACGTTCTGTCCGGTCATCTCCACATGGATGCCGCCGGCATGGGTGCCTTCGCTGCGGTGGATGTCGAAGAAGCTCTCGACCTCGGACAGGATCAAGTCGAAGGGCCGCGTCTTGTAGCCGCTGCCGGCCTTGATGGTGTTGCCGTGCATGGGATCGCAGGCCCACACCACCGACTTGCCTTCGCGCGTCACGGCGCGTATGAGCGCGGGCAGATGCTTGGCGACATGATCGGCGCCGAAGCGGCAGATGAGCGTGAGACGGCCCGGCTCGTTTTGCGGGCTGAGCACGTCGATCAGCTTGAGCAATTCGTCGGGGCCAAGGCTCGGGCCGACCTTCGTCCCGACCGGATTCTTGATGCCGCGCAGATAATCGATATGCGCATGATCCAGCTGTCGGGTGCGGTCGCCGGCCCACAGGAAATGGCCGGAGGTCGCATACCAGTCGCCCGAGGTGGAATCGACGCGGGTGAAGGCCTGCTCGTAGCCGAGCAGCAGCGCCTCGTGGCTCGTATAGAAGCTCGTGGTGCGGAGCTGCGGCGTATTGTCGGCGTCGAGCCCGATGGCGCGCATGAAGCGCAAGGTCTCGGCGATATGCTCGGCCAATTCCTGGTAGCGATGCCCGGCCGGGCTGTCCTTGACGAAGCCGAGATTCCACTGATGCACATGTTCGAGATTGGCGTAACCGCCTTGCGCGAAGGCGCGCAGCAGATTGAGCGTGGCGGCTGACTGCCGGTAGGCCATCAGCATGCGCTGCGGATCGGGCACGCGCGCGGTCTCGTCGAACTCGATGGCGTTGATGATGTCGCCGCGATAGCTCGGCAACTCCTTGCCGTTCTGCGTCTCGTTCGGGGCGGAACGCGGCTTGGCGAACTGGCCGGCGATGCGGCCGAGCTTCACCACCGGCGAGCCGCCGGCGTAGGTCAGCACCACTGCCATTTGCAGGAACACGCGGAAGAAATCGCGGATGGCGTCGGCGCGATGCTCGGCGAAGCTCTCGGTACAGTCGCCCCCTTGCAGCAGGAAAGCCTCGCCGGCGGCGACGCGGGCGAGCTTGGCCTTCAGCTCGCGCGCCTCGCCCGCGAAAACTAGCGGCGGGAAGGTGGCGAGCTGCTTCTCCACCTCGCCGAGCGCGCCCGGGTCGGGATAGACCGGGACTTGCTCGACCGGCTTCGAGCGCCAGCTGTCAGGGCTCCATCGGGACGCCATCAAGGCTCTCCTTGCAAAGTCAACGCTATATAGGCGATCGGCTTGAGCGTGGCTAGGCGCGCGGCCGATTGCCCGCCCCCCTTAAGCCATGCCACAAACCGGTTAAAGCACCTGGAACGGAGCCGGCTCCTTGGACCGCCACCTCGAACACGGCCATCACCCGCGCGAGATCGCCAAGCGACTGGAGACCGGGCCCAAGGCCAGCTATCTCCGTGACTGGGTCTATGGCGGCATCGACGGCACGGTGACCACCTTCGCCATCATGGCGGGCGTGGTCGGCGCCAGTCTCTCGGGAGGCATAGTTCTCATCCTCGGCATCGCCAACCTGCTCGCCGACGGCTTCTCCATGGCCGCCGCCAATTATACCGGCACCAAGGCCGAGCATGACGAATACGAGCAGCTCCGCCGCATGGAGGAGCGCCACGTGGCGCTAGCGCCGGAGGGCGAGCGCGAGGAGGTGCGGCAGATTTTCCAGGCCAAGGGCTTCGAAGGCGAAGCGCTGGAGACCGCCGTCGCCGTCATCACCGAAGAGCGCGGGCGCTGGATCGACACCATGATGCGCGAGGAGCACGGCATGCCGGCGATGACGCGCTCGCCGATAAGGGCCGCGCTCATGACCTTCGCCGCCTTCGTGGTGTGCGGCGCCGTGCCGCTGATCCCCTTCGCGCTGATGCTGCCCGCGCCCGTTCTGCCCGCCACGATCATGACCGGACTCACCTTCTTCGCCATCGGCTCGCTCAGAAGCTATTGGTCGCCGACGCCCTGGTGGCGGGCCGGGCTCGAGACCTTCGCCATCGGCATGCTTGCCGCCGGCGTGGCCTATGGGGTCGGCTACCTGCTGAGGGGGCTGGCGCCGGCATAGGGCCTACCGCAGGCCCTGCCGATTGTGCCACCATGCCGCCCATGACCATCAAGGAACCAAGCTTTACCATCGGCATCGAGGAGGAATATCTCCTCGTCAACCAGGCCACGCGCGATCTCGTCCAGGAGAAACCGCCGGCCCTTTTCACCAAGCTGGAAGAATCGCTGCGCGGTCAGGTCAGCCCGGAGTTCCTGCGCTCCCAGATCGAGATCGGCACGCGCGTCTGCAAAACGGTGCAGGAAGCGCGCGACGAGCTGGTGCATTTGCGCGGCACAGTGGGCCGTCTCGCCGGCGAGTTCGGACTCGCGCCCATCGCCTCATCGACGCATCCCTTCGCCCATTGGCAGGATCAGCAGCATACCGACAAGGAGCGCTACAATATGCTCGCTCGGGATCTGCAGCAGGTCGGGCGGCGGCTGGTGATCTGCGGCATGCATGTGCATGTCGCCATCGAGGACGAAGACTTACGCATCGACCTGCTCGGCCAGGCGGCCTATTTCCTGCCGCATCTGCTCGCGCTGTCGACCTCATCGCCCTTCTGGGAGGGCACGCAGACTGGCCTCAAGTCCTACCGGCTGGCGGTATTCGACGAGCTGCCCCGCACCGGCCTGCCCCACCAATTCTCGAGCTGGAGCGAGTATGCGCGCGCCATCGAGCTTCTGGTCAATGCCGGGCTGATCGAGGACGCGACCAAGCTGTGGTGGGATCTGCGCCCCTCCGCGCGCTTCCCGACGCTGGAAATGCGCATCACCGATGTCTGCCCGCTGGTCGAGGACGGCGTGGCCATCGCCGCGCTCTTCCGTTGCGTGTTGCGCATGCTCTATCGCCTGCGCCGGCAGAACCAGCGCTGGCGGCACTATCCGCTCTTCCTCGTGCGCGAGAACCGCTGGCGCGCGCAGCGCTACGGCATCGAGCAGGGCATGGTCGATTTCGGCAAGGGCGAGGTGGTGCCCTTCCCCACGCTGCTCGAAGAGCTGTTCGAGCTGGTTGCCGAGGACGCGGCCTTTTTCGGCTGCACCGCCGAGATCGCGCATGCGCGGACCATCGTCGAGCGCGGCACCAGCGCCGACCGCCAGCTTGCCCGTTACGACGCGGTGAAGAAACTGGGCGGCACCGAGCACGCGGCACTAATGTCGGTGGTGGACGGCATCGTCGAGGAAACCGTCATGCCGCCTGGCGCGGCAAAGGCCGCAAAGCCCAAAGCAGCTAAAGCGCGCGCCTCGTCCTAGAGTGTGGTGGACATGCCACCGTCGACGGTGAGCGCAGCGCCGGTGATGTAGGCAGCCTCGTCCGATGCTAGGAACAGCGCCGCATTGGCGATGTCCTCGGGCGTGCCGAAGCGCCTGAGCGGCGTCTGGGCGAGCAGCCCCTTGGCGATCATCGGATTTGAGATGTAGCGGCCGATCAGCGCCGTCTCGACGTAGCCCGGCAGCAGCGTGTTCACGCGGATGCCATAGGGCGCGTACTCGACCGCGAGACTGCGCGACAGCGCCGACACCGCGCCCTTGGTCGCTGAATAAACCGCCATCTGGCGCGTGTGCTTGGCCGACATGATCGAGGAGAGATTGATCACCGACGCCTGGCCCGACGCGCGCAGCAGCTCGAAGGCCTCGCGCGCGCAGCGCACCGTGCCGTCGAGATTGACCTTCCACACCCGGTCCCAGGCCTCGTCGGAGAGATGACGGAAGTCGGCGCGCTCGCCGACGCCCGCATTGTTGACCAGCACGTCGAGGCGGCCGTGGCTCTTGCCGATCGCCGCCATCAAGGCCTGCACTTGCGCCGTATCGGTGACATCCACTTCATGAGCGGTCGCGGCGCCGTTCGACTTGACGATGGCGTCGGCGGCTTCTTTCGCCGCCTCGCCGTCGATATCGGCCACCACCACATGCGCGCCTTCACGCGCGAAGGTCTCGGCGATGGCGCGGCCGATGCCGGCGCCCGCGCCCGTCACCAGGGCGATTTTGTCTTCAAGCCGCCGCATCGGACCCCGCCACCGGCGCCGGTGGCTCCCATCTTTGGCGCATGGTCACCAATTCCTCGGCGGCGGAAGGATGCAGCGCCCTGGTGGCGTCGAACTGCGCCTTGGTCGCGCCGAGCCGAAGCGCGATGGCCGCCATCTGCACGATCTCGGCCGCGTCGGCGCCGAGCACATGGCAGCCGAGCACCTTGTCGGTCTCGCCGTCGATCACAAGCTTCATCAGCATGGTCTCGTCGCGGCCGCTGACCGTCGCGCGCAGCGGCTTGAAGCTGTTCTTATAGATATCGACCGAGCGGCACATCTCGCGCGCCTTCTGCTCGGTGAAGCCGACCGTGCCGATCTCGGGCTCGGAGAACACCGCGGTCGCGGTGAAGCTGTGGTCCACCGGTGTCGGCGTGTCGTTGAACAGAGTCTCGGCGAAGGCGGTGGCCTCATGGATGGCGACCGGGGTGAGTTGCATGCGGTCGGTCACGTCGCCCACGGCGTAGATCGAGTCCACGGAGGATTTGGAGAATTCGTCCACCACCAGATGCCCGTTCCAGCCCAATTCGACACCCATTTGTTGCAGGCCGAAATTCATGGTGGTGGGAAGCCGTCCGGTGGCGGCCATCACCAGATCAGCGGTGACGCAGTCGCCCTGCTTGAGATTGACGCGAAAGCCGCTCCCCTCTTTCTCGATCGAAGCAGCCTCGGCGTTCATGCGAAGACCGACACCGCGATCGCGCATGGCGGCGGCGAGCCCGTCGCGGAGATCGTCGTCGAAATCGCGCAGGATCTGGTCGCCGCGATGGAGCACGGTCACCGTCACGCCGAGCCCCGCGAAGATCGAGGCGAACTCCATGCCGATATAGCCCGCGCCGACAATGGCGATGCTCTTGGGCAGCTCCTCCAGCTCGAAGCATTCATTGGAGGTAATAAAATGCTCCCGGCCCGGAATGTCGGGGATGAAAGGGTGCGAGCCGGTGGCGACCAGAATGGTCTTGGCTGATACCGAATTGTCGCGGTCGGCAAACTTGATCGTATGCGGATCGTCGAGGCTCGCGCGGGTGAGAAAGCGATCGACGCCCGCCTTCTCCAGCGTTCGCGTATAGGCGCCATTCAGCCGGTCGACCTCGTGCCTGACATTGTGGATCAAGGTCGGCCAGTCGAAGCGCAAAGATTCGCAGGTCCAGCCGAAGCCGCGCGCATCCTCGATCTCGCCCGCATAACGGCTGCCATAGGCCAGCAGCTTCTTCGGCACGCAGCCGCGGATCACGCAGGTCCCGCCGATGCGATATTCCTCAGCGATGCCGACCTTGGCGCCGAGCTCGGAAGCGAGTCTCGCGGCGCGCACGCCGCCCGAGCCAGCGCCGATCACGAACAGATCGTAGTCGTACTCTGCCACTTGGCTCAGGCTCCCAAGCGGCGCAATGCCTTCACGCCGCCGCTGCCGGCCACGATAGCCAAATCGGCGAGGCCGAGAAACAGGCCATGCTCGACCACGCCCGGCACGCGCTTTAACGCGAAGGCGAGTACCTCGGGCTCCGGAATGGAGCCGAAGGTGCAATCGACGATGAGATTGCCCTGATCGGTGATGAAGGGCGCGTCGCCTTGCGCCGCACGCAGATTGACTTCACCCTCGCATCCGGCCTGCGCGGCGAGCGCCTTGATAAGCCTCACCGTAGCCAGCAGCCCGAACCGCACCACCTCGACGGGAAGCGGGAATTTGCCGAGCGCGGCGACCAGCTTGCTGTCGTCGGCGATGACCACCATGCGGGCTGACGCCGTGGCGACGATCTTCTCGCGCAACAGCGCGCCGCCGCCGCCTTTGATCATGCGGAGCTGCTCGTCGATCTCGTCGGCGCCATCAACGGTCAGGTCGAGCTCCGGCGTCTCGTCCAGCGTGGTGAGCGGAATGCCGAGCCGTTCGGCCTGGGTGCGTGTGGCCTCCGAGGTGGGGACGCAAAGCACTTTCAGGCCCGACGCGACCCGTCTTCCCAGCGCGTCCACGAAGCGGGCGGCGGTCGAACCGGTGCCAAGCCCGAGCTTCATGCCGTCCTCGACGAGATCGAGCGCGGTCTGCGCCGCCAAGTCTTTCAAGTCGTCTACCTTGAGCAAGCGCGTTCCCTCTTAGCCGTTCAGGCCGCCCATCATCACGTATTTCAGCTCGATATACTCCTCGATACCATGATGGGAGCCCTCGCGGCCAAGCCCCGATTCCTTCATGCCCCCGAACGGCGCAAGCTCGGAGGAAATGATCCCCTCATTGACGCCGACAATGCCATATTCCAGCGCCTCGGCCACGCATGGCCGCACTCCTACGCCGCCACTTGCCAGGCTGCAAGGTGCCGTGTGACAGAGAGCCATGCTCAAACATACGACCATCGTGTTCGATCTCGACGGCACCCTTGTCGATACCGCGCCGGACCTCACGCACGCGCTGAACCATGCGCTTGGCCAGCGCGGCCATGCCCCCGTCGCATTGGAGGCCATCCGCGCTACGGTGGGGGGCGGCGCGCGGGCCATGATCGAGGAGGCGCTGCGCGTTGCCGGCATTAACGACGACATCGACCGCATGCTCGCCGCGTTTCTCGCCCATTACGAGGCGAACATCGCCGAAGAAAGCCGGCCCTATCCGGGCGCGGTGGCGGCGCTGGAGCGGCTCGCGGCATCGGGCGCGAGGCTTGCGATCTGCACCAACAAGCGCGAGCAGCTGAGCCGCAAGCTCTTGCACGCTCTTGAGCTTGAGGCATTTTTCCACGCCATCGCCGGCCGCGACACCTTCGCCGTGTCCAAGCCCGATCCGGGCCATCTGACCGGCGCGATCGCCCTCGCCGGGGGCAACCCCGCCAATGCCGTCATGGTCGGCGACAGCGTGACCGACATGCAGACCGCACGCGCCGCCGCCATCCCCGCGATTTTTGTTAGTTTCGGTTATGGACCGGCGCCGCCCGCAAACCTGGTCCCAGACGCGGTGATCGACGCGTTCGACGCCCTGGAAGCCAATGCCGAGGCGCTGGTAAACGACTTGACGGCCGCGCTGGCACGCTCTTAAACGTCAAAATCCCGCCGCACATCGAGCTTATTCCCACCCGACTGCTCCCAATGAAGGGCCATAGTCAATGGACACAGTTGCGGGACGTGAACGGACGGAAACTTAGACAAGGAGAGATGGGATGATCAGACGTGTCGTGATCGGCGCTGCCGTGGCGTGTCTCATGGCCGGCACGGCCTACGCCCAAGAGGACGCAGTGCCAGAGGAAATGGCTGAGGACAGCGAGTGCGCCCAGCAGCTCACCTCGACCCAAGAGATCGTACAGGACAAGGTCGATTCCAACGCCATAAGCGAGGCTGAGGTCGAGAAGGTCTACGAGCTGCTCGACGAGGCCGACGCGCTCTGCACCGAAGGGAACGGCGCGGAGGCAAGCGAGAGGCTCGCTACCGTCAACAAAATGGTCGCCAAGGGCAACTAGGCTCGGTCAGGCAGGACGGCGAGGGGATGGTGCCGTCCTTGTGTTTCGCGCTGCGGGGTGGCACGCGGCGGACGTAGACGCCTTGATTTTCCCCCGCTTCCTTGACTTGGTGGGGGGCCAATCGCTAAATCCGTATTACCAGGGCGCGGTCCCGGAAGCGTGCAAGCTTTCCGATCAATCACGCGCTTAAGATCAAGACCTGGAGCGGGCGGTTAGCTCAGCTGGTAGAGCACTGTGTTCACATCGCAGGGGTCACTGGTTCAAGTCCAGTACCGCCCACCACATTTATCAGTAGGTCAGAGGAAATTTCGAGCCTAGGCAACGCCTGGGGCAACGGGTGATGCTTTTGGCTGCCCCACAGGGGGCCGCTAGCTCTGCGCGAACTCAATAGAAAAGGGCGCCGGCCGAAGCCGACGCCCCTTGAGAGCTTTTGCAGGCAATGGTCAGCCTTTACATTCTTTCATTCCGGACATGGCCTTTTTGGCTTCCGTCTCGGAGCCGTACTGACCCATCATGCTAAACTTCTCAGTCTCGGTCGGCGCTGTAGTCGCTACCGAACACTGCTTTGTCGTCTTATTGAACATGACGTAGAAAGTTGCTGCGGAGGCAGGCGCTACAAAGACTCCGACCAGCAAAGCTGCAATCAGATACCGTTTCATGGGGGGTCTCCTTGGTTGAGGCAACCTTGCCTCATCCCCACTCCATCACTTGTTCAAGCTCACATAAAATCAACTGCCTGTGACCCGCTCGTGAGCGCTCGCTATGGACGGCGGCGAAGAAACCGAGTGTCTATCGGAGGCCGTGGGCTGCTTACGGTTCGAGGTCTGTTCAAGTCCAGTACCGCCCACCATCAAGGTCATAATAAATACGTTACGCGCGCGCCCTGCCTTCTCGCCACGCATCGACGCTCCAAGGGCCTGGCCCGGCGAACACCAGATACAGGAAGATGAAGCAGTAGAGGATCGCCGCGTCGCCGCCGTTGAGCAGCGGGTAGGCGCTTTGCGGCGCGTGCGCCATCCAATAGGCAAAGGCCATCTGGCCGGAGAGGATGAAGGCGACCGGCCGCGTGAACAGGCCGAGAATGAGGAGCGGGCCGCCGATCAATTCCAGCGCGCCCGCGAACCACGGCACCGAGAAAAGTTCCGGAACCGGCCGTCCCGTTTCCGGGAAGCCCAGCAGTTTGGCCGTGCCGTGCTCGAAGAACAGGATCGCGGCAACGATGCGCAAGATGCTGAGCACGCGCGGCGCCCAGACGGTCTCTAAAGTATGGATATTCATGCACAGCCTCCCTCTTGATGCCCGACCGCAATCTAGCGTCGAATACCCCAAGAGTCAGGCGAAACTCACGCAGGTTTGATGGGCGACACCGTCCGCGTAATCGCCCGACTGCACGATGGCCCCGCCAGGCGGCCAAGGGAAACACGGAAAGCCTTAAGCTGTCGATTTCAGGGCCGGCTGCGCTTGTTCTTCGCTGCCGTCATACATCGACAGCATGGGCTCGTCGGTCACGATCACTTCGTCGTACTCGCCGTACCCGTTGAAGCGATTCGCCAACACCCGGCCATAGGCGCCGATCTGGCCGATCTCGATATAGTCGCCTTCGCGCACCGAGGTCGGCAGCACGAAAGGCCCGGGCAGGTAGTCCGAGCTGTCGCAGGTCGGGCCGTACAGGGCGAACTCGGCGACCGGCTTCGACTTGCGGCGGGAGGTCGCGACCAACCGCGCCGGGAAGCGGAAACCTGAATAGGCGGCATCGAACAGGGTGCCGAAGGCGCCGTCATTAATGTAGAGCGCGTTGTCGCGGCGGGCATCGACACGCACGATGACCGACTCGGCCTCGGCCACCAGCGCCCGGCCCGGCTCGCACAGAAGCTCGCAGGAATGTCTCACGGCCAGCTCGTCCGCCGCGCGCACCACCTCATCCATGAAGCTTGCAAGTTCGGGCGGGTCCGAATGCGGATACCGGCTGGGGAAGCCGCCGCCGATATCGATGGCATCGACCAGAACGCCGGAGGACACGATCAACTGCCCGACTTGTTTGAGCGCCTCGCCGAAAGCGACAGGCACCACCGCCTGCGATCCGACATGGAAGGTGATGCCGAGCCGGCGCGCGATCTGGCGCGCGCGCAGCAGGAGCGCCGGTGCCTCTTCGGACGACGCCCCGAATTTCCCTTCCAGCGGGATGAGGCTGTGGGTGTTGGGACAGGCGATGCGCAGAAAAAGGGTAAGGTCGTCGCCGCCGCCGGTCTCCTCGACGATCTTGTCAAGCTCGTCCTCGCTGTCGAAGGCGAAATGCTTGACGCCGAAATCGCGATGCGCGCGCACGATAGCGCCGCGCGACTTGATCGGGTTCATGAAATAGAGCTCGGCGCCTTCAATGGGCGCGATCCGCTCGATCTCCACCAGGGAGGCGACGTCGAAGGCGGAGATGCCTGCCCCGACCAGAGCATCGATCAATTCGGGCGCGTCGTTTGCCTTGGCGGCGTAGAGGACGCGGCCCGGGAAGTTGGCGAGGAACCACTTCGCCGCGCGGTGCGCGGCGTGAGGCCTTAACGCTAATACCGGCCGCTCGGGGCGACGATGACGGAGAAGCTCCGCGGCAGAAGTGAAAACGTCCATCCCATGTCTACTCCCACACGAGAGTCGGTCCCTGCCCTTGAGCGGATTCGCCTACGAGCCGCGTGGTCCGTATGGAATTCTTGGCCCCTTGTAAAGCGGTTTTCACGGGCTTTCCCTCACGAGCACAAACGTCACCCTACGGCATGGGAATGGCGCGCCCATGCGCCAGCACGTCGAAGCCCCGCTGCACGGCCGGCCGGCCGGCGATCGCCAAGTACCAGCGCCTCACGTTGGGGTAGTCGGCGAAGTCCACCGTCTGCCACTCGAAGCGCGAGATCCACGGCCAGATGGCGATGTCGGCAATGGAATAGTCGCCCGCGACATACTCGACTTCGGCCAGGCGCTTATCGAGCACCGACCACAGCCGCTTCGCCTCCTTGGCGTAGCGCTCCTCGGCATAGGTGCTCTTGCCGGGATTGAACTTAACGAAATGATGGACCTGGCCGAGGAAGGGTCCGGGCCCGCCCATCTGCCACATCAGCCATTCCACCACGCGCCATTTGGTGGGGAAGTCCTGCGGCCACAGCATGCCTGTCTTCTCGGCGAGGTACATGAGGATCGCGCCCGACTCCATGAGATGGAGCCCGTTGTCGGTGTCGGCGATGGCGGGGATCCTGTTGTTGGGAGAAACCTTCAGGAAGGCGGGATCGAACTGCTCGTCCTTGGTGATGTCGATCGCATGAACGCGATAGGGCAGGCCAACCTCCTCCAGCATGATCGACACTTTCTGTCCGTTCGGCGTGGTCCAGGTGTAAAGCTCGATCATGGCGCGTCCCCTGCCCCTTTTCGCAGTGCACGCATGCATGCCTTGTCAAACACGGCCATGTCAAAGGACTCGCGCGGGGCCTTCTCGCACTTGCGGAAAATCCGATTCACCAAGTCTTCATCCCTCGGCCTCCCTATCGCCAAGAACCTGTCGTCGCGGCGCCACAGGAGAATGTTAGCCGTTTAGCATACGAGCGCAGTCAGTGGACGAGCGCCTAGGGAGGAATCGATGCTCAATTGTGCCCATCTCGATCACGAACGAAAGGGCGCCGCGTCTGGCCGATCGAGCTTCGCCCGCTATGCGATCTACTACACGCCGCAACCCGGGACCGCGCTT
>JBBDYM010000057.1:0-10780 GCA_040901485.1 Methyloceanibacter sp.
GGCGATATTCGAACTTATCGACGGCCTTCATCAGGCCGATATTGCCTTCCTGGATGAGATCGAGGAATTGCAGGCCGCGATTGGTGTATTTCTTGGCGATGGAGATCACGAGGCGCAAGTTTGCCTCGACCATCTCCTTCTTGGCCACGCGCGCCTCGCGCTCGCCCTTCTGCACGATATGCACGATGCGGCGGAACTCGGAGATTTCGAGCCCGGTCTCGGCGGCGAGGCGCTGAATCTCGGCGCGGATCTGCTTGACCATGCCGCGCTCGTCCTTGATGAAATTCGCCCAGCCCTTCTTCTTCAGCCGGCCGACGCGGCGCAGCCAATTGGGGTCGAGCTCGTGGCCCTGATATTCGGTGAGGAAATCTTCGCGGGTGACGCGATAGCTCTCGGCGAGGCGCAACAGCCGGCCCTCATAGCCGAGCAGCTTCTTGTTGATTTCGTATAGGGTCTCGACCAGGCTCTCGATGCGGTTGGCGTTGAGCGAGAGCGACTTGATCTCGGCGACGATCTCGTCTTTGAGGACTTTGTAGCGCTTCTCCTGACCGGAAGAGAGCGAGTCGTTCTTGAGCGCGCGCTCGACCAGCTGATCCTGCAGCCGGCGGAGCTTCTTGTAATTGGTGGCGACCAGGTCGAAGGTCTCGAGCACCTGCGGCTTGAGCTCGGCCTCCATGGCGGCGAGCGAAAGCGCGTTCTCCAGATCGTCGTCGTCGTCGTCATACTCTTCGCGCTCGGGCTGCTGCGCCTCGTCGTCGCCCTTGCGCGCGGCGGCAGGCTGCGCCTCGCCTGAATGCGCCTGGCCGTTGCCGTTCATGCCTTCGGGCAGCGGCTGGGAGGGCGCGGGCTTGGCGTCGGGCCCCTGATAGGTGGCTTCGAGGTCGATGATGTCGCGGAGCAGGATCTTCCCCTCGTTCAGCTCGTCGCGCCAGATGATGATGGCCTGGAAGGTGAGTGGGCTCTCGCAGAGGCCGGCGATCATGGCCTCGCGGCCGGCCTCGATGCGCTTGGCGATGGCGATCTCGCCCTCGCGGGACAGCAGCTCGACCGTGCCCATCTCGCGCAGATACATGCGCACGGGGTCGTCGGTGCGCTCGGTGGGCTCCCGCGTCGTGGTCTCGGGCTTGGCGACCGGCTGGGGCGCGGTCACGGCACGCGGCGCCTCGGCGCCGTCGGCGCCCTCGGCCGCGGCGGGCTCTTCCGCCTCGTCGGTGTCGATCACGTTGATGCCCATGTCGGAGAGCATGGACATGGTGTCCTCGATCTGCTCGGAGGACACTTCTTCGGACGGCAGCACCTCGTTCAGTTCGTCATAGGTGACGAAACCACGCGCCTTGGCGGTCTTGATCAGTTTCTTGACGGCAGCGTCGGACATGTCGAGCACGGGACCGTCAGGGGTCTCGGCTGGGGTCTCGACCTGCTCCTCGGCTTCAGCGGTTTTGGTTGCCATTCATGGACTCCGAAGCGCTTTTGGTTCTGCGGCGCGCTTGCCTACTTGCCTATAAAAGGGGAACGCGGCGATTCGCGGATGCGGTCGCGGCTCCCGGAAGCGATTAACGGGCGCACCGTTAAACGTCAATTAAGCATGACCCGGGCGGATGCCCCCTCGCCAGATTTGGTTTTACTGGCACGAGACATTGGCCCGATTGCCTTCCACTCAACAATTTGGCCCTATTGGGCAATATGCAAGAGCTGAACTTGGCCGTTACTTCGGCTTGACTGTCGCCACGCCCCTCAAGTGCAGCCGAAATCGAGGGCCGCTCGGGTTTGCACGTCTTGAACATGACTTGGCGAGAGGCCTTTCGCCTGTCAAGGGCGCGGGGCCTGTTCGCCAAAGGATTTTTGGCTCTAGCCGCGCTTTTCCGGGCGGCGACCGCGCTGGCCTGAGACATGCTCCTGCTTGAGCCGCGCTACCGTCTCCTGGAACCGTTTGCCCGCCTCGCGCTCGCCGGCATCGTCCGAAATATGGCGCTGGCCGACACCCGCCACCTGCTGCTGCAGGGCGGCGAAGCGCTCGAATTCCGCGTCGGAGACGTCCGCGAGGTGATCCGCACCGTCCGAAAGCTCCCTGGAGAGGTTCGGCAGTGCGCGGAAGCGATAGATGAGGTCGGCGAACTGCTCCTCGACCTCGGACCTCTGGGTCTCGGGCTGGAGAAAGGCGACGCGCTTGAATGGGCTTTCCCGCAACAGCCTATCGAGCAGCCTGGCGTGGCTGCTCTGCTGCAACTGCTCGATCAGGCGCTCGCGGGTGATGCTGTGGTCCGCGAAGATGGCGCTGGTGACAGCCCCAAGCAAAGCGGCGAGCGGCCTGTCCCTGATCTCGAGCCGCACCACCTCCTCGGCATAATGATCGAGCAGCCAGGGGTGATTGACCAGCGCGAGCGTGACGGTGGCGGCGAAACCGTAGGCCGAGGGCAGTGGCGTGGCTCCGCTTCGGGCGGCGGGCTTGGCATGCCGGCCTGACGGTTGAGGCGCCCCCCTCGCGGGCTTCTCGCGCCACAGCGCAAACAGCCGGTTCTTCACCTCGCGGCGGTAATGATCCCGCACCCGCGTATTGCCGATCCCGGCGAGCAAGTGCTCAAGCCGCGCCTCGAAGGCGGCGCGGCGTTCCGGCGTGTCGATGGCTTGCGCCGACCGCTCCCTGAGCCAGACGACATCGATGAGCGGCCGCGCCGCCTGCACGCACTCGGCGAAGGCGCGCGGGCCGGCACTGCGCACCAGATCGTCGGGGTCGGAGCCTTGCGGCAGGAAGGCGAAGCGGAAGGAATGGCCCTCGCGCAAAGCAGGCAGCATGCGGTCGATGGCTCGTGCCGCCGCCGCCTCGCCGGCCTTGTCGCCGTCGAAGCAGACGATGGGCTCGGGCGCGAGCTGCCACAGCCGTTCCATCTGCCGCTCGGTGAAGGCGGTGCCGAGCGTGGCGACCACATTGGCGAAGCCGGCCTGATTGAGCGCGATCACGTCCATGTAACCCTCGACCACGATCAGCTCGTTCTTGTCGAAAGCGGATTTACGCGCGCGTGCGAAGTTGAACACCGTGGACCCCTTGTCGAACAGCTTGGTCTCCGGCGAGTTGAGATATTTCGGCTCGGCGTTCGTATCGAGGGCGCGGGCGCCGAAGGCGATGACGCGCGACTTGAGATCGAGGATGGGAATGACCAACCGGTTACGGAACCGGTCATAGGTGGCGCGCTCGTCATCGGGCTTGATGAGAAGCCCCGCCTCCAAGAGCTGCGGCTCGGTGAAGCCCTTCTTCAACAGCGCGCCTTTGAGTGCGTCTCTGGATTGAGGCGCGAAGCCGATGCGGAACTCTTTAAGTGTCTCCGGCGTGAGCCCGCGATGCTCGGCATAATGCAGCGCATCGCGCCCCTCCTGCGTCCTCAACTGCTCCTCGAAGAACCGCGCGGCGGCTTCGAGCGCATCGAGCAGGCCGAGGCGTTCCTTGGCGGAACGCTCGAATTGCGGGTCGGGCTTGGGCAGCTCCAGGCCGGCCTCGCCGGCGAGACGCTCCACGGCTTCCGGGAAGCTCAGCCCTTCGGTCTCCATGAGGAAGGAGAAGACGTCGCCATGTTTGCCGGAGGAGAAGCAGTGATAGAAGCCCTTCTGGTCGTTAACCGTGAAGGACGGCGTCTTCTCCTTGTTGAAGGGCGACAGCCCCTTCCATTCGCGCCCCGCGCGCTTCAAGGGCACGCGGCGCGAAACTACCTGTGAGACGGGCAGCCGCGCGCGGATCTCATCCAGGAACGAATCGGAGAACTTCATCTCAGCAGTGGGCGCAGGATGGCGCCGGTTACGCTAGTGATAGCATTGCCTTGATTACCGCTATTCACTATAAGAACAAATAGTGAACTTGCTAATTCGTAATTACAACTGTATATACGGATGTGAGGGATGGCTAAGCCTCCCCCAATTTATGTTCTGGTCGAGGAAGCGGCATTTCTTGAGTTCGAGTGGGACGAGACCAAACGTGAGACCAATTGGGATGCCCATGAAGTCGATTTCGAGGATGTGAAGGAAGTCTTCCGGCGTCCTCACATTGTCGCTCCTTCATATGGTTATGGAGAGAGACGCTGGATAGCAGTGGGTCTGTTGGACGACGTAGAGATAACCGGCGTCTTCACAATGCGGAAAGAGCGATGCCGCGTTATCTCGGCACGGCGAGCGAGACACTATGAGCGAAACGCGTATCACAAGACGATCCATAAACGATCGAAGAAGGGGCAGAACTGATCTAGACCGGCTCCGCGCGAGGACCGAGGAAGAGATCGAGGAAGGGATCAGGCGCGATCCCGATTCCGACACTGCGAATTTCGATTGGTCGAAAGCCGTGCTGGTGATGCCCAAGCGGAAAGAGGCGATCTCCATCAGGCTCGACGAGGACGTGCTCTCTTATTTCAAGGGCCTCGGCGGCGGCTATCAAACCCGCATCAATGCCGTGCTCCGCCATTTCATGGAGCAGGCTCAAACCAAGCGTAAATAGCGCCTCATTCGGATGCGACAACGCCCTCCCGCGAAGGGAGGGCGTTGCGCGTCGTCATGCGGTTGCCTTTTAGGGCACAGAGAGCCTGACGACTTAGTTCTGTCCCGTGGCGCTGGTCAGGAGCAGTTCGGCGGGGGCCACCACGGCGAGCGTCGCCGCGTCGGACCCGCAGAGGAGACTCATCGCCTGGCGTTGCGAGCCATCGAGCTCAAGCGTCTGGCCGGGCTTCAGGCTAAGGCGCACGCGCGTCGCGGCGTAGGGCGCATCGGGGCTTGCATCTTTCCAGACCACCGCGTTTACCGCGCATGAGCCGCGCTCGGGCGTATAGAAGGCGACGATGCGCTGACCGCCGACCGTGGCGAGAATAGGCTCGCCAGGCCCAACCGGACCGAGATTGCTGAGTGGCTTGTCGGCGTGCGCGGGAACGCAGGCAGCGCCGAGCATGACACTGGCCGCAAGGACGAAGGCTGCAGGTTGAAAGAGAGAATACCGGGCCATGATGGCCTCCTTTCGGCTCAAGCACGGAACAGTCCGCACTGCATTGCCGATTCGGTATTGCATTGCCGTGACGAATTGATGCTGCAATGCAATGACAGATGGCCGCGTGGCTAGGCGCCGCAGGGTTTGCCCGAACAGGCGATCCGGATTTCGAATTGTTGCGGTTTTTTGTCCGTCAGCTTTGACTTCGCGCGCACGCTTGCTCACGATCGAGGCACGCTTGGCAAGAGATGCTCACGGTATAGGCTGTCGCTTACGGTGAGGAAGACTCGATGCTGACCATGATCGTTCTCGTTCTTGCCTTACTTGTGGCCGCCGTGGTGGTGGCGTGGTGGATCTTCGAGATCGATGTACCGGACACGAAGGACTAGCCGAGCTTGGCCTTCACCGCGGCGCTGGCCTTGGCGAAATCCATCTGGCCGGCATAACGTGTTTTCAGCGCCGCCATCACCTTGCCCATGTCCTTGACGCTTGACGCGCCCGCTTCGGCGATTGCCGCGGCGATCGCCTTTTCCATGTCCGCGTCCGAGAGCTGTTGCGGCAGGAACTCGCGGATGATGACGATCTCCTCGCTCTCCTGCGCGGCAAGCTCGGCGCGGCCGGCGTCGGCGTAGATCTTCTGCGATTCCTCGCGCTGCTTGATCATCTTGGCGAGGAGATCGAGCAACTCGGCGTCGGTAGATTCTGTTTTGCCCGCCGTGCGCGCGGCGATGTCGCGATCCTTGATCGCGGCGCTGACCATCCTGAGTGTCGAGACGCGGCGCTTGTCTTGCGCCTTGGTGGCAGCTTGCAAGGCGGCGGTGATGGTCTCGCGCATGAGGTGTTTCGGCCGATTTTTTCAGGAAGAAACTTTGAAACTAATCGACGGATGGGCCGCAAGCAAGGTCTTTTGCAGGCTTAAGTTTTTGTTTTAACAACAAAATATTTTGCGCTTCGCATTGACCCAAAAGGCTCGCTGCCGTAAGAGTCCGCGGGCTTCTCCCCGTGAGTCCCAGTTGAAGTCGCAGGCGTCGCACCCGACTTAGCCTTTCGGCCAGCCCCCAGGTCGCCAAGACGTGCCCATGAACACCGAGACTGAAGCCTTGGCCGCGGAGGCCGCAACATCGCGCGCGCGCCGGCTCCCCGATTGGGCCGACGAAGCGCCGACCGCCCTCCTCGTTCTCGCCGACGGCACGGTCATCGAGGGCCAGGGCGCGGGCGCCACGGGCATCGCGGTCGGCGAGGTCTGCTTCAACACGGCGATGACCGGCTACCAGGAGATCCTCACCGATCCCTCCTATGCCGGACAGATCATCACCTTCACCTTCCCGCATATCGGCAATGTCGGCACCAATGCCGAGGACATCGAGACGGCGAGCCTCGCGGCCGCGTCCGGCGTGCGCGGTTGCGTGCTGCGTGCACCGATCACCGCGCCGTCGAACTGGCGCGCGGCGCAGGATTTCAACGCGTGGCTGAAGGCGCGCGGCATCATCGCCATCACCGGAGTCGATACCCGCGCGCTCACGGCGCTGATCCGCGAGAAGGGCATGCCGAACGCGGTGATCGCGCATGCGCCCGACGGCAAATTCGATCTCGATGCCTTGAAGCGCGAGGCTACCGCGTGGCCCGGCATGATCGGTCTCGATCTCGCCAAGGACGTGACCTCGGGCCAGAGCTATTCGTGGGACGAGACGGAATGGCAGTGGGGCGAAGGCTATGGCCGGCTGGAAGCTCCCCGCTTCCATGTGGTTGCCATCGATTACGGGCTGAAGCGCAACATCCTGCGCGAGCTGGCCGGCGCCGGTTGTCGCCTTACCGTGGTGCCGGCGACGGCGACCGCCGAGGAGATTCTGGAGCGAAAGCCCGACGGCGTGTTTCTCTCCAACGGCCCGGGCGATCCGGCGGCGACCGGTATCTACGCCGTGCCCGAGATCAGGAAGCTCGTGGATTCAGGCCTGCCGGTGTTCGGCATCTGCCTTGGCCATCAGATGCTGGGCTTGGCGCTCGGCGGCAAGACGGAGAAGATGCATCAGGGCCATCACGGCGCCAACCATCCGGTCAAGGACTTCACCACCGACAAGGTCGAAATCACCTCGATGAATCATGGCTTTGCCGTGGACCGCGACAGCCTGCCGGCATCCGTCGAGGAGACTCATGTCTCTCTGTTCGATGGCTCGAATTGCGGCCTCAAGGTAAAAGACAGGCCGGTATTCTCGGTGCAATATCACCCGGAAGCTTCGCCCGGTCCGCAGGACAGCCATTATCTCTTCACCCGTTTCGTCGAGATGATGGCCGAGCGCAAGAGACAGTGACTCAACGTGAGAAGGAGTGACAGATGTTAACTACCAAGACCAAGTTGTTACTCATCGCGGCGCTGGCCTTCGTGGTCGTCGCCGGGAGCATGACCTCGGAGGCACTCTCCCGGAGCAGCAAGACTGGCGCAGTGGTCGGCGGCCTTATCGCCGGAGCGGCAATCGGCGCGGCGATATCGTCGGCCAACCACCCCACCACGGTCTATGTGGAGGAGAGGCCCAAGCCCAAGCCGAACAAATGGGGTGAATCGTTTTCGCCGAAGTCCGGCGTGAGATGTTATCCGGCCCAGCATGCCTGCTACAGCGCCGACGGCGCCTATAACGCCAATTGGACTCACAAGGTCTATGCGAGATGAGGACTCCCATGTCGATGTTATCGCATATCCGTACATTGCTCCTTTGCCTCGCCGCTTGCCTCGTCATCGCCGCCGTGCCGGCCATGGCAGAGGACGATGACGACGACCGGCTCGACGATGCCTGGGAAGACGCCATCGGCGACCAGGAGCCCGTGCTCACCGACAAGCAGTTCGCGCTGCTGAACAACCTTGCCTTCCAGGCGGCCGCGGCCAAAGTGTGCGACGGCTTCACCCTGGACCCGGATAAATTCGCAGCCGGTATCGCCGAAGCGACCTCGCCGGCGCCGGCCGACATGTCCGACGAGGACGCCGAGACCTGGAAAACCGCCGTGCTCATCCGCTTCGGCACGACCTACGGCCTGTTTCTGGCCGAGGGCAACGACGAGGACGACGAATTCTGCAAGAACGCGAAGGAACTGAAGGCCGATTCCGAAGTGCCGAATGTCTGGCAATAGAACAGGCCTGCGCTCCGACGCTCCGATTGAGAGGCCCGGCCCCGTAAGCCGGGCCTCTGTTTAAGTGACGCCGGTCAGTCTGCCTTGCGGCAGGAGCAGCATCCTGTATAAGCCAAGGTCAGCCTCTCTCCTCATGCCCAAGCGCACAGACATAAAGTCCATCCTGATCATCGGGGCTGGGCCGATCGTGATCGGCCAGGCCTGCGAGTTCGACTATTCCGGCACCCAGGCCTGCAAAGCCTTGAAAGAAGAGGGTTATCGCATCGTGCTGGTGAACTCGAACCCGGCCACGATCATGACCGATCCCGATCTCGCCGACGCCACCTATATCGAGCCGATCACCCCCGATTTCGTCGCCAAGATCATCGAGAAGGAGCGCCCCGACGCGCTGCTGCCCACCATGGGCGGCCAGACCGCGCTCAATGTCGCGCTCAGCCTCGACCGCGCCGGCGTGCTCGCCAAATTCGGCGTGGAGATGATCGGCGCGCGCGCCGAGGTGATCGACAAGGCCGAGGACCGCGAGCTGTTCCGCGAGGCCATGCAGAAGATCAGCATCGAGACGCCGCGCTCACTGCTTGCCGACGCGTCCGCGCTGAAACGCGCCGACCGCGAGAAATACAAGGCGGAGGTGGCCCGCATCGAGGCGTCGGTCGCCGATCCCGAGAAGCGCGCCGAGGCGGTCGCCGCCTTTCAGACGGTCTGGGCGCAAGGCGAAGGCGAGCGGCGGCGGCGCTATGTCGAGAAGGGGCTGATCGAGGCGCTGGAGGCGGTGCAGGTGATCGGCCTCCCCGCCATCATCCGCCCCTCCTTTACGCTCGGCGGCACCGGCGGCGGCATCGCCTATAACCGCGAGGAGTTCCTGGAGATCGTCGAGCGCGGCCTCGACGCGTCCCCCACCTGCGAGGTGCTGATCGAGGAATCGGTGCTCGGCTGGAAGGAGTTCGAGATGGAGGTCGTCCGCGACAAGGACGATAACTGCATCATCGTCTGCTCCATCGAGAATGTCGATCCGATGGGCGTGCATACCGGCGATTCCATCACCGTGGCGCCGGCGCTCACCCTCACCGACAAGGAATATCAGATCATGCGCAATGCCTCGATCAAGGTGCTGCGCGAGATCGGCGTCGAGACCGGCGGCTCCAACGTGCAGTTCGCCGTGAACCCCGCGGACGGACGCCTGGTCATCATCGAGATGAATCCGCGCGTGTCGCGCTCCTCGGCGCTGGCCTCCAAGGCGACGGGTTTCCCCATCGCCAAGATCGCGGCCAAGCTTGCGGTCGGCTACACGCTCGACGAACTTGCCAACGACATCACCGGCGGGGCCACGCCCGCGAGCTTCGAGCCCACCATCGACTATGTGGTGACCAAGATCCCGCGCTTCGCCTTCGAGAAATTCCCGGGCTCGGCGCCGACCCTCACCACGTCGATGAAGTCAGTGGGCGAGGCCATGGCCATCGGCCGCACCTTCACCGAGTCGCTGCAAAAGGCGCTGCGCTCGATGGAGACGGGGCTGACCGGTGTCGACGACATCGTGTTCGAGGGGCTCGGCCAGGGCGACGACAAGAACGTGATCCGCGCCGCGCTCGGTACGCCCTCTCCAGACCGGCTCCTGAAAGTGGCCCAGGCGCTCAGGCTCGGCGTCGAGCACGACCAGATCCATGATTCCTGCAAGATCGATCCCTGGTTCATCCGCCAGCTTCAGGACATCGTCGATGCCGAGGAGCGGGTGCGTCAGCACGGGCTGCCGTCAAGCGCCGGCCAGTTCCGCGCGCTTAAGGCCATGGGTTTCTCCGACGAGCGGCTGGCCACGCTTGCCGGCCTCGATGCGAGCGACGTGGCGACACGGCGCCGGAAGCTCGGCGTGCACCCGGTGTTCAAGCGGATCGATACTTGCGCCGCCGAGTTCGCCTCGCCCACCGCCTATATGTACTCGACCTACGAGGCGGGGTTTGCCGGTCCGCCGCAATGCGAGGCGCGGCCTTCCGACAAGGAGAAGATCGTCATTCTCGGCGGCGGGCCGAACCGCATCGGCCAAGGCATCGAGTTCGACTATTGCTGCTGCCACGCGGCCTTCGCCCTGTCCGACGCAGGCTTCGAGACCATCATGATCAACTGCAATCCGGAGACGGTCTCGACCGATTACGACACCTCGGACCGGCTCTATTTCGAGCCCCTCACCCAAGAGGACGTGCTGGAGATCGTGCGCACCGAGGAGCAGAACGGGCGGCTCAAAGGCGTCATCGTGCAGTTCGGCGGGCAGACACCGCTCAAGCTCGCCGCGGCGCTGGAAAGCGCCAAGGTACCGATTCTCGGCACCTCGCCCGATGCCATCGACCTGGCGGAAGACCGCGATAGGTTCAAGGCGCTGATCGACAGGCTTGGCCTGAGGCAGCCGCGGAGCGGCATCGCCCGCACGGCCGAGCAGGCAAAAGCGATTGCCGGCGAGCTCGGTTTTCCCCTGGTCATCCGCCCGTCCTACGTGCTCGGCGGCCGGGCCATGGAGATCGTGCATGACGAGGCGCAGCTTGCCCGCTACATCGCCGAGGCCGTGGTGGTATCGGGCAAGAGCCCGGTCCTGCTCGACTCTTATTTGCGCGATGCCATCGAGGTCGATGTCGACGCCATCGCCGACGGCAAGGACGTGTTCATCTGCGGCGTGATGGAGCATATCGAGGAGGCCGGCGTGCATTCCGGCGACTCGGC
>JBBDYM010000058.1:0-59098 GCA_040901485.1 Methyloceanibacter sp.
CGCCGCCATGATCTTCGTGCCGGGCGACAATACCTATCACGGCTTCGAGAAGCGCTCGATCAAGGGCGTGCGCACGTCGCTGATCATCAATTATGTTACTGATGAGTGGCGCGCGCGCGAGCAGCTCGCCTTCCCCGACCAGCCCATCGCTTAGTTGTCATACCGGCGAAAGCCGGTATCCAGACCTTCGTTAAGCGTCTGCCCTGGATTCCGGCTTGCGCCGGAATGACGGATTCTGTCTGATCGCGCCATGAGCAAAGTTGGCTGGATCGGGCTCGGCGTGATGGGCTTTCCCATGGCCGGCCATCTCAAGACGCGCGGCCACGACGTCACGGTGTTCAACCGCACGCGGAAGAAGGCGGAGGCCTGGATCGAACAATTCGGCGGGCGCTTGGCGGCGACGCCTGCCGAGGCGGCGGAGGGCGCCGAATTCGTGTTCACCTGCGTCGGCAATGACGACGATCTGCGCGCAGTTACGCTTGGACATGACGGTGCCTTCGCGGCGCTCGGGCAAGGCGCGGTCTTCGTCGATCACACCACCGCCTCCGCTCACATCGCGCGGGAGCTTCATGCTGCCGCCAAGCAGCGTGGCGCGGGCGCCTTGGATGCGCCGGTGTCGGGAGGTCAGTCAGGCGCAGAAGGCGGCACCTTGACTGTGATGGCCGGTGGCGACGAACCGGACTTCGCCGAGGCCGCGCCGGTGATCGATGCCTATGCCCAAACAGTAAACCTCATCGGTCCGTCGGGCGCCGGCCAGCTCACCAAGATGGTCAACCAGATCTGCATTGGCGGCCTGATCGAGGGGCTGGCCGAGGCGCTGCATTTCGCCGAGCGCGCCGGTCTCGATACCGAAAAGGTCATCGACACGATCTCCAAGGGGGCCGCCCAATCCTGGCAGATGGACAATCGCTGGCGGACCATGATCGAAGGCAAATTCGATTTCGGCTTTGCCGTTGATTGGGTGCGCAAGGATTTCGCGATTTGTTTCGATGAGGCGCGCCGCAACGGCGCGAGCCTGCCTGTAACCGTGCTGGTCGACCAGTTCTATGCCGAAATCCAGGAGATGGGCGGTGGGCGCTGGGACACGTCCAGCCTGCTCGCGCGGCTCGAACGCAAGCCCTAGGTCCGGCGTTCCTCGGCGGCGTATTCTAAAGGCAGCGTGGTGGTGAACTTGATCTGCTCCATGGCGAAGGCCGAGCTCACGTCCGACAGCTCGATCCTGGCGATCAGCTTCTTATAGAAAGAGTCGTAACGCTCGATGTCCGGCACGACCACGCGCAGCAGATAATCCACCTGCCCGCTCATACGGTAGAACTCGACAACCTCGGGAAAGTCATTGAGCGCCGCGTGAAAGCGGTCGAGCCATCCCTGCGTGTGCTGGCTCGTGGTGATGGACACGAACACCGTCACCCCGACATTGACCTTCTTCGGGTCGAGCAGGGCCACGCGCCGCTCGATCACACCCGACTCCTCGAGCTTCTGGATGCGGCGCCAGCACGGCGTGGTGGAGAGCCCGATCTGCTTACCGATCTCGGCGACAGGGAGGGTGCAATCCTTCTGCAAGATGTCGAGGATCTTGCGGTCCATCCGGTCCAGCATGGCAATATCCAGCATGAAAGGGGCCAAAAATCTGGGATTCGTAGAACCAATTTCTAGTTCTGCGTAATCTCTTCTGGACTGGTAGATTATTTTTCTACGAAGCGCAAGTCCCCTTACAGCAGCTTGCGCACCTCTCGCCGCAGCACCGGCAGAAGCTCAGCCTCGAACCAGGGGTTCTTGGTCAGCCAGGCATTGTTGCGCCAGGAGGGATGGGGCAGCGGCAGGACGCGCGGGCGGCGCTTGCCTCTCAAATATCGGCGCCAGCTGAGCATGGTGTCTTGCAGGCTCGCGCCGGCTTCATCGCCGAGGTGCCAGTTCTGCGCGTAGCTGCCGACCGCGAGCACCAGCTCGATCCCAGGCAACGCGGCGAACAGCTTGCGATGCCAGACCGTCGCGCATTCGCGCCGCGGCGGCAGATCGCCGCCCTTTTCGTCCTGTCCCGGAAAGCAGAACCCCATGGGTACGATGGCGACTCGCGCCTCGTCGTAGAACTCCTGCGGCGTCACGCCCATCCAATCGCGCAAGCGGTCTCCCGAGCGGTCGGTGAAGGGCGTGCCTGATTCATGGACCCGCGTGCCCGGCGCCTGGCTGCATACGGCAAGCCGCGCGGTGCCGCTCGCCCGCAGCACCGGGCGCGGTTCATGGGGCAGAGATCTGCCTTGCGGCGCCTCGACGCAATGGCGGCAACCGCGGATGGCGGCGAGCACACGATCGAGCTCGGCGGCTTCAGGGGTCATAGATCCAGTGTCATGCCGTCATCGGCGACCACATAGCGGGAGGCATCCACGCGCCCAACATTTTGCAGCATCGCTTCACCCATATGGGTGAGGAGTACGCGCTTGGCGCCAAGCTTCGCATAGTTTGCATCGATGGTCAGGTAGTCGAGATGGATAGGAATCTTCACATCGTATTGGAAGCATTCGCTGATGAAGAGGTCGGCGTCGCGCGCCACCTCGTAGAGCACATCGACCCAGCCGGTATCGCCGGTGAAAGCGAGCATCTTGCCTTCGAGCTGAAATCGCAGCGCATAAGGCGGCGCGCCTGAGGGATGCTTCACTTCGTATGGTGTGACGGTGACGCCTTCCACTTCGAGCGGCTTCTGCTCCTCATATTCGACGAAGGTCAGCTCGAAACACTCCTGGCTTTTGGTGATACCCGGATAAAGCGTCTCTGCCGCGGTCAGAAACCGGGCCTCGATGCCCTTGGGACCGGTGACGACGAGCGGACGCGTCCGCTTGCTGACATATTGCGCGTCGATCAGAAGCCACGGCAGGCCCCCGAAATGGTCTCCATGCAGATGGCTGACGAATACCGTATCGATGTCGCCTGGGTCGATCCCAAGCCGGCGCATGCCGATCAGCGTCGTCGTGCCGCAATCGATGAGAAAGGTCGAGGTATCCGAGCGCACATGGAACGCGGTTTGCAGATGGGCGCCCGCGCCGAACGCATCGCCACAGCCGATGATGGTCAGTCGCATCGCCGCCGCATCCTAGAACCTCGTATCAGCACGGGGCGAGAGTAAACGCGCCATTAGGGATTTCCGCAGATAGTTTCGATTTGAGTGTGGGGCAAGATCGAGCGGCGCGGCCTTTGGCTTATGCCATTGGCCCGTCTCGCTTTTTTGTCTGTGGTGGGGAGTTGAGGGACAGCATGTCGGGCGCTGCGTCGGTCGAGGCCCCTAGGTCGCCTTCGTTTGCGGGCAACGGCAAGCGGCGCGCTTCGCGCAGCGTCCAGGAAGTCCGCGAGAAGCTCACCTACAAATCGGGCGCCAAGCCGGAGTTCGAATACGAACTCCTGATGATGTTCGTGAAGAACGAGCTGTCGGCGGCCGTGACCACGCCGCTGCTTGCCATCGTGGTCGCCATGGGCGCCATGTTCTGGGCGCCGCCGCGCGAGCTTCTACTCTGGCTCGGCACCGTATTCGTGGCCAAGGGCATCTTGATCGCGCTCTGCCGGCAATTCGCCAAGGCGGCCCGGGACGACGCCACCACCCCGGTTTGGCGCGCCAAGATCACCGCCGCCGAATTCCTCTACGGCGTCACCTGGGCCGGGATCGCCTTCATCGCCCCGGCGACCCAGAGCGAGACGGCGCATACCTTCATCTTCGCCGCGCTGCTGATCGTCATCTCGATGCGCATGCTGTTCGCCTCCACGGCCATGCCCATAGTCTATGCCGGCACTCTGCCGATGACGGTCGCCATCGTCATCCGCTTCGCGCTGCTCGACAACCCTTTCTACTGGGCCATGGCGGCGATGGCGGTCGGCGTGCATTTCTATTTCATCTGGCTGATGACCGGCTTCAACGCGACGGTCATGGCCATGCTGGAATATCGCGCCGAGAAGGACGCGCTGATCGCCGAGCTCGAACAGGCGAAGTCGATCTCGGACGACGCGCGGGCGCGCGCCGAGGAAGCCAATCTCGCCAAGTCGCGCTTCCTCGCCACCATGAGCCACGAGCTGCGCACGCCGCTCAACGCCATTCTCGGCTTCTCGGAGATCATGCAGGGGGAGCTTCTCGGTCCGCACACCAACCCGACCTACAAGGAATACGCCAACGACATTCATCAGAGCGGTCAGCATCTGCTCAACCTGATCAACGAGATTCTCGACATCAGCCGCATCGAGGCGGGCCGCTACGAGCTGAACGAGGGTCCGGTGTCGCTGGCCGGCGTGGCGGAGGATTGCCACCGGCTGATGCGGCTCCGCGCCGAGAATAAGGGGCTTAAGATCGTCGAGGCTTTCGCGCCCAACCTGCCGCAGCTCTGGGCGGACGAGCGCGCCATCCGCCAGATCTGCCTCAACCTTCTGTCCAACGCCATCAAGTTCACGCCCTCCGGCGGGACGGTCACGCTCACGATCGGCCGCACTTCGGCCAGCGGTCAGTTCCTGAGCGTGAAGGACACGGGGCCCGGCATTCCCGAGGGCGAGATCCCGCGGGTGCTTCGAAGCTTCGGCCAGGGATCGCTGGCGCATCAGACGGCGGAAGGCGGCACCGGGCTCGGCCTGCCCATCACCAAAGGGCTGACCGAGCTGCATGACGGGGTGTTCGAGTTGAAGAGCAAGCTTCGCTACGGCACCGAGGTGATCGTAACCTTCCCACGCAAGCGCATGATGGAGGCCCTGCCGCGCCTCGCCGAACCCGGCGAAGTGGCCTGAATATCCTTCCGTCCTTGCTCAGAACGGAATCGTAGTCCGCGCTGAACGGGACAATTGCCCTTTCCTGCCGCACCCCTTACATAACTGAGCGATTATCACCCGGCGAAGTTCCTTTGGAGACTCCTTGCGTCAATATCTGCCTGCTCGACGACGCGTTGGGACTGTGCGTCTGCGGCCGCACCATCGAGGAGATTTCCCGCTGGGCGACGATGAGCGATCAGGAACGGGGCGCCACCATGGCGGTGTTGCCCGCCCGCATTGAGCGCTTCGACAAAGCGGAAGGCGAGCACGCGTGACGACTTGGGTTGCCCTGTTCATCCTTGCGCTTGCCGCGATGCTGCTGGTGTCGAACGAGTCCGGTTCCATCGTTGGGCTGGACAGCACCACGTTCGGCTATCTGGCATTCCTTGCGGCTCTTCTCGTGTATCTCGGGGGCGGGCTGCTGTCGCGCTATAGCGGCGGCGCCCGCACCATGGCGCGCGACGCGGTGACCTGGCTCGCGCTCGGGCTCGGGCTTGTAACTCTTTACGCCTATAAGAATGAATTGATGCCGATCGCGGCGCGGGTGGTGGGCGAGCTCGTGCCTGGCACCGCCATGACCGTGGAAGAAAGCGCCGGCGGGGTTACCGAAGTTCGCCTCAGGCGCCGCCTCGACGGCCATTTCACCGCCAATGTGGAGGTGAACGGCACGCCGATCTCCATGATCGTCGATACCGGCGCCACGTCCATCGTGCTCCGCCCGGAGGATGCAGCCAAGGCTGGCATCGACATTGACTCGCTGAGCTTCCGAGTTCCCGTACTCACCGCCAATGGGCGCACCATGGCGGCTCGCGTCCGTCTCGATAGGGTCGGCATCGGCCCACTCGACCGCCACAAGGTCGAGGGGCTCGTGGCCCAGCCGGGCGCGCTGACCCAGAGCCTGCTCGGCATGAGCTTCTTGAGCCGCCTGCGCTCTTATGAATTCTCGGGCGATTTTCTGACGCTGCGCGGCTGAGCGGAACCGCACTACGCTAGTGCTTGTTGGTCAGACGGGGAGGAAATCGCTATTACCAGGACGAGCATGTTCCCCAAGCCCCGCCACGATCTCGTTGCCAATACCGCCGAATTCGAGCGGCTGCCTTTCATCAAGGCGACGGGGTTCCGCGAATACGACGCGCGCTGGCTTTACCCCGAAGAGATCAACCTGCTCGGCATGCAGGTGGTCGGGCTCGGGCTCGCCAATCTGATGCGCGAGCGTGGCGTGCCGGTGCGCGTGGTGGTCGGGCACGACTACCGCTCCTATTCCGCCTCGATCAAGGCGGCGCTGATGACGGGGCTGCTCGCCGGCGGCGCCGAGGTCCACGATATCGGGCTCGCGCTCTCGCCCATGGCCTATTTCGCCCAGTTCGAGCTTGAGGTCGAAGGTGTGGCCATGGTCACCGCCAGCCACAACGACAATGGCTGGACCGGCATCAAGATGGGCATGCAGCGGCCCCTCACCTTCGCGCCCGACGACATGACCGCGCTGAAGGACATCGTCCTGACCAAAGGTGCGACGGCTGCCGCCGAAGCGGGACGCTACATCTACGTGCCCGACCTGCCCGAACGCTACATGACCGATCTCTTGCAGCGGCCGAAGCTGTTGCGCCCATTGAAAGTGGTGGTGTCGTGCGGCAACGGCACGGCGGGCGCCTTCGCGCCTCACGTCCTGGCCGAGCTTGGCTGCACTGTCATCCCGCTCAACTGCGATCTCGACTACACCTTCCCCGCACACAATCCGAACCCCGAGGATCTCGGCATGCTCAACGCCACGTGCGATGCGGTGCTCGAGCATGGCGCCGATCTCGGGCTTGCCTTCGACGGCGACGGCGACCGTTGCGGCGTGGTGGATAACGAGGGCGAGGCCATCTACGCCGACAAGGTGGGCGTGATGCTCGCCCGTGACATCGCCGCGCGCAATCCCGGCGCCATCTTCGTGGCCGATGTGAAGTCCACCGGCCTGTTCCTCACCGATCCGGTGCTCAAGCAGCATGGCGCCAAGACGCTGTACTGGAAGACCGGCCATTCCTACATCAAGCGCTACAGCCACGAGACCGGCGCGCTGGTCGGCTTCGAGAAGTCCGGACATTTCTTTTTCAATCCGCCGCTCGGCCGGGGCTATGACGATGGGCTGGTGGCGGCGCTCGCGGTGTTGGACATGCTCGACCGCAATCCCGGCAAGTCCCTCGCCGAACTGAAGCGCGCTTTGCCGCAAACCTGGCAATCGCCGACCATGTCGCCGTATTGCGCCGACGAGGTGAAATACGCCGTTGTCGACCGCGTGGTCGACCATTTCACGAAGATTGCCGCCAATGGCGGCATGCTCGCCGGACAGAAGATCCGCGACCTGATTACCGTCAACGGCATCAGGATCGTGCTCGAGGATGGAACTTGGGGGCTGGTGCGGGCGTCTTCCAATAAGCCGGAGCTGGTGGTCGTGGTGGAGAGCCCGACATCGGAGGCGAATATGCGCGCGATCTTCGCCGAGCTCGATGCCGAGCTCGCCAAGCAGCCGGAGGTGGGGGCCTACAATCAGAAAATTTAGAGCATCGGCTCATGCACCCAGCAGGCTCACCAGGAATCTGACGGCGACCAAGATCAGAAAGGCGGCAAAGGCGAGTTCGAGCTTCCGGCGCGATAATTGATGCGCGAGACGTACGCCGAACGGCGCGGCAAACACGCTCGCCGGAATGATCAAGGCCGCACCGAGCACACTGACATAACCGATAGAGCCCGGCGGCAGGCCCGCCGCGTCCCACCCGGCCCACATGAAACCGATCGTGGCAGGGATGGCGATGATCGGCCCGAAGCCGGACGCGGTCGCGACCGCCTGATGAATAGTCCGGCCGTAAAACGTCATGAAGGCCGAGATATAGATGCCGCCGCCGATGCCGATCAGCGTCGAGGCCACGCCGGTGACGAAACCATAAAGTCTCTGCCAGATCAGCGCCGGCAAATCGCGCCCGAGCAGCCCGCGTTCCGAGCCGGCAAGTAACTTCGCCGCCATCAGCAGGCAGGAGACGATATAGACCGATTTCAGCACCGAGCCGTCGACCACGCTCGCGATGACGATGCCGGCAAGCACGCCGATCCCAACAGCCGGTCCCATGTGGCGCAACACAGCCATGTCCACCGCGCCTTGTCGGCGATGCTCGGCGAAGGACCGAATCGAGGTGGGGGCGATCACGGCGAGCGACGTGCCGACGGCAAGATGCATCCTGATTTCGTCGGGAACGCCGAGTGGCGTGAACAGCTCGAACAGGATGGGGACGAGAACGGCCCCTCCTCCGATGCCGAACAGTCCGGCAAGAAGTCCCGCGACGATGCCGCCGGCCAGGAGCGCAAAGACCAGCCAGGCTAAGTCCGGGCCGGCGATTTGGGAAAGGTCCATGAAGCGGCGCTATTCGGCCGCGGCCAGGTTTCGCTCCATGCGGCCTTCGCCGGCGGCAACGTCGCGCGCTCGCTTGTAAACGTCGAGGCCCGCACCCGGCAGGTGCGCGTTCTCGGCAAGCACGCGGCGGAAAGCGCGCGCCCGCGGCTGGCCGTGGAACAGGCCGAGGATATGGCGCGTCATCTGGTTGAGACGTGCGCCGTGGGCAAGCTCGGCCTCGACATAAGACATGAAATTGTCGAGCACCTCCGTGCGCGAGGGCTGCTTCTCATCTTCGCCGAATAGCACACGGTCGATCTCGGCCAGAAGGTAAGGATCGGAATAGGCCGCGCGGCCGAGCATCGCGCCATCGACATGCTGCAAATGCTCCTGTGCTTCGGCCACGCTGTTGATGCCGCCATTGAGGATAATTTCAAGCTCGGGCCGGCGCTGCTTCAGCCGCCACACGCGGTCATGGTCGATCGGCGGCACGGAGCGGTTCTCCTTGGGACTCAAGCCTTGCAGCCAGGCTTTGCGCGCATGCACGATGAAAGTCTTGCAGCCTGCATCGGCGACCGTATCGATGAAACGGTCGAGGCTCGCTTCCGCATCCTGATCGTCGATGCCGATACGGCACTTCACCGTGACGGGAACAGAGACAGAATCGGCCATCGCCTCGACGCAGCGGGCAACGAGGTCAGGCTCCTCCATGAGGCAGGCGCCGAACCGGCCCGACTGCACGCGGTCGGACGGGCAGCCGATATTCAGGTTGATTTCGTCGTAACCGCGCTCGGCGCCGAGGCGCGATGCTTCGGCGAGGCGTGCAGGCTCGCTGCCTCCGAGCTGAAGCGCCACCGGATGCTCCGACGCGTCGAAGCCGAGCAGGCGCTCGCGGTCGCCATGCAGCACCGCCTCGGTCGTCACCATCTCGGTGTAGAGGAAGGTCCGCCGCGAGATCAGCCGCAAGAAATAGCGGCAGTGGCGATCGGTCCACTCCATCATCGGGGCGACGCAAAAGCGGCGGCTGAACTTGCTCCCGCGACCGTCAGCCATAAGATTCGCCCCAGTTGTATAGTGCTTTCAGCACAGGACCCAGTGCCTTGCCTTTGTCGGTCAGAAAATATTCGTAGCGCGGCGGATGACTTTCATAAAGCCGCGTGGCGATGATGCCGCCCTTCTCTAACGTCTTGAGGCGTGCTGAGAGCGTGTTAGGGGCAACTCCTGGCAAACTCCGTTCCAGTTCCTGAAAACGCAACGGCCCTTTGCGGAACAGGTCGCGCAGCACGAGGAGAGACCATTTCTCGCCGATCACGTCCAGGGTGCGCGCCACAGGACAATCTTTTTGGCCGTATCCATTCGCCATGCCGCTACATAGCCGCGTGACTTGACCACTTCAAGTCACTATCTATTGACTAGTAACTTTCTATGTTGTAGTGACTGATGCATGGCGTAGCACGAGGAGAACGTCCATGAGTGTCCCAGACTTCCTCCCCTATTACGTCCTCATCGGCACTGCCGGCATCATTTGCGTCATTCTGCGTGGGCTGCATCTCGCGCTGGTGAGGGCAGCATGGTCACGAGAGGAGCGCGTCCGGACTGTTCGTACCGCCGCCATCATACTTGTAGGCTGGCTTGCAGCCGCCTATGCCCTTGGCGCCGCGGGGACTTTTCACACCACAGCAAACGACATTCCAACGATCCAATATGGCATTCTCGTTCCGATCCTGATCGGTGCGCTCTTGCTGTGGCGCTCGCCGCTGGTTGCCCGCATTATCGATGCCGTGCCACAACACTGGCTCGTTGGCGTGCAGCTTTACCGCGCGCTCGGCATCATCTTCCTCATCCTGTATGCGAGCGGAAAACTTCCGGGCCTCTTTGCCTGGCCAGCCGGCGTGGGGGATATCCTCGTAGGTGTGCTCGCGCCCGTTGTCGCACTCAGCTATGTGCGCAACCCGTTTAAGAATGGGAATCTTGTGTTCGCCTGGAACACCTTCGGCATTGCCGATCTAATCGTAGCGGTCACCGCCGGTTTCGTGAGCGCGCCATCCTTACTGCAGCCTTTCGCCGTGGAGCCGCCGAATGAGTTGGTCATGCTCTTTCCGTTGGTGTTGATTCCAATTTATCTGGTGCCCCTATCCGTCCTGCTGCATCTCACCTCCTTGACCAAACTGCGACGGACCAACGCGCAGCTTCAGCGCCAACGCGAACCCATCACCGCGTCCATCTGATCCTTGCACTTCGACCTAGCGCGGTGGGGAAGTTCCCTCGTGCGGATCCGGCGGGCGCGGCTTGGCGACGAGATAGGCGGCAACGTCCCAGGCCTGTTGCACGGTCAGGACCGGATCCTGATAGTCGATACCGAACGGCATGTTGTCGTGGATATAGGCGGCGGCATAATCGAGCTTGGCCATGCCGGCGCCTTCATTGAAGCTGTCATCGCCCCAGAGCGGCGGGATGGTGTAGCCGACATCGGGTTTCAATCGCGGCTCCCCCTGCCCGTCCGCCTTGTGGCAATTGGCGCAGGATTTGGCGTAGACCGCCTCGCCGCGCGTGGCGTCGGGTGCTTCGGGCGGTGTCGCCAAAGGCCTCAGTCCCATGCCGGCAACCCGCACGCCTTCCGGGCTGCCAGTGCCGACGAATTTGATATAGGCGATCAGCGCCTGAATCTCGCGGCCGTCGTCCGGTAAAGGCTTGCCGTTCATGCTTCGCGTCATGCAGCCATTGATGCGCTCCTTCAGGGTCAGCACCCTGTCGCTCACCATCATCGGAAAGCTTGCGAAGGTCGAGACGAAGGGCGCCGCGAAAGGCTGGAGCCCGGCATTCAAGTGACAGCTCTGGCAAGCGAGATCGTTGCCCGCGAAACGCATGGCGGGGTCGGTGGCGCTCTTGCCGATATGGCGAGGCGTGTCGACGATCAGATCACGGCCGTAGCGGATGAGGTCGTTCTCGGCGCCGGGACCGAGGCTGTTCACGTCGGCCGTGTACCAATTGGTCGGCCAGCCCCAGATCAGATAACCGGCGCCCAGCCCTGACAGAGCCGTGATAACGCTTGCGGCAGCGATGGTCGCCCAGAATCGCATCGCCCCCTCCCTCTTAGGCTAATATTACGCTGATGCTTCCGCTTGCGGCAGTCCTTATATGAAGAGCCTGGGAGCCACCGTCACGAAACCATGAACAAAACAGCTATCGCCGAAGCCCATATGGCTACCGATCCCGTCTGCGGGATGATCGTCAACCCGCATGACGGCAAGCCGACTTACGTCCACTCAGGCCGGACCTATTATTTCTGCTCGGACGGCTGCCGCACCAAATTCGCGGCAGACCCCGACCGCTACCTGAACAAAACCGGGGAGGCCAAGCCTTTGCCGGTCGGCACGCTCTATACCTGCCCCATGCACCCGCAGATCGTGCAGGAGGGGCCGGGCAATTGCCCGATCTGCGGCATGGCGCTCGAGCCGATGGGCGCGCTGCCCGAGGATACGGACAATCCCGAACTGATCGATTTCACGCGCAGGCTTTGGGTGGCGGTGCCCTTGTCGCTTGCGCTCGTCGCCCTCGACATGGGCGCGCATGTGTTTGGCGTCGATCTCCTGCCGTTCGTCCCGGCCCATGCCCAGCAATGGCTGAAGCTCGCGCTCGCCATTCCCGCGGTGCTGTGGTGCGGCTGGCCGTTCTTCGAACGCGGCATCGCCTCGATCCGCTCGGGCTGGCTCAATATGTTCACGCTGATCGCGCTCGGCACCGGGGCTGCGTTCCTCTACAGCGTGGTCGCCGTCGTGGCCCCGCATCTCTTCCCCGAATCCATGCACGATGCGCATGGGCTGGTGCCAACCTATTTCGAGGCGGCAGCGGTAATCGTGGCGCTGGTGCTGCTCGGCCAGGTGCTGGAGTTGCGCGCGCGCGAGAAGACCGGCGGCGCCATCCGCGCGCTTCTCGATCTCGCGCCGGAGACTGCCTTGCGCGTGCTGAAGGACGGCAAGACCGAGACGGTTCCGCTCGCCTCCGTGAAGGTCGACGACATCTTGCGGGTCAGGCCCGGCGACAAGATCCCCATCGACGGCACGGTGATCGAGGGCCGGAGCGCCGTCGATGAATCGATGCTCACCGGCGAACCGGTTCCCGTGGAGAAGGTGACCGGCGACAAGGTGACCGGCGGCACGTTGAACGGCTCAGGCTCGTTCGACATGCGGGTCGATCGCACCGGGGCGGAGACCACGCTGGCGCAGGTGGTGAACATGGTGGCGTCGGCGCAACGCTCACGCGCGCCGATCCAGCGCCTCGCCGATACGGTGTCGGGCTATTTCGTGCCGGCGGTGATCCTAGTGGCGATCGTCGCCTTCATCGCGTGGCTCATTTTTGGCCCATCGCCGCAGCTTGCCTATGCGCTGGTGGCGGCGGTCAGCGTGCTGATCATCGCCTGCCCCTGCGCACTGGGTCTGGCGACGCCGATCTCCATCATGGTGGCGACGGGACGCGGCGCGCAAGGAGGCGTGCTGGTGCGCAATGCCGCGGCACTTGAGCGCCTCGCCGCCGTCGACACGCTGGTGGTGGACAAGACCGGCACCTTGACCGAAGGCAAGCCCAAGCTCACCGGCGTCGAGGCGGCTCAAGGGTTCGACCAGGACGAAGTGCTGCGCTTGGCGGCGGCGCTCGAAGCGGGCAGCGAGCACCCGCTCGCCGAAGCCATCTTGCGCGGTGCCGAGGCGCGCGGATTGAAGCCCGGCAAGACGGAAGGCTTCGATTCCATCACCGGCCAAGGCGTGAAAGGCCGCGTGGACGGACGCGAGGTGCTGCTCGGCAATCAGAGATTGCTGCAAGAGGCTGGCATTGACGCAAGCTCGCTCGCCGCAGAAGCCGAGGCGCGGCGCAAGCAAGGCGAAACGGTGGTGTTCCTGAGCGCCGGCGGCAAGTTCGCCGGCATCGTCGCCGTGGCCGATCCAATCAAGGCCACCGCCGCTGAGGCCATCGCCAAGCTGCACGCGCTCGGGCTGCGCATCGTCATGGCCACAGGCGACAACGAGACCACGGCAAAGGCCGTGGCGTCCGAACTCGGCATCGACGAGGTCCATGCCAGCTACCGGCCTGAGGACAAACTCGTTCTGATCGAGAAGCTGCAGCGCGAGGGCCGCGTGGTAGCCATGGCCGGCGACGGCATCAATGACGCGCCGGCGCTGGCCAAGGCCGATGTCGGCATCGCCATGGGCACCGGCGCCGACGTGGCCATGGAGAGCGCCGGCCTTACCTTACTCAAGGGCGATCTGCGCGGCGTGGTGCGCGGCGTGAAGCTCGCCCGCGCCACCATGCGCAACATCAAGCAGAATCTGTTCTTTGCTTTCGTCTACAACGCGCTCGGCGTGCCGATAGCGGCGGGCGTGCTCTACCCGGTGTTCGGAATCCTGCTATCGCCGATGATCGCCGCCGCCGCTATGAGCCTGTCGTCTGTCTCGGTGGTCGGCAACGCGCTGCGCCTTCGCAATATCGATCTGGATTAGGCTAAGGCACAATCTCGATGCCGCCCGTGGGTGGGCCTGCGGTCGGCGCCGGCCCACGCGGCAGGCGAGGCCGGTAGGTCCTAAGCGTGGCGAGCCTCCGCCAAGTGGCAAAGGCGTTGAACGGTGAGCGCTCCAAGAGCGCGATCGCCACGGCGGCGAGGAAGGGCAGGCTCTGCACCAGAAGCACCGCGCTGAAGATCGAGATTTCGTACACCTGCTCGTAATTCGTGAGGTGCAGCACGAGCGAGCCGAGCACCAGCAGCGACCCGAGAACCGCTTCCCAGAAGGCGGGAAAACCTTCGGACCAGCTTCGACCGCCACCCTTGGTCGTGCGCACGAAGGGCAGTCCGTCGCGGATCATGCCTTCGGCCACGGCGCGGCCGACGGTGAACTGCAACGCCATGGCGGAGAGCGCCGCGCCGAGTGAGGCGAAGACAGGCGCCTGCACGCGCGCCCGGTAGAGCACCATGAAATGCAGGAACATGACCACGAACGTGGCGAGCACCGGTAGCAACAACACCGATTGCGGCACGGCGATGCCCAGGAACGCCACGAGCGGCATCCAGATCAGATTGAGCACAGCGATGAGCACGCCGAGGCTCTCGGCGCCGAGCCAAGTCAACCAGCCGAACAAGAACTGACCGCGCTGTTGCGGCGTGAGCCGGCTGCCGCCGGGCAGGAAGGCGCGCCAATGTTTCTTGATCAGTTGCATACCGCCATAGGCCCAGCGGTGGCGCTGCCGTTTATAGGCGTCGAAATCGCTCGGCAGCAGGCCCCAGCCATAGCGCGTGCGCGTGTAATGCGACCGCCAACCGCGTGCAAGCAGCGTAATGCCGAGATCGGTGTCCTCGACGATGGTGTCGCTCGACCAGCTGCCGGCGTCGAGCAGCGCGGCGCGCCGGATCAGGCACATCGTGCCGTGCGCCACGATGGCGTTCACCTCGTTCCGCTGCACCATGCCGATATCGAAGAAGCCCGCATATTCGCGGTTCATCACCGTCTGAGTGATAGTTCGGCGGCCGTCGCGGTGATCCTGCGGCGCCTGCACCAGGCCGACTTCAGGATCGGCAAAAGCGGGCACGAGGTCCTTCAGCCAATCGGCATGGACCACGTAGTCCGCATCGAGGACGCCGATGATCTCGGCCTCGGGCGCGGTGTGCTCGAGCGCGAGCCGGAGCGCGCCCGCCTTGAAGCCCTTGAGCTGGTCGGCACGCACGAATTTGAAGCGCTCTCCGAGCAACCGGCAGTGATCCTCGATCGGCTCCCATAGAGCGGGGTCCGGTGTGTTGTTGATGACCACGATACATTCGAGATTGGGCCAGTCCAGTTTGGCCACGCTGTCGAGCGTCTGCCGGAGCATCTCGGGTGGCTCGCGGTAGGCCGGAATGTGGATCGACACCAGCGGCGTATGTGCGGGCAATGCTCCGCCCCGTGGCAGCAAACGCGCGGGGCTAACGCCGAACATGATGGCGGCGAGCTCGTCGATGCGCCGGCGCAGGATCATGACAAGGGGAATGAGGAGAGCGGCGCCGACCAGCATGGCGATCTGCGCGCCGAGCACGAAATAATGAGTCACCCAATAGTCGACGACATTGGCCGACCATGCGCCGATGATCTGCGCGGTCAGCGCCAGCACGCCGGCCTGCGCCGCCGTCACGCGCGGGATGGCGAAGATCGGGATCGACAGCAAAAGCCCGATAGCGAGCGCCGTCATCACCTTGAAGAGGAAATTCGGCGTTTCGACCACGCCGCTAAGGGCGAATTTCGGCTCGCGGTCTGCGTTGAAGATGCCCCAATACGGTCCGACACTGCCTTCGTTGGTCTTCCACGGCTGATCGAAGGCCTCGATGATCGAATAGTCGATGCCCATGGCGTCGGCGCGGGTGATGAAATCGCGCACCACCTCGGCTTGAATGAGCGGGCCCGGCACCGCGGCGTTGCGGTTGAGGCCGGCGCTCGGCCAGCCGAACTCGGCGATCACGATGCGCTTGCCCGGGAAGGCATCCCGCAGACGCTTATAGACATCCATCGCATGATCGACCGCGGCGCCACCCGGCAGCCCTTCCCAATAGGGCAGGATATGCACGGCGAGGAAATCCACCGAGGAGGCGAGCTCGGGATGTTCGAGCCAGATGTCCCACACCTCGGCGGTGGACACCGGGACGGATACCTCCCGCTTCACGCGCTGGATTTTGGCTATCAGGTCGCGAACGGCCGCATTGCGGTCGAGCGCCTGGCTTCGATAGATGGTTTCGTTACCGACAATGACGCCGTCAACGTTACGGTGGCTCTTGGCGAGCGCGATGACGCTTTCGATCTCCCGCTCGTTCCGCTCCTCGGCAAAATCGTCGAGCCAGGCGCCGAGCGTGACGCGCAGTCCGTATTCGGAGGCAAGTGAAGGCACCAGCTCCAGACCCTGCGTGGTGCTATAGGTTCGGATCGTGCGCGTATAGGGCGCGATGGCCGCAAGATCCGATCGAATCTGCGCCTCGGTCGTTGCGTTGGCTTCGCCGTCACTGTTCGGATCGACGGGAGCGAACGAGACGCTGGCGAGCCCCCCATTGGCGCCGGGGGGCGACACCGCTTCGTGCATTAGAAGCCAGATGGCCGCATGGAGGACGGTCGCAAGGGCGACCACAACAGCGACGAGAGCGTTGCGCATTGTACTGAAATCTCAAGTTTAGACTCGGTCAGCCCGCCCCCTCGGCCGTCGAGCCGCAAGAACCCTGCAGTCCCTCCCTAAACTTTTTTTAGTTGGGAATAGTTCCGTCTTTTTCCGCCGCGCCGGTCGTTGCCTGGCTCGATTGTGTGGCTTCCTTTGGAGAGAGCCAGCAGCCATGCACACGCGACGCGAGCCGGTCGGCTGCCTTGGGATCGATCGGCCCCTGTTGAACGACACAACGAAAGGCGACTTTCAGATGCTCCTGCGAGCAGCCGAAGCGGTCATAGAGACCGATATAGCGATTGGCCGTATCGATATCGTCTCGCCACAACAGGCTCGCGATGCGCCGTCCGGTCCACACGCATTCCGCCGCGCCGGCGCTCCGCGGAAGCTTGGCGTCGGCTTCCTCGTATTCCGCGATTGCCTTGGCTTTAGCTTGCTCCTCCTCCGCCTTGGCCTGATCGGCGGTCTTCTCTCCGTCCTCTTCTTTGCCGTCAGGCTTCTGCTCGCCCTGGGTTTCCCCCGGGTGACCGCTTTGCGCCTGAACGGAAGAGATGGGGGAGGCCAACAATAAAAGGCCGCCGGCGATAAGCACCACGGCGGGCCGGAAGATGCGACGCAGCATGAAAATGGTCCCCTCGCTGGACTGTGTCATTTTTGGCCTTAAAGCACTAAATTTTGTCGGCCCAGCGGCAAGCAGAATCTTTATTCCTTCGCGGACGCACACACCAGAGCAATCGATATGATGTGCCCCGCGAAGCTGCTATTCGTCGCATCCTCCTGGCGTGAAGTCTCTTCATGGTCCGCTTCCTATTACTCTTCGCGCTCGTAGCGGGCGCCATCGGCCTCCTTTGGCATGGCCTTGGGCAGCCGGTCCCCATGCCCCCCTCGCCTCTGAGCGCGGGTGAGAAGCTAACGTGCATCTCCTACACACCGTTCCATGGCGACCAGGCCCCATTTTCGCGGCCGCATATCCCCGATGAGCAGATCGCCGAGGACATGGAGCGGCTCGCCGGCCTGACCTCCTGTGTCCGGACCTATGCGGCGGCCGGGCCGGAACGGGATGTCCCTAAACACGCACGCCGCCACGGACTCAAGGTCGTGCAAGGCATCTGGCTCGCGCGCGACATGGCCGAGAACCGCCGCGAGATCGAGGCGGCGCTGGAGCTCGCCCGCCGCCATCCCGAGACGATCGAAGCCCTGATCGTCGGGAACGAGGCGCTACTGCGGGGCGAGCTCTCCGCCGGCCAGGTCGAGGCCTATCTCGAGGAGGTACGCACGCGATCCGGTCGGCCGGTGACCTATGCCGATGTGTGGGAGTTCTGGCTCAAGGCGCCCGAGCTTGCCGCGGCGACCGACTTTCTGACCATCCACATCCTGCCTTATTGGGAGGACGATCCGGTCTCGGCGGAGGATGCCGTTGCGCATGTGCGCGAAGCCAGGCGCCGCATAGAAGAGGCTTTTCCGGGGAAGGAGATCTGGATCGGGGAGGTCGGCTGGCCGAGCGCGGGGCGGATGCGCGAACGCGCACTCCCCTCACCCGCCAATCAGGCCCGCGTCTTGAGCGGGGTCGTGGCGGCGGCCCAGGAGGAAGGCTGGAAGGTGAACCTTATCGAGGCCTTCGATCAGCCCTGGAAGCGTCAGCTCGAAGGGACCGTCGGCGGGAATTGGGGTCTGTTCGATAATGTCGAGCGGGAGCCGAAATTCCAGTTCGGCCAGCCGGTGTCGAACCACCCTCGCTGGCGGCTCGCGGCGGGCCTCGGAATGGGCGCTGCTTTTCTCGTCTTTCTGTCCGCCTGGCTTGGCGGCAGCGGTCAGAGACTGTGGCAAAAGGATGCGGCGGTCGCCGGCATGGCGCTGGCGTCGGGCCTTGTCTTCGGCTGGGCCGCCTTGAAGCTTCCCCAGGAAGACATTCTGCCGGGTGATCAGCTACAGGGCACGATCATGCTCGTGCTCGCCTTGGTGGTGCCCATGGCCGCCGCATTCGCGGTTGCCAGCGGCGACCGGCTTCATGGCTTTGCCGCCGCCCTCGACCCACACCGTTGGCGGGGACGCGATACCGTCTCGCCCATCCTCGCCGCACTGCTGGTGGCGACCGTTGTCGCCGCGATGCTCACCGGGCTCGGTCTCGTCTTCGACCCGCGCTACAAGGACTTCCCTTTTGCCTCCCTCACCGGCCCTGTCGTCGCGCTGGCCATTCTTGCGTTCATGAATTCCAACGCCCCTCCCCGCCCCGGCATCGCCGAGATCGCGGCGGCGGTCGTGCTGGCGGGCTCGGCTCTGTTCATCATCGCCAATGAAGGGATCGCCAACTGGCAGGCGCTGTGGTTCGTGGCCTTGTTGATCGTGCTTGCTCTTACCGTGCTTCGGGCGCGGACCGCGCCAGGCTGAGCACCAGCAAGGCTATGGCCAACGCCGCGAGGCGCGTGTTGTAAAGCACGAGACCCAAGAGCGCGAAGACGAGGCCGATCCCGAATGCCGTCACGTTGGGACGCCAGAGCTGGATCGCGGCGGCGAACACCGCCACCACCCCGAAGACATTCCAGGTGAAGAGAAAGAGCACGGCAAGCCGCACAGGACAAATGAGACTCTCCTCGCCGGCTTCGCAACCCAGAGCGAGCGGCGTGTTCTGTATGACGGCGTAGCGGAAGAAAAGTGCCACGCCGAGAACCGCCAGTCCGAGTCCGGCAAGAACAGCCGTCTCCATCTTTGACGGCAGGAACTGGGCACGCGAGGCCGCGCCTTTTGCTTCAGCCAGAGAATCTCTGCTCATGTGAACGTTCGTCGACCCCTCGAATCCTCAGCCGACTATCTTTCCAAGATTAACGCAAGGCCCAGGGGTCCGGTTTCCAAGGCGTTTGCCTTCGGCCTTCTCAGGAAAGACTTTGTGCGCCACGCTAAAAGCGGGATAATGGGTGGCGGCTTTCGGAAGGTGTGCGCATGATCACCCTTACCCGCCCAGAAGTTCAGAAAATCAGATTGCCTCTCCATGTCGTCGACCTGGCCGCCGACGAATTGCGCAACGCGACTGGCGAGCACGTCGACTTACGCCCTCGCTCCTACGCCGTGCTGCGGTTGCTTGCCGAAAACGCCGGCCAGCTCGTGAGCAAGGACGCGATCATCGCCAAGGTTTGGGACGACGTCGCTGTCACCGAAGATTCCCTGACGCAATGCATTGCCGACATCCGCAAGGCCATCGGCGACGATGACCGGCGCACTTTACGCACGGTGCCCCGCAAGGGCTATCTCTTGGTTCCGGCGCAGGGGACAACCGAGCTTCCCGGCCGGGCTCCCGACCGTCCGTCGCTTGCGGTTATTCCGTTCCGGTCCCTTACGAGATCGGAAGAAGGAGATTTGGGGTGTGGGATAGCTGGCGAACTCGTATGCGAGCTTGCACGCAACAAGGATCTTCGCATCATAGGCCGCGACTCCTCCTTTGCCTTGGCCAGCCAGCCGATGCGCGCACAGGATCTCGGCGAGCAGCTTGGTGTTCGCTATCTGGTGGAGGGAACGGCAGCCCGTTCGAAAGATACGCTCACGGTGGACGTGCAACTGGTCGATGCGCGTGACGGCAGCATCGCCTGGGGCGATCGCTTCATGGCCAAGGCCGCGGATATTCCCGAAATCCACCAGGCCATGGCCGGCAGGATCGCGGGACATCTTATCTCGGGCATTAAGGAGACCGAGAAGCGTGCGATCCTCGGCCGGGCTCCGCAAGATTTCGACGTTTACGAACTGACCTTGCGTGGCATCGCCCGCAAGCATCAGTTCAATGCCGAAGCCTACGATGCGGGGCGGCAAGATTTGAACGACGCGATCCGGCGCGACCCGAATTACCCGCCGGCCTGGGCTTATCTCGCTTGGCTCAACCTGATCGATACACTGTCGCAGTTCACCGGTGAATGGCAGTTCTCGCGACTGGGGGAGATTATCGGTCAGTTCAATCGCGCCATCGAGCTCGATCCTAATTTGCCCTGCGCTTATCAAGGGCTCAGCCAGGCTCTGATTTATACCGGCGATACGGCACAGGCCGTAAGAATGGGCCGCCGCGCCGTCGAGCTGGGCCCGAGCGATGCCGACGGACTCTTGTTCCTCGGGGTCGCCTTGTTCGAGGATGGCAAGCTCGCGGAGGCCTTGGACTATGTCGAGCGGGCCGTGGACCTCAATCCCATGCGTCCGTCCTATTACTGCTTCTATCACGGCATGATCTTGTGGGGCGGTGTGCGCTACAAGGAGTCTCTGGAAGCGCTTGAGGAATGTCTGCGCAAGGCGCCAAATTTCGCCGGCGCCGATACTTATCGTGTGATCGTTTTAACCGACCTGGGACGACTCGATGATGCCAAGGCGGCCTTGAAGCAATATATGGCAACGCACGGCAAGCTCCTCATCATGCCGCCACGTCCGCCCGAGCTTGCCGCCCGCGCCTTGGCGGCGCTGCAGCTTGCGGGTTGGCGGCCTTCGGTGGCAGCCGAACGCGAAGCCGGCTGACCCACCTTTAGCCGGCACTTTTCAGAAACTTTCAGTGGCCTCTCGGGACTCGAACAAAGCCGGACTCTAGGCTGCAGTCATGGCGCGGGCCCGTGCCTCTCGAAGCCCTCCACTCCCGGCGGGCTGAAACCGTGAGGACCAAACCATGAAGACGCTTCTAACCGCTATCGCCCTGATTGTGGGGACCTTTGCCGCCGGCGGATTCGCCCTGGCTCGCTCCGACAATCCGTTCCGCCCGGATCACTTCAATAATCAGAACCCTTCCGCTTCGTCTCTCGGCGCGGAAAGCGGGATCCCGTGGCAATACCGGGTTGGCAAGTAACGGCTTGGGGAGCCTTCGGGCAAATCTGTCTCGCCCTGGGCTCCCCTTTCTGCCGAGTGAGCTGCAAGGAATTTGTCATGCCTTCACTGATGATATTCGCCCTTCTCGTCTTCATGGCCTCCACACTTGCTGTAGAGGCTCAGGCGAGAGTGAAAAGCATTTGCCCCGCGTTCGGGCGCCCGTGTGAGTGCGTGTGGCACCACGGTGACTGCCCCCCACCCTGTCATATCCAACCATGGATCGAATGCTCACCGACTTAGTGGGCGAGCTGACTTTCGACTCCCCTCCCTTCGCTGCGAACCGGATTCAGAAAATTTCAGAGTTCCTTCAGGACCGCCAGCAGGGTCGTCCCTATCGTCGCACATGGCGCGACGCACGCCCAAAGCGTCACCCTGCGTCAGGAGGAAGCTTCATGCACACATTCATGAGATCGATTGCACTCATCGCCCTGGTAATGATCGGTTTGAGCTCGACCAGCGCCTTGGCCGAAAGCAATAAGGACTCCGGCAGCTACGATAGCACTTATGTCAAGCGGGACATGCAGCCCATCCCGGATCAAGACGGCCACGCGCTGATGTTGACCGAGTCCACTGGGACCGCCACCCATCCAGGCGGATCTCTGGACGGCTTCTCGGTGACTACAAGGGAGATCGCCGACCTCCGCCAAGGTAACGGGCCCCAGCAAGGCTACTCGATCTTTAGCAAGGGCTCCGATCAGCAGGTGGTCAAGTTTGACGGCATGGTGACAACTACCATGAAGGACGGCAAGCCGAACACGACCATGAAGGGCACTTATGAGATCGTGGCCGCGACAGGCGCCCTGGCCGGCACCAAAGGCTCGGGCACTTACGCCGGCTATTTCACAGCCGAGGACAAGTTCCACATCGATTGGGAAGGCACCGTTTCGGCTCCTCCCGGCACGAACTGAGAGAAAGGATTCGCGCGGGGTTTCCCCGCGTGAATCCTCTCGTTTTCTCCTCTCCTGGCCTACCTTGCACCCACAAGGCGGGCCTTTTTTTATTGCCCTTGCCATAGGAGCGAGGGCGAAGGACAACTCGCAACCATGCAAAAATCCGATCGCAAGGCAAAATTTCTCAAAGACTACGCGCCGTCCGATTATCTCATCGAGGAGGTCGCTCTCGACGTGGCGCTGGCGCCAAAGGCGGCGCGGGTCGCGTCCAGGCTCCGCCTCAGGCCCAACCCCAAAGTGGCGACTGGCGGCAAGCCGTTGATGCTCGACTGCGAAGACCTCACCCTGGAAAGCTTGACGCTCGACGGCAAGGCGCTCTCTCCCGGCGACTACGAACTGCAAAGCGGCTCGCTCACCATTCCGCGCGTGCCGGAGCGGCCCTTCACCCTCGAAATGGTCACCACCTGCGATCCCGAAGCGAACACGGAGCTTTCCGGCCTTTATCTGTCACGCGGCACCTATTGCACCCAATGCGAGCCGGAAGGCTTCCGCCGCATCACTTATTTCCTCGACCGGCCCGACGTGCTCGCCGTCTATACGGTGCGCATCGAGGCCGAGCGCGACACGGCCCCGGTGCTGCTCTCCAACGGCAACCCGATAGCGCGGGGCGACATCCCCGGCACTAACCGGCATTTCGCCACATGGCACGACCCCTTTCCCAAGCCGTCTTATCTTTTCGCGCTGGTCGGCGGCAATCTCGCCGCCGTGCCGGATGAATTCGTCACCGCCTCGGGGCGCAAAGTAGCGCTCACCATCTATGTCGAGCCGGGCAAGGAGGATCGCTGCGCCTGGGCCATGGAGTCGCTGAAGCGCTCCATGCGCTGGGACGAGGAGCGCTTCGGCCGCGAATACGATCTCGACGTGTTCAACATCGTCGCGGTTAGCGACTTCAACATGGGGGCGATGGAGAACAAGGGCCTCAACATCTTCAACGACAAGCTGGTGCTGGCGAGGCCCGACACCGCGAGCGACGGCGACTATGTATCGATCGAGAGCGTGATCGCGCACGAATATTTCCATAATTGGACGGGCGACCGCGTCACCTGCCGCGACTGGTTCCAGCTCTGCCTCAAGGAAGGGCTGACCGTGTTTCGCGATCAGGAGTTCACCGGCGATACGCGCTCGGGGCCGGTCGAGCGCATCGGTGCCGTGCGCATATTAAAGTCGAATCAATTTCCCGAGGATGCAGGCCCTCTCGCCCATCCGGTGCGCCCGCCGTCCTTCATCGAGATCAACAATTTCTATACCGCCACGGTGTACGAGAAGGGCGCGGAGGTCTGCCGCATGTTGCAGACCTTGCTCGGCCGCGAGGGCTTCCGCAAAGGCCTCGATCTCTATTTCGAGCGCCATGACGGCGCGGCCGTCACGGTCGAGGATTTCGTCGACGCCATGGCCGACGTCTCCGGCCGCGACCTGAAGCAATTCATGCGCTGGTACACGCAGGCCGGGACGCCCGAGCTTGCCTGCTCGCTCGACTACGACGCGCACAGCAAGTCGGCGCGGCTTACGGTGAGCCAGGTCATTCCGCCCACGCCCGGCCAGGCCAAGAAGGAGCCGATGCTGATCCCGCTCAAAGTGGGGCTGATCGGCTCCAATGGCGACGAGCTTCCGCTGACGCTTACCGACGGCACTCCCCTCCGCGACGGCCTGCTCGAAGTGACCGAGCGCGAGCAGGTGTTCGAGTTCCGCGACATCCCCGCGCCGCCGACGCCGTCGCTGCTGCGCAATTTCTCGGCGCCGGTCCGGCTCACCACCAATCTCGACCCCGGCCAGATCGAATTCCTGATGGCGCATGACAGCGATCCGTTCAATCGCTGGCAGGCGGCGCAGACCTACGCCACCAATTTGCTCACCGAAGCTGCGCGCGATGGCGATCTGTCACGCGTGACGGGGAGAGAGGCGAGCCGGCTGGCGCAGGCGCTTGGCGCCACCGCGCGGGACACATCGCTGCTTCCGGCCTACCGCGCCGAGTTCCTCAAGCTACCGAGCGAATCCGACATCGCGCGGGAACTGGCGCGCAATGTCGATACCGACGCCGTGCATGGCGCGCGTGAAGCCTTGCGCAAAAAGATCGGCGAGGAGATCCGTGAAACTTTGACGGAGTTGTATGAGGCGAACGCGTCGAGCGGCCCCTATTCGCCCGACCCGGAAAGCGCGGGGCGTCGAGCCGTGCGCAACGCCACGCTCGATCTGCTCGTGGCCACCGGCGAGCCGTCGGAGATCGCCCGCGTCGAGGGTCATTACCGTGACGCCACCAACATGACGGACTCCATCATGGCGCTCGCCATCCTCTCACATCTGACGGCGCCGGTGCGCGACAAGGCGCTCGATCATTTCTACGCGCGCTGGCAGGACGAGCCGCTGGTGCTCGACAAATGGTTCGCGGTGCAAGCACGCGCCGCAAGTCCCACGTCGGTCGAGACCGTGCGTGCGCTTCTTTCGCATCCGAAATTCTCGTTGAAGAATCCCAACCGCGTGCGCGCCCTGATCGGCAGCTTCATCCACGGCAACCCGACCGGCTTCAATCGCCCCGACGGCGAGGGCTATCGGCTGCTCGCCGATCAGGCGATCGGGATCGATGGCTTCAACCCGCATATGGCCGCGCGGCTGCTCGGAGCTTTCGAAAGCTGGCGCATTCTCGAGCCCATCAGGCAGGCCCGCGCCAGGGCTGTGTTGCAGGAATTGGCGGCGCAGAAGCTCTCCACCGACAGCTACGAGATCGTCACCAAGACCCTCGGCGACCTTTAGAGTCGCTCAAACTGTCAACCGCTTGTTAACCCATTTTCCACAGCTTTCCTCTGGACACATGGCGCCTTCATAGATTCTGATAGGCGATAAAGCGATTCGGAGATGCGGCATCTTCTCCGGCTCGGCAGGAGAACGATTCTAGGGGGACCGAATGTTGCTGGCGCGCGCCGCGCGTGAGGCCGTTTTCGCTATCGCGGGCCTTAAGTGGCAGGACCTGCGAGAGATCGCCGGGCGGCACCTTCCCAGGGCCGAACTGCTGCGCCGCCTGGTTCCCATCCTTCTGATCGCCTTTGCGGCAGTCACCTTCACCGGCTTCGTCTTCCAGATCGTCAAGGACAAGCGGACGGCGCTCGACGCGGGCCGCCATCAATTGATGCTGCTCGCCGACGTCGCGGCGCTCAACCTCAAGGGCCAGAGCCTCAGCGCGGACTCCGATTGGCAAAATGTGCTTACCGCGAGCCTGCCCAAGGGCGCGCTGCGTGACGGCCGGTCCGTTCTTCTTGCCGGGCCCGAAGGAAACATCCAGGCTCGCGCCCCGATTGACGGCGTGCGGGGAACCAACCTTCTCACCATTCTCGGCCCGCAGCAGCCGCTGACCATCCTCGGCGTGGATGCCGGTGTGTTGCGCATGACGCTTCCTGACGGCAGCGATGCCATCGCCACGGTGCGCGACATACCGGCAAGCGACGCGCAATTGGCTTTCATTCAGCCGGTCGAGACGGCGCTCGCCAAATGGCGCGACGATGCGATCCTCGAGGCCACGCTGCTCGTGTGCATGGGCCTGGTGCTGGCGCTGCTCGCCGGCGGTCTCTGGCATCTCGCTCCCGCCATCGGTCAGGAGAGCAAGCGCGAGCGCGATGATATTTGGAGCGGGGAGCTGACCGACGGGCTGCCGGGCTGCGGACTGTGGCGCTGGAACCTCGCCCGCGGTCACGTGCGCTGGTCCACGCCGATGTACCGTCTGCTCGGCTTGGAACCTAGCGACACGGCGATGCCCTTCCGCGTCGTGTCGCAAGTCTTGCATCCCGACGACAACCTGCTCGGCGAAATCGAGCGCCGGCTTCGCGAGCACACCTCCAATTTCGACGAATGCTTCCGCCTACGTCATAAAGAAGGCCATTGGGTCAGGCTCAGGCTGCGCGGCCACATCACGCGAAGTTTTGACACTCGTGAGCCCTGCCTCACCGGCATCGCCGTGCTCGCCGATCATGAGGCCGCATCGGGCTCATCCGACGCCAATGCCCGTTTGCGCGATGCGGTGGAGACAATCTCCGAAGCCTTTGTGCTCTGGGACAATCAGAACCGGCTGGTGATGTGCAACAGCAAGTATCAGCAGTTCCACGGCCTGCCTGACGATTCGATCCGCCCAGGCAGCCCCTATGACGAGGTCATCGCCTCGGCGACCGAGCCGATCGTCTCGAAGCGCGTGGCCGTGGCCCGCACGGAGGACGACACCTCCCGCACCTACGAGGCGCAGATCGAGGACGGCCGCTGGCTGCATATCAATGAGCGGCGCACGCGGGACGGCGGTTATGTTAGCGTCGGCACCGACGTCACCGTGCTGAAAGAGAGCCAGCAGCGTCTGGCCGAGAGCGAGCAGCAGCTTAAAGCGAGCGTCGCCGAGCAACGGCTTTCGAGCCGTGAGCTCGAGCAGCAGAAGCAGCAACTTGCTGATCTAGCTGAGAAATATGCAACCGAACGAAACCGGGCCGAGGCTGCCAATAGGGCCAAGTCCGAGTTCCTCGCCAATATCAGCCACGAATTGCGCACGCCTCTGAACGCCGTGATCGGCTTTTCCGAGGTGATGCAGCAGGCGCTGTTCGGACCCCTGGGGCATCCCAAATATCAGGAATATTCGCGCGATATCTACGCGAGCGGCGCCTATCTGCTCGAAGTGATCAACGACATTCTCGACATGTCGAAGATCGAGGCCGGCCGCATGAGCCTCGACATCGGCAAAGTGGACGTGGGCGACATCGTCGCCGACAGCATGAAGGTGGTGAGCCAAACCGCCGCCGAGCGCGGCATCACCCTTGAACGGCACGGACCGGCGCATCTGACCTTGGAAGCCGACCGCCGCGCGATCAAGCAAGTGTGCCTCAATCTGCTGTCGAACGCCGTCAAGTTCACCCGAGACGGCGGCAGCGTGGACGTGCATCTGTCGCGCGTGCGCGGCCAGGTGAAGATCTCTATCAAGGATAGCGGCATCGGTATTCCCGAAGCTGACATCGCCAAGCTCGGGCGGCCCTTCGAGCAGGTGGAGAACCAGTTCTCCAAGAGCCATCAGGGAAGTGGGCTGGGGCTTGCCATCAGCCGCGCTCTGGTCGAATTGCATGGCGGCAGCTTGAAGATCACCAGCCGCGAGGGCCAAGGCACCACCGTCACCTGCCTGCTGCCTCTGCACGCGGTCATCGACGAAGCGCCTCTCGCCGCCTCCGCCTGACCTCTTCTAAGCGACGAGACGGTCGAATGCCGCGTGCACCGCGGCGAGCGTCTCCTCAAGCGTGGCTTCGAGCGTGGGAAAGTCGGGCATGTCCGCGGCGCGGGCCAGCAGGTCCTTGAGTGCGCGCGGCGCCTCGTCGGCAACGAACGGCTTATCGAGACAGAGCCGCAGCACCTGGGTGAGCGTGTGATAGAGCCGTGCCGCCGGGATGAGAATCTCGGCATCGCCCGGGGCAAGCACGCCAGCCTCTGCAAGCTTGGTCAGCGCCGTCTCGGTATTCTGATCGAGCACGCCCGGATGTTCGGCGGCGCTCGTGATCTCCAGAAACTGCGCGAGGAATTCGAGATCGACCAGGCCGCCCCGCACCTGCTTCAAATCCCAGATGTCGGCCGTGCCCTTCTCCACTTCGATCTTCGCCCGCATGGCCCTGACCTCTTCCGCCACGGCGGCGCGGTCGCGCGGGCGGGACAGCACCGCGTGGATGGTATCATCGATGTGCCGGCGCAAGGCAGGAGCGCCGGCGATGACGCTGGCGCGGGTCAGCGCCAGATGCTCCCAGGCCCAGGCCGAGCTCTGCTGATAGTCGGTGAAGCTCGACAGCCTGGTGGCGACCGGCCCCTGATTGCCGGAAGGGCGCAGCCGCATGTCCACTTGATAGAGCGAGCCTTCGGCGGTCTGCGCCGACAGCGCGGCAATCAGGCGCTGGGTGAAGCGCGTGTAGTATTGCGGGCCCTGCAGGCTGCGCGGCCCGTCGGACTGTGCCGCATCGCCCTCGTAATCGTAGACGACGATGAGGTCGAGATCCGAGGATGCCGTCATCTCGCGCCCGCCGAGCTTGCCCATGGCGATCACCGCCGCCTGGCCGCCTGGCATGCGTCCATGCTGGCGTACGAGCTCGGTCTCGACGCGTTCGGCGAGAACCGCGATCAGCGTCTCGCCGAGGGCGGCATAGGCCGCGCCCGCCTGCCGCGCCGAGAGAGTGCCAGAAATTACGCGCACGCCGATCAGGAAGCCCTGCTCGCGGCCGATGATGCGCGCACGGTCGAGCGCCTCTTGATAATCGTTCGCCTCGGCGATGGCGCTCGCCACCAGTTCGCGCCGCCGCTCAGGCGTCGGCACCGCGCCGAAGAAACCGGGATCGAGCACGGCATCGAGCAGCCGCGGCCTTCGGCCGATAATCTCAGCGAGCCGCGGCGCCGTCCCCATGATGTCGGCGATCAGCCTGAGCAAGCTCGGATTGGCGGCAAGCAGGGAAAAGAGTTGAAGCCCCGCGGGCATGTTGGCGATCGCCCTGTCGAAGGTGGCGAGCGCCAGATCGGGGTCGTCGGTACGGCCGAACGCATCGAGCAGCGAGGGGAGGAACTCGGCCAGCCGCTCGCGCGCCTGCGCGCTGCGAGTCGCGCCATAACGGCCCGATTGCCAGGCGCGGATCGCATCCACTGCGGCTTTGGGATTGCGGAAGCCGAGCCGCTCCAGGCTGGCAAGCGTGGCCGGATCGGCCTCGTCGGCCGCGATCACGAGATTTGGCGCGGCGCTCGGCGGCTCGGTGAGCTTCTCGAACAGCGCCTCGTAATGGGCTTCGACGCATTTGAAGCGCTCGATGAGCGCGTTCCCGAATGCGTCAGTGTCGGCGAAGCCGCACAGCCTGGCGACGCGGTCAAGCTCCTGGCGGTCGGCGGGAATGATATGGGTCTGCTGATCGCCAACCATCTGCAGCCGGTTCTCGATCCGCCGCAGAAAATAATACGTGTTGATCAGTTTATCGGCGGCTTCGCGCGCGATCCAGCCGCCCTCGGCCAGCCGGTTCAGCGTCTCGACGGTGCCGCGTGTCCGGATCGCCTTGTGGCGGCCGCCGGCAATGAGCTGCTGGGTCTGGGCAAAAAACTCGATGTCGCGAATGCCGCCGCGACCGAGCTTGATATCCTGGCCCTCCACGGCGATGGCGCCGTGACCCTTATGAGCATGGACTCGGCGCTTCATGGCGTGGATGTCGGCTATCGCCGCGTAGTCGAGATATTTGCGCCAGATGAAGGGCGAAAGCTGCCGCAGGAACTCCTCGCCGGCCTCGATATCGCCGGCGGCGACCCGCGCCTTGATCAGCGCCGCGCGCTCCCAGTTCTGGCCGAAGCTCTCGTAGTATGTGAGCCCAGCCTCAGTGGAGAGCGCGATCTGTGTCGCGCCAGGATCGGGACGGAGCCGGAGATCGGTGCGGAACACGTAGCCGTCAGCCGTATGCTCCTGCATCAGGCGCACCAGCTCGCGGGTGAGCTTCACGAAGAAGGGGGAGGCTTCGAGGTCGGGAGAGAGGCCGCCGCGCTCGGCGTCGTAAAAGACGATGAGGTCGATATCGCTGGAATAATTGAGCTCACGCGCACCGAGCTTGCCCATGGCGATGATGAAATAGCCTGGGGCCGGCGATGAAGTATCGGGGGGGAAGATTTGGCCGGCTTCGCGCGCCTTGCGGAATAGAAACGAAGTGGCCTCTTGGAGGACGGCGTCGCCCGCCTCGCTCATGGCCTGGAGCACCGTCGGCGTCGGCCAGACACCGCTAAGATCGGCGAGCCCGGCCAGCAGGGCGATGCGCTGCTTGAACTTCCGCAGCAGCGCCATGACCTCTTTGGCCGATGGCGCTTCGGCCATCGCTTCCGTAAGAGCCGCGCGCGCCTCGGTCAGATGGGTGTCTGGGTCGCGCCGCAAACATTCGGCGAGCATTTGGGGATCGCGCCGCGCCAGTGAGGACAGGTAAGGGGAACAGGAGAAGGTCGCTTCCAGCAGCTCCCTCACCTTCGGCGCTTTCATGAGCGCGGCGAGATCCGGAACTGGCGCCTTGGCCAGCGTATCGAGCACGTCGGCGCCGCGTGCCGCGTCATAGATCAGGGGGAGTTCGGTGATGCGCTCGAAGAACGCCATCAGGCGGGTCTGGTCTCTGCTCCCGGGGAAACCGTGGGCACGGCCCCATTGACATGGGTCTCGCCCCCGATCGGCAGAGCGAGGACGACTCTGAGCCCGGGCGCGTTATCCTCGAGCTTCAGGGTGCCACCATGCAGCCTTGCCACCGCCGCGACAAGGCTTAAGCCCAGCCCGCTGCCCGGCTCGCAGCGGCTTGCTTCGAGCCGCACGAAGCGGTTGAGCACCCGCTCGCGCTCGGCTTCGGGCACGCCGGGCCCGCGGTCGGTGACCACGATCTCCGCCATCCCCTCATTGGCGCCGACAGACACCTCGACCTCCCGCGCGGCGCCGCCATTCTCTTGAGCGGCATCCGGCGCGCCGTATTTGATGGCGTTGTCGATGAGATTGGCGATGGCCTGACCCAAAAGCTGCCGGTCGGCGCGGATGACGAGGGGCGGCGCGGTTTCGGCCTTCAGCAAAATCCCGCGCTCCTCGGCCACCGGCTCGTAAAGCTCGGCCACGTCGCGCACCAATTCCGACACGTCGAGCTGTTCACGGTTCTCGCCGCCGGCGCCGGCTTCCAGCCGCGCGATGGAGAGCAGCGCATTGAACGTCTTGATCAGCCCGTCCGCCTCTTCGATGGTGCGCTCAAGCGCCTCTCGATAGACGGGCTCGCCGTGCGGCTCGCGCAGCGCCTCTTCGACGCGATTGCGCAGCCGGTTCAGCGGAGTCTTGAGATCGTGCGCGATATTGTCGGAGACCTCGCGCAATCCCGCCATGAGCTGCTCGATGCGCGCCAGCATGAGGTTGAGGCTCTCCGAGAGCCGGTCGAGCTCATCGCCCGAGCCGTTGACCGGCAGACGCCCGGTCAGGTCGCCGTCCATGATGGTGCGGCTCGTGGCGGAGACGGCATCGATGCGGGTGAGCAGCTTGCGGCTCACCCAATATCCGCCCCCGATACTGACCAGCGCCATCAGCCCGAGACCCCACAACATCGCCCGGCGGATGGAGCGTGCGAAATCCCGGCGATCTTCGATGTCGCGGCCGACGATCAGGCGAGAGCCGGCAGGAAGGCGAAAGACATTGGCGAAAGCAAGCCGCCGCTCGGTGCCTCCCGGCGCCGGTCGCCTATAGACGAACTCGACCGGGCCCAGGCTATTCCACAGCTCGGGCGACACGGCGGTGAGATTGCCGGCGAGGGGATTGCCGTCCTTGTCGGCCACGAGGTAGAGGCTGCTGCCGGGTGTCTGGCTGCGGGCGGCCACGGTGCGGACTAGCTGATCGAGACCGCCTGCCTTGTATTGCTCGGCAAGGCCGGTGAGCTCGGCGTCGATGGTCTGGTTGAGCTGACGCGACAGGAGGACTGTCGTGTTCCAATAGATATAGAAGATGACAAGGATCGCGGCCGCGCTGAACAGCGCAAGATAGGTCAGCGAGAGGCGAAACGTGGTGGTCCGGAAGAGCTTAGTGAGCGCTGTCACGGATGGTGTAGCCGGCGCCGCGGACCGTGTGCAGAAGGGGGTTGCCGAAATTCTTGTCGATCTTGGACCGAAGTCGCGAGATATGTACGTCGATGACATTGGTTTGCGGGTCGAAATGATAGTCCCATACGTTTTCCAATAGCATGGTGCGGGTCACCACCTGACCCGCATGCTTCATCAGATATTCCAGCAGGCGAAACTCACGGGGCTGCAACATAATGGCTTCGCCCGCCCGCGTCACCTTATGCGATAGGCGGTCGAGTACGAGGTCGCCGACCATGAAGCGCGTGCTGCCCTCCTCGGGCGAGCTGCGCCGGGCGAGCGCCTCGATGCGGGCGAGCAATTCGCTGAAGGCATAGGGCTTGGTGAGATAGTCGTCGCCGCCTGCGCGCAGGCCCTTTACCCGGTCGTCGACCTCGCCGAGCGCGCTCAGGATCAGCGCCGGGGTCCTGATTTCCTCGGTGCGCAGTGCCTTGATGACGGCGAGGCCGTCGCATTTCGGCAGCATGCGGTCGACGATGAGCACGTCATAGGCGTTGGCCCTGGCCAATTCGAGGCCGGATTGTCCGTCGCCCGCATATTCGGCGACATGGCCGGATTCCTTGAGTGCCCGCTTGAGGAAGCTCGCGGTCTCCTGATCGTCCTCGATCACCAGCACACGCATGGTTGGAATTCTCCGGGAGAGACGCGGGCGAAGAAAAGGGGTGGGCGGCGCGGCGGGGGGTCCGCGCCGCCCTCCGGCTTAGAAGGCCGTTAAGCTGCCTTCTTCAGGGAAAGCGCCACGAAGCGCGTCTGATCGCCGGACTTAACCTGCATCAGCACCTTGACCGTGTCCTTGTCCGTCTTGGCGCTATTCATCGCCTTCTTGACGCCCGCGGCCACGTCGCCAGGCGCCGACACGGTGACGCCGGCAACTTGCAGAATGACGTCGCCGGGCTTCAGGCCTTTCTCGGCAGCATCGCTTTCCGGATCGACCTCGGTGATGACCACGCCCTCTTCACCGGCGCCGGGGAACTTAGCCGCCGGGGCCAGCGACAGGCCGAGGTCCTTCATCTGCTCACCCGTGTCGGCTGGCTTGTCCTCTTCCAGAGCGGCAAGCTTCTTGGCCGTCGGGAAGGCGCCGAGCTTCATGTCAACTTCGCGCGTGTCGCCGTAGCGCATGATCGAGAGCTTGACATCCGTGTTCGGCTGCAGCTCGGCGATCTTGCGAGCGAGGTCGCGCGAATCGTCGATCTTGTCGCCGTTCACCTTGACGATAACGTCGCCTGCCTTGATGTCCTCGTTGGCCGCGGGGCCGTCCTCGGTCACCTTGGTGATCATGGCGCCCTTGGCCTCGGGAAGGCCGATCGAGTCGGCGATGTCGTCGCTCACATTCTGGATGACGACGCCGAGCCAGCCGCGGTCGACGCTGCCATGCGTCTTGAGCTCCTCGACCACATCCTGCACGAGGCCGGCCGGCACGGCGAAGGCGATGCCGACATTGCCGCCGGAGGGCGAGAAGATGGCGGTGTTCATGCCGATGACCCTGCCGTCGAGATCGAAGCTCGGGCCGCCGGAATTGCCGCGGTTCACCGCCGCGTCGATCTGCAGATAGTCGTAAGGCCCGGAGCCGATGTCGCGGTTATGCGCCGAGATGATCCCGGCCGTAACCGTGCCGCCGAGGCCGAACGGATTGCCGACGGCGAGCACCCAGTCGCCCACGCGGGGCGCTTTGGATGAGAACTCGACATAGGGGAACTGCTTGCCGTTCGGCTTGACCTTGAGCAGCGCCACGTCGGTGCGCGGGTCGGAGCCGACCATGGTGGCCGAAAACTTCTCGTTGTCGCCGAGCGTCACGGTGATGTCGTCGGCATCCTCGACCACATGGTTGTTGGTCACGAGGTAGCCGTCGGGCGAGATGAAGAAGCCCGAACCCTGAGCCAGGCTCGGATTCGGCTTGGCCGGGCCCTGCTGCGGCATGCCCTTGCGGAACTGCTTGAAGAACTCGTAGAGCGGATTGTCCGGCGAAATGTCGGGCATGCCCGGCATCTGCGGCATGCCGGGGATCTGCGGCGTGTCGCCGTCGGCCATCTTGACGTCGCCCTTGACGTTGATGCTGACCACGGCGGGGCTCACCTTCTCCACCAGATCGGCAAAGCTCAAAGGCGCGCGGCCAAAGGGCGTCTCAATGGTCTGGGTCGTGCCGACGGCCGGTGTGGTCTGGGCGACAGCGAAGGGCATGCTGTTGCCGAGCACCAACCCTGTTGCGCCCGTGGCGATCAGGGCGGCAGCGGCGAGGAGCACGGGCTTGCGGGTCAGTCTCCGCTTCTCGGCGCTCTCATTCGCGGCAGGGCTCTGGTCAAGTGTCATAAGTCACCTCTCTCCTGAATCGAAAGAAACCCGTTGATCGTGCCTGGCGCCGGAGCGAGGCATCTGGGGTCCACATATAGGCGTTTGCGAATTACGCCGCTGTTTCGGCGGTATTAAATTTCCGTAAGGTTTTCCCCGGAAAACCGCCGCCGACTGGCGCTATTTTACCAGACGTGGCGCCCCTTGGCTTCAACTCTCGTCGAGGAGACGTTTCAGCCGTTGTTCCTCGTCGAGGGTAAGCGCCGCGGGCCCAAGGGCTGCTTTCCGCCGCCGATAGGTAGTTACGATAAGGCCGAGCGCCAAGAGCAGGACTACGGGCGTGGCGGACCACAAAATCCAGGTATGCGGGGCGATGCGGGGCTTGAGCAGCACGAACTCGCCATAGCGGGCCACGACGAAGTCGATGATCTCCTTGTCGCTGTCGCCGGCCTTCAGCCGTTCGCGGACCAGGACCCGCAAATCCTTGGCCAAGGGCGCATCGGAATCGTCGATCGACTGGTTCTGGCAGACGAGACAGCGCAGGCCCTCCGACAGAGCCCGGGCGCGGGCTTCGAGCGCCGGATCTGGCAGCACCTCGTCAGGCTGTACCGCTTGTGTGGGGCTCGCGGCGAGGAGGCAGATCGCCAGCAACAAGAATAAGAGAGTGAGGCTGTGGCGCGCCGGCATGATCATTCCCCGGCGGGGACGGAGGCGATCTTGGCGTCCGCCCGCTTGGGTGCGCCGACGCGCAAGCGCCGGTCCGTGAGCGATACGGCGCCGCCGATGAACATGATTACGGCGCCGAACCAGATCAGCCATACCAGCGGGTTGAAATAGACGCGGATGGTGTAGGCCCCGTCCTTCAATGAATCGCCGAGCACCGCATAGAGATCGCCGCGCCAGCTGGTGTGGATGCCGGCTTCCGTGGTGCCGCTCTGCTCGGCCATGAACTCGCGCTTATTGGAGGTGGCAATGATGAAAAGAAGAAAGGCCGCCCCGATCGCGCCCTGCACCGCGAGCACATTGGCCTGGAGCTGTTTCGGCAGATTGGTGCCGTAGATCGCGACAGCCGCGCCGAACAAAGCGAGGATCAGCACCCACAGAACCATGGAGCCTTCATGGTTCCCCCACACGCCTGAGATTTTGTAGAGTAGCGGCTTGGCCGAGTGCGAGTTCTGCCAGACATTCAGGACCGAGAAGTCCGAGGTGACATAGGCGGTGGTCAGCGCAACAAAGGCGATGCCAACCAGAATGAACTGAAGCTGCGCCGCGGGCAGCGTCACCGCCGCTAGCTGCGGATCACGGACGCGCATGCCGATAAGCGGCAGCATCGCCTGGACGATGGCGACGCCTAACGCAAGAATCAGCGCGTAATGCCCGGTCTCGGCGATCATCCTGAGCCGCTTGCCTTCTAATTCACTCCGCCTGGCGCGGGCGTGACGGCTTGAGCGTCGTCGCGCCACACGCCCTGCTCTTTCAGTTTCTTGGCCACTTCCGGCGGCATGTAGTTCTCGTCATGCTTGGCGAGTATGCTGTCGGCATGGAACGTGCCGTTGGGTTCGAGTGAGCCTTCGGCCACCACGCCCTGCCCCTCGCGGAACAGATCGGGCAGCACGCCGGTAAACGTCACGGGCAGCGTCTTTGCCTTGTCGGTGACAGCGAAGCGGATGGTAGTCCCCTCCCCGCGCACCACGCTGCCCATCTCCACCAGTCCGCCGAGCCGGAAGCGTTGGCCCGGCGCGATGTGCATCGCCGCGACTTCGCTCGGACTATAGAAGAAGACGATCGAATCCCGCATGGCGAACAGCACGAGCGCCACGGCCACGCCAAGCACGGCAAGGCACATGCCGATCAGAATGCCTCTTCGCTGCTTCCTGGTCATGACTTCAACCCAAGCTCTATCGCGAGTGCGTCGAGTTGCTCGATGGCTTGCATGTTGCCGCTGAACTGGCTCTTGGCGCGGGCTAGCGCCTTCGCCGCGTCTTCCTTGCGGTCGAGCACGCTATAGGCCCTGACCAGTTTGAGCCAGCCGGGAAGATCGTCGCCTTCTTGCGCGAGCCGCGCCGCGAGACCCTGCACCATCTGCTCGACCATCGCTTGCCGTTCGGCCGGCGCCATGCGCTCCACCGCGGCGATGTCGGCTTGGCTTGGACCGGGCTCGGCGCGCGGCGTGCCGGCAAGATGAGCTTCGGCCGCTTCGATGCGCTTCTCCACCATCTCGCGCCAGGCGGCATCCTCTCGCTTGCCCCGAAGCGCGCGCCAATCCTCGACGGCAGTCGCGTAATTTCCGTCCTGCTCCTTGGCGATGGTAATGAGGATGCGCGGCTCGAGCAGCGTGGGATCGAGCGCCAGCGACTGTTCGAGTACCTCGCGGGCCTCCTCCGTCACCACGCCGTCGTTTTTCAGCACCAGCGCCTGGCCCTGGCCCGAGAGGCGCTGAGCCGAGGGGCCGAGCAGGCGGATAGCCTGCGCGTAGGCCTGCGCCGCATCGCCAAAACGGCGCCAGCCCATATAGACCGGCGCGATCACTTCCCAACCCTCACCTTCCTCCGGATGCTCGCGAAGCCGCGCCTCGACGCGCGATACGAGCGCGGCGAGATTCTGCTCGTTGGCGGGATCTTGAAGGCGGACGGCAAGGGGCTGGTCGGGGAGGCGCGGCGATCCGTAGGTGAGATAAAGGCCGAGCGCCGCCACCGGCAGCATCACGGCCACCACGATCATCGCCGCTTTGGCGGAAAAGCCGCCATCGGTGCTGACGGACGCAGATTCCTTACCGTCGGCGGCGAGCAGACGGCGGGCGATCTCGAGGCGCGCGGCTTCGGCCTCGGTCTCGCCGATCAACTCGCGCGCCCGGTCGCTTTCGACCTCCGTGAGCTGGTCGCGATAGACCGCGGCATTGAACGCATCACGTGCCGGAACGCTCGGGCGCCCGCCGGCAAGCGGCCGCAACAGCCCGTAAAGCACGGCCGCGGTGAGGCAAGCGAGGATGATCCAGAGCAGCAAGGGGGAGCGCTAGCCTCCATTCATCAAGGGAAGGCTAGCCATAGGGAATGGCGGATTGAGGGGCAAGCTCCGCCAGGTGCGAAATGATTAATTCGCCGCAGGAAAAACAGTTCTAGGCGGCTTAGCTGATGGTCTGCCAGGTGCCGTCTGGCTGGCGGCAGGCGGTGCCGCGCACGGTCTGCGGCTGGCCGCCGATATAGATAGTGTGGGTATAGGGCCGGCAATGCGTGCTGCCCTGCTGATAGGGCTTGCCCGGTACGATCTGGCCGCGATGCTGCGATTGGGGATTGTCCCAGGGCGTCGGCGATCCGGATTGGCCATATTCCAGCGCCTGATACTCGGCCGCCGCGGCAAGCTGACGGTCGCGATCGTCCAAATCCTTGCCGATCACATTGCCGAGGATACCGCCCGTCACGGCGCCGATGGCCATGCCGGGTATGCGGTTATCCCTGCCGCCGATCGCGGCACCCGCGGCGCCGCCGGCAACGGCGCCGACGATGGTTCCGGTACCTTGCTTATTGCCGGGCCCGCACGCTGCGAACATGGCCGGGAGCATGGCGATGGCAATGATCGGTGCAATTTTCATAGCTTCCCCCTTCCGCCTGAATCGAGGCGATGGGTCCAACACCAGATTGAACTGAACAATACTCCCACCCCGTCCTTAAGAAATAACAATTCTGGCCAAAATAGGTTTCGCCTTGGAAAACCGGGAAAAATCAGGCGGCGGGCAGTTCGAGCCGCGCGCGCAGGCCACCTTCCGGCGAAGGTTCGAGCACGAAGCGCCCCTTATAGAGATGAGCGAGGTCGGCGACGATGGAGAGCCCGAGCCCGGAGCCCGGCTTGCTCTCGTCGAGCCGTTGCCCGCGCTTCATGACCTTTGCCCGTTCTTCCTCGGTCAGGCCGGGGCCGTCGTCATCGACAATGACGGTGAAACGGGGCTTGCCGGAGACCCGCTCGGTACTGACGCGCACGGATGTCCTGGCCCATTTGCAGGCATTGTCGAGCAGATTCCCCACCATCTCCTCTAAATCCTGCTTCTCGCCCTGGAATTTCAGTTCGGGGCTCGCTTCCACCTCGAGTTCGATGCCGCGCTCGTCATAGATGCGGTCGAGGGTGCGTTTCAGCGCCTGGAGCACGCTTTCGACTTCGGTGGTGTCGCCGATTACGCTCGACCGCGCCGCCACTCGCGCCCGGTCGAGATGGTGGGTGATCTGCGTGCGCATGATCTCCGCCTGCTCGACGACCTTGTCGGAGAGCGGCCCTTGATGGGTCTGCGCCTCGTTGCGGATGACGCTGAGCGGAGTCTTGAGCGCGTGCGCGAGATTGCCGACATGCATGCGCGCCCGATCGACGATCTCGCGGTTGGATTGGATCAGCGCATTCAGCTCTTGCTGCAACGGCTTGATCTCGTCTGGAAGCTCCCCTTCGAGTTTCTCGGCCTCGCCCGAGCGTATGGCGGCAAGGTCCCGGCGGATGGCGCGCAAGGGAGAAAGGCCGAAGCGCACCTGGAAGAAAGTCGCCATCACCAGCCCAAACCCGAGCAGGGCAAGCGCGGCGATGAGCATGGTGGTGAACTCGGCAAGATCGCGGCCGATCTCACCCGAATCGCCCGCCACCGTATAGGAATAAGGCGTCGATTGCGGGCCGCCCGGCCTAATCTCGCGCTCGACGATGCGCAGAGTCTGGCCATCGGGACCGGGCGCATAGCTGCGCCGTGTCAGGCTTTGATCGGGGGAGATGCCGCTCTGACTCGGGAGGGTGAGCTGCTGATCGAGCAGGGAGTCGGAGACGAAGGTGGGGCGCGTGGCGCCGTGGAGCGGCTTGATCTGCCAATACCAGCCGGAGAAGGGGATGGTGAAGATCGGCTCACCGAGGCTGGCAGGCTCTTTGGGAGAGGTCGCTTCACCCCTTTGGGGCGAGCCCGGCTCATCCGCGGTCGACGAGGCGACGAGACTCGTCAGGTAGACGTTGAGTCGTGCGTCGAAATTGCGCTCGACGGCCTGGCGATAGAGGGAGGACAGGAGGATGGCGGCGGCGGGGATGACCACGAGGGTCCAGGCCGCGGCCGAGGCAAACAGCCGAAAGGCGAGAGAACTAGGCCTCATCTGGATTGTCCGAGAGGCGATAGCCGAGCCCTCGGACGGTCTTGATGAGGTCCACGGGGAGTTTCTTGCGCAAGCGCCCGATGAACACTTCGACCGTGTTGGAGTCGCGATCGAAATCCTGTTCGTAGAGATGCTCGACGAGCTCGGTGCGGGACACCACGCGCTCGCGGTGCAGCATGAGATAGTGAAGCACGCGATATTCGTGGGAGGTGAGCTTGATCGCCTGGCCGTCCACCGTCACCCGCGCCGTCTTGGTATCGAGTCGAAGCGGCCCGCATTCCATCTCGTTGCGGGCGTGACCGGCCGAGCGTCGGAGCAGCGCGCGCAAGCGCGCCAGTACTTCCTCCATGTGGAAGGGCTTGGCGACATAGTCGTCGGCGCCGGCATCCATGCCGGCCACCTTGTCGCTCCACCGCTCCCGCGCGGTAAGGATCAGGACCGGCATCTTGCGGTCGTCGCGCCGCCACTGCTCGAGCACGCTCAAGCCGTCCTTCTTGGGCAGGCCGAGATCGAGCACGACGGCATCGTAAGGCTCGGTGTCGCCGAGGAAGTGTCCCTCCTCGCCGTCGAAGGTGGTGTCGACGGCATAGCCCGCATCGCTCAGCGCGGTAACGAGCTGGCGGTTTAGGTCTGGATCGTCCTCGATGACGAGAAGCCGCACGCGACACCTTCCCTACGGTCATGCAGGATGACCGAATCCTCCTAGAACTGTCCGGTCTTAGCGTCAATCTTATGGTTGGTGACGTCGCCCTTGGGGCCGAGCACCGACACTTTATAGAAGTAGCGCCCGTTGCTCTCGCACAGGCTGGCATGGAGGATCTTGCCTCCCGTCTTTGCCTGGACTGTCTTGTAGACGACGTTGCCGGGAACGAGTCCGTTCTTGGCGATGAGCGACCCCGCCTCTTTCCAGGGCAGACATTCCGCCTTGGCAGGCAGCGCCATCGCCCCAAAGACCATAGCCGTCGTGGCCAGAACGGCTATTTGTCTCATCACCCAGTACATCGTTCCAGTCCCGCTTTTCAGGTCCGCTTTCTTGCCGCGAACCCTAAGGGAAGGCGCATGAATGCCGCATGAACGCGGGCTAACCTATTTTCCTTTCTTTTCGTCGACCTTGACCCCCAAGGCCGCGAGTCCAAGCCCGCCGAGAACGATCGGCAGCTTGGCCATGAGCTCGGTCAGCGTCATGTCGCCGACCGCGGGGAGGGATGGGTGACTGTGAGGGCTGTCGTCGTCTAGGATGCGGCTTAACGGGAGGACGACCGCCATGATCGACGCGAGCGACAAGACATCCATCCACCGCCGTGATTTGATCAAGGGTGCGGGCCTTGCCGGCGTGGCGGCGCTCGCGTCCACTCACGCCAAGGCCGAGCCGATGCCCAAGACACTATCAGCCGAGCAAATCCGCGATCTGCTCAAGCTCGAGCCGAACCAGACCTGCGGCTTCGTGCGCGTCACTTATAAGAGTGCGTTATCGATCGCGCCGGGCGGCCTGCCCGCGCCGTTCGCCGACGGGCGTCCGCTCGGCAGCGCGCTCTATTTCATGATGACGCCGCAAGAGCCGGTGAAGCTGCACCGCATCCTGAACGACCAGCTCTATCATTATTATCTCGGCGACCCGATCGAGCTGCTGCTGCTCTATGAGAGCGGCAAGAGCGATCTGGTCAGGGTCGGGCCGGACATCGCCGGCGGCCAGAACGTGCAGCTGTTCATTCCCGGCGGCACCTTCCACACCGCGCGCCTCATCGCCGGAGGCAAATGGTTCCTCGGCGGCTCGACCGAATGGCCGGGCGTGGTGGTGTCGGAAGACGTTCAGCTCGGCAACGCCGAGGCGCTCATCGCGAAATTCCCCGACCGCGCCGCCGAGATCCGCACGTTCCCTGTGCCTACGAAGGGGTGACGCTACCGCTTCATGTGCGCCGGTATGACAGTTACTGTTTAAGCCGCGGCGGCCTGCGCCGGCTCGGTCACGGCGCGATAGCGCACGATGCCGTGGAAGGTATCGCCGTCGGGATCGAGCCGCGCCTCGGAAAATTCGTAGCGCAGATTGATAAGGTAATGATCCTCGAGCAGCAGCGGCTTGTCGTGCAGCACCGCTTTGACCGCCTCCATGATCTCCTGCACCTGCTTCTTGCCGCCGGCGCACGACCACACATGCAGCGTGAGGCTATGCTCGGCGCCGTCCTCGGTGCCGGTGCTCCAGTCGCGCATCACGCTCTGGCCGAGAGTGATGAAAGGATAAGGCGCCGATTGCGGCGCGTCGTCATAGATGCGCGCGCCGCCGAGCAGCGCCGTCAGACCGGGGGAACTCGCCAGCGCCTGATAAACGCCGCGCTGAAGTGCCCAACTCGCAATCTCTGCCATGGCAGATCTCCATACTGAGCCCTTGACCGACATATGGGGTGCCGGCGCGCGCGGTTCAAACGCCCCCTATTCACCCATCCGCGATCAGGATTTTCCCGCCTTCAGAGCCGCCATCACGACGTTCCTGAGCCTGTTTTTGACGGCCGGCGAGCGCGCCCAAAAAAGCGGCATCAGCCAAGGGGAAGCGGGTCGCCGCGCGGTGCCGAATTCAAGGTGGCGGCCGGCCGGATGGGGCGTGCCTATGGCATAGGCAGGGCGCGAACCGCGGCTTACATCCCTGATCTCGACCGACTGGCCGAGTTCGCCCGGCGCGCGTACTCGCGCTTCCGCGGCCAGGGTTTCGGCCACCTGGCGCACGGCCTGCGCAAATTCCTGCGGCGCGGATCGGTGCGATCTCGAAGCGTTGCAGCATTTCAGAATTGCAGAACGGCTACACGCCCTTGGCGGACACGCCGATCAGCAGCACCAGCCAGCCGAGCAGCGCCGCCCAGAACGCATAATGGCCGACCGTCTGGAAGCCGCCCTCGAACACGTCGAACACGCCGAGGAAATAAAGGATCAGCCCGACCAAGGCCAAGAACACCGAGAGATGAAAGATATTCTTGGTTGGGGGCGTGAGTGGTATCGCCATGGTTGCCTCCCTTTAGATGTTGCCCAGGGAGATTACATGGCAATGGCTTAACCGCCTATGGCTGGCTCTCCCTCGCTAGCCACTGTGACCCCGACACGATTAAGATTAAGGCGATCGTGGCAGAAGGACGCTAATGTATCAAAAAACCGGGAACCATTTCGCGCCTGCTCGATTTCCTAAGTGAGAGGCATCGTGTAGACTTACCGCCATGGCAAGCGACCTGTTCGACGACTTGAAGCACGCGCAGATCGGCAGAGACGAAGATCAGCCCTTGGTCACCGCGGTGCTGATCGCCCTGATCGCGCTCACGCTCTATCTGTTCCTCTAGCCTACAAACAACCTCGTCATCCTGAGGTGGGCGCCGCGGCACCCCTCGAAGGATGGCCATGAGGTGTTTTAGCCGCATCCTTCGAGGCTCGCTGCGCTCGCACCTCAGGATGACGGTGTCTGCTAGGGCGCGCCCCTTCTCAGCTTGCGCTGTTCCCGGCCGCGCGCTCCTCGGCGAACAGCGGCAGCATGCGGTCGCGCATCAGATGCACCGCCTCGGCGACGGAAGCGACATTGATGCGCGGCTCCAGACACTCGATGCCGCTGCCGAGAATGGCCCGCGCATCGGCGCGGGTGAGGATCTTCTGTTCCACCAGACGCTCGAGCAGTGCGAGCGTGGTCACGCCGCTGGCGACGGCGATGCCTTGGGCGCTGCACCCCAGGAAGTTCAGCATGGCGTTTCCTCCTTGCTTCGCGCCGGGTTCGCTCCCGGCTTGCCGGTCTCACAGTCAACGCGCGTCGCCGGCCTGGCGTTCACGCCACGCGCCACATGCTTCATCCCTTCGGGCGGCAGGGGGTGCCGAGGGCGAAGCATTTGCTGTAGAGCCCCTGCACGGCGCAGCTCACGCCGGCGTCCAGGGCGATGTCCCAGTTCGCATCGGGAAAGACGGCCTTGGCCTTCTCCAGCCAGTTGTCGCGCGCCGTCCGCTCGGACTTCTCCCGCGAGGCGTCGAAGCCCGGCCCGCTCCCCTCGATCGCCTTGTCGTGACATTCGAGCGTGGCCGGGTCGGGCGGCGGGGCCTCTTCCTCTTCCATGTCCTGGGCCGTGGCCGGTACCATGAGCGTAAGCATGGCGAGGCCGGCAATGAAACCTGAAGCCATCCTCCGCATAGACGTCCTCCCTCACGACGTTTTGCCGGAAATGTTAGTGGACAAGGGTCGGGCCCGCAATGCGAGCGCCGGAAGCGGACCGGCAAAGCGCAAGGGCAAGGATGGTCATCAAGGATGGTCATGGAGGATGGTCATGGAGTTGCCCCATCCCGTAGGCAATAATCGGCCGGGATCGGGCTCGGGGACAGTCATGGCGAAGGTCAAGGGAGCGATGCTTGCAGGCGCGCTGGCCGCGTGCCTGCCGTTAGCCGCCTTGCTCTCGGCCTGCAGCCAATCCGAGCCGCCGCCCCGCGACTTCATCCTGGTGGGGCAGCCGCCGGCCAAGGCTCAGGAGGCCGGCAACACGCTGGAAGAGGCGACGCGCGCCTGCAAGGAGGAGACCGAAAAGAAAGGCATCAAGTCGATTACGGCGATCTTCTCCCGCCTCCGGCCCGGCCAAGCCGAGCAGGACTACATCGCCTGCATGCGGGCGCGCGGCTACGAGGTCAGCCAATAGGGGCCCCACGATGGGGCATTTGCCGATTTGCCCCGGGCCGGCCCTGGCGCAGATTCTCTACAAAAGGCCGTAATCCCGGTATAGTTTTGCCTCCGAGATTCATCCGGGCGGCGGCCGTCTGCCCGGGCGTTTTGGCGCGAGAAGCCGGGGCTAAAAGTTGCGAGACATTCTGCGAGGCAATCGCCGGGGCAAGCTGATCGATTGGCTGAAGATCGATTCGTGGATCGATTCCGGCATCTACAGCGGGTGGACCGGCTTCCGCGACTGGTGGAGCTCGTATTCCACCTTCTTCGGCCGCTTCGAGGTCAAGGGACCCGTCCGCACCCTCAACGAGCTGGCCTGCGAGGCGCTGACGCTCAGCACCGCCGGGCTTCTGGTGCTCTCGGCCTTCGCGCTGCCCGCCTTCGAGATCGCCCAAGGCAAGATCAACCTGTCTGACGAGTACAGCGTCACCTTCCTCGACCGCTACGGCAACGAGATCGGCAAGCGCGGGCTGCTGCGCGACGATTCGGTGCCGCTCGCGGAAATTCCCGATCACATGATCAAGGCGACACTCGCCACCGAGGACCGCCGCTTCTTCGATCATTTCGGCGTGGACGTCCTGGGCACGCTCCGCGCGCTGGCCGAGAACGCGCGCGCCGATTCGGTGGTGCAGGGCGGCAGCTCCATCACCCAGCAGCTCGCCAAGAACATGTTCCTGTCGCCCGAGCGCTCGCTCGCGCGCAAGATCAAAGAGGCGGTCATCGCCATCTATCTCGAGAACCACTACACCAAGCCCGAGCTGCTCAAGCTCTATTTCGACCGCGCCTATCTCGGCGGCGGCTCCTACGGCGTGGAGGCCGCGGCCCAGTATTATTTCAACAAGTCGATCCGCGACGTGACGCTCTCCGAAGCGGCGATGATCTCCGGCATGTTCAAGGCGCCGACCCGCTACGCCCCGCACATCAATCTCGCGGCCAGCCGCGGGCGCGCCAATCTGGTTCTGAGCAATATGGTGGAGGCCGGCTATTTGAGCGAAGGCCAGGTGTTCGGCGCACGCATGAACCCGGCCAAGATCGTCGAGCGCCTCGATTCCAACACGCCCGACTATTTCCTCGACTGGGCCTTCGAGGAAGTGCGGCGGGTGATGCGCACCAAGCCGCATCATATCGTCGTCGCCCGCACGACCGTGGATCTCGGCCTGCAGAGGCATGCCGATGACGCGATGGCGCAGACCATGAAGCTGTACAGCCGCTCGCGCAATTTCGACAACGGCGCGCTGGTCTCCATGGAGCTTGACGGCGCCGTGCGGGCCATGGTCGGCGGCAAGGACTACGGCGAGAGCCAGTTCAACCGCGTGAGCAGCGCCTACCGGCAGCCGGGCTCCTCGTTCAAGGGCTATGTATACCTGACTGCGCTGGAGAACGGCTTCACGCCGAACTCGGTGGTCAGCGACGGCTATGTCAGTTGTGGCCGCTGGTCGCCGAAGAACTACTCCGGCGGCTTCCGCGGGCGCATGACGCTCAGGACCGCGCTCGCCAAGTCGATCAACACCATCGCCGTGAAGCTGTCCCTGCAGGCCGGGCGCGAGAAGGTGCTCGCCAATATGCAGAAGATGGGCATCACCCATCTCAAGAAGACGTGCTCTCTGGCGCTCGGCGACACTGGTATGACGCCGCTCCAGCACACCGGCGGTTACGCCGTGTTTGCCTCGGGAGGCCTCGAAGTCCGGCCCTATGGCATCGAGGAGATCCGCACGCTGGGCGGCGAGCTCGTCTACAATCACGATCGCGACGAGCCGGCGCGCAAGCAGATCTTCGATCGCAAGGTGATCGAACAGCTCAACACCATGTTGCAGGCCGTGGTGACCGAGGGCACGGGCCGGCGCGCGCAGCTCGACTACACCGTGTCCGCCGGCAAGACCGGCACGAGCACGGCTTATCGCGACGCCTGGTTCATCGGCTTCACCGGGCAGTACGTCACCGGGGTTTGGCTTGGCAATGACGACTTCACGCCGATGTCGCGGGTCACCGGCGGCAGCTTCCCCGCCGAGACCTGGCAGAAATACATGATCGGGGCGCACGACACCGATAATATCCCGCAGATCCCGGGACTTGAGCTTCATCCCGTCCAGGTCGCCGAGCAGGCCCGCCTCCGCGCCGCCATGGTGCAGAACGCCAGCGAGGAGGTGCCGGTGCCGCAGCCGGCCGAAAACGTCAAGGACATGACGACGGCCACGCGGCAAATTCTCGAGAAGATGAGCACCCTGCTCAAGGACGCCAAGCCGGTAACCGGCGAACCGACAGGACCCCGCGCCGAGGCGCCCATAACTCCAGCCCCAGGTGACTCGCCCAAGCCGAGCCTTGCCGCGGCGCGGCCGGAGCCCGCCGGTATCGCCAATACGGCTCAACCGGAGAGCTCTCTGTCCGCCGGCAGAGACAGCGGGACGCCGCTTCCGCAATAAGCGAAGCTCCGCGCCGCGCAACGCCTTCGAGAAACCATGATCGCTTGACCAGCGTCCTGCCAAATAACCCGCATGCTCTCACCTCCCCACGCCACGCCGCTTGGCGCGTGGAGGGCGACACGTCCATGCGCACCCTCGGTTACTTCATCGGCACTTTTGCCATGGCACTGATCCTTGGCATCGGCTCGGCCTGGTACATGATCGAACGCGGCTCGCCTTTGACAACGGTGAAGGCGGGACCTTGGGAGAGTTGGCTCAGCGAGGGCAACCCTCACGCCGATCCCTACACCAAGGCGCATCTGGCGCGCAGCGGCAGGCTGCCGCTCACCTCGACCGCGGCCCGCTATTTCGTGGCCCATACCGACGACCAAGGAAGCAGCCTCACCTCATCCTGCGAATATTTGATCGTAGGTTCACCGCTCAACGCCCGCTGGTGGTCGCTCGCCGTCTATGACGATTATGGCGCCCTGATCGACAATCCATCGGGCCGCCATAGCTTCAACAGCGAGGAAGCAATCCGCCGCGCCGACGGCACTTTCCATGTGACCCTTGCGCGCAACGCGCGACCCGAGAACTGGCTCCCGAGCGGGACCGAACACGGGCGCGGCTTGACGCTGATGTTGCGCGTCTACGGACCGCGCGACACCGACGTCTTGGGCATCGGACAAATTCCCGTAGAGCGACTCCCAAAGATCGAGCGCGGCGCATGCGAGTAAACCTTCCCGGGCTCTATATCGCTCTTGGCCTGGTGCTCGCGGGCCTTATCCACATCGTGGCCGTGCTTACGCTGCCGCTGCTCGCGCCTCGGAACGCGCAGGCGAGACTCGCCGAGCTTGGGCCGGTCAATACGATGATCCAGCTGCCTGCCCCGGCGCCGGGCCGGCAGGTCATGCCGATGATCGCGCCGGACGTGCGCTACGCCACCTGCCACTTCGACCTTGCCAATGGGCCGGTGCGGGTGCGTGCGCGAGGCGCCGACGATCTCTGGCTCATCGCCTTCTATACGCCCGAGGGCGACAATTTCTATACGGTGGCCGGAAGCGACATGAAGAAGGCCGAGATCGATATGGTCATTTCCACGGCCGACCAGATCGTTGCGGAGGCGGATGTCGACGCTCCGGAAGCTTTGGAGAACATCGTCGTGGTCAACTCGCCCACGACCGAGGGAATCGTCCTCATCCGCGCGCCCTTGGCGGGACCAAGCGGCGCGGCCCGCGCCGAGCAGGCGCTCAAAACCACCTCTTGCGGCCCCCACTCTGTGGTGCGCTCAAGCCCCTAGGACTGTTTCTTCCGGCTGCGCTGAGCCCGCCGCCGCAACGGCGTGATGCTTTGCTTTGGTCTCTTGCGTGCCGACCGGCGTTCGATCCGCACGCCGGGGAAGATGATAATCTCGCCGAGCGACCCTTCCAAAGGCTTGGCGATCCGGGCCGCGGCTTCCTCGCTACGGCGGAATTCCAAGATGATCGCCATTCTCGGTCTCCCCTCAGGCTCACCGCTATAGGCGGAGAGCGGGACGGTCCTTGCCGCCGCCTTGGAGTAAAAGGCCGGTAAGGTTAACGATCCCCTAACCGCCCCTCGCCGTCCACAGGAGCTTCAGGTCACTCGGTGGCGGCGTCGCCAAGAAGGTGGCGGCCGGCCCTATCCTCGATCTCCACGATCCAAAGGTCGGGGTCGAATTGCCACTGCCGCACCAGATAATCTTCGGCTGCGGCCTTGGGCACCGGCTCGCTGCCGAGCAAGCGTACCCAGCACCGCTCGTTCTCGCTGCCGGCAAATCCGGCCGGCGCCGGCCCGTAGAGCCGGACCGTGCCGTCGAGAAGATGGACGCAGATGAAGATGGCGCCCGCGGCATCGTCGCCATGCCGCACGATGGCCACGGGGACGTTCTCGGCGTAGCAGCGGCGCAGATAGGCCTTGACCCAGATCTCGCTCTTGATGCGCATGGACCTAAGTCTAGCGCATGATCAAGGCTTGGCGGCGGTCTTGGTCAGGTCGCGTCCGGTGACGCGCTTCAGCTCTTTCAGGAGTTCGGGGGTGACGCGCCCCGTCTCGGCAACGTTGCGGTCGCGCTGAAAGGCGCTGATGGCCGCAGAAGTCGAACTGCCAATGGCGCCATCGGGCGTGCCGGGGTCGTAGCCGAGATCGGCAAGGATTTGCTGCACAGCCATCACCGTGGCGGACTCGTCCTGCGTTGCCGTGGCAGGTCCGGCGGCGGCAGAGCCCGTATCTGAAGGCTTCGCGCTGCCGCCGAGCAGGATGTGGTGCAGCAGCTCGTCGGTGGCGATACCGGTGACCGGGAGGCCTTCGCGGCTTTCATAGGTCGAGATCGCCGCCCGCGTCTTGACGCTCAGCGTGCCATCCGGCTCGCCGACGTCATAGCCGCGCGCCGCAAGCTCGCGCTGCACCGCCCTGACGACCAGCAGCGACGCGCCATTCTCGGCACTCAAGGGCGGCAGATCGGTGCTGACCGGCGGAAGCTTCACCTCCACGGACGCCGCTTGTGGGACGCTGGCCGTCTTTGGCGCCGACGCGGCCGCCAGCACCGGTGCGGTGGGCGGCAGAGACGCAAGGCCGCGCAGATCCTGAAGATACAGCGCGTTGTAGATGATGCTGCCGCTCAAGGCCAAAAAGGCCAGAAACACGAGCCGTGCCAATACGACATTCATGAGGGACCCCTCCACCGGCCATCTTGGCGTCGGAAGCTAAAGAGATATTAAACAGGCGCAAAGCCCGGCTTTATCTTAAGCGGCAGACATGGCTTGCGGCGGGAGGGACGGCTCGGCCGATTCGCTTGCCGCCTCCAGCGGCAGGATGATGGTGGCGGTGGTGCCCTGCCCGAGCGCGCTGGAAAGCTCGAGCCTGCCGCCATGCAACCGCGCCAGGCCCTTTACCACCGACAGTCCGAGTCCCGCCCCGTCATAGTTCCGGTCGTAGGAATCGTGCGCCTGCACGAACGGATTGCCGAGCTTGGGCAGGTCCTCGTCGGCGATGCCGATGCCGTTATCGGCAACGATGAGCTCGACATCGCCGTCCGACACCCGCGCCGAGACGCGCACCCAACCGCCCGCATCGGTGAACTTGATGGCGTTCGAGATCACGTTGAGCAGAATCTGCTTGCAGGCGCGCTTGTCGGCCGCGAGCTCCAGCATGTTTGGCGATATGTCCACGCTGATCGCGATGGATTTCTGCTCGGCGGCATGACGCATGACATCGCAACAGGATTTGACCAGCGAGCCAACGTCGAACGGCTCCTTCACGATGTTGAACTTGCCGGCCTCGATCTTCGACATATCGAGGACGTCGTTGACGACGTGCAGCAAGTGCTGGCCGCTTTCATGGATGAGGCCCGCATAATCGCGGTAGCGGGCCTCGCCGAGCGCGCCGAACAACTCGCGATTGAGGATTTCGGAGAAGCCGATGACGGCGTTCAGCGGCGTCCTCAACTCGTGACTCATATTGGCGAGGAACTGAGTCTTGGCGCGGCTGGCGCTCTCGGCCTCGTCGCGGATCCTGAGCAGCTCCTCTTCTTGCGTCTTGCGCACGGAGACGTCTCGGGTGACGGCGACCATGCCGGAGGTCACACACTCGCCCGTCATGGGGCCGCAGCGCATCTCGACCCAGACATAACGCCCCGCTTCGCCGGCATGGCGCACCCTGAACTCGACGGCGATCGTCTCACCGTTAGCATGGCAGCGTGACAAGGCAGTGAGAAAGGCTGGGCGGTCGGCGACGTGAACGCGCTCGAACAATCCGTCGCCCAGGATGTTTTGCGACGGCTCGCCACATAGAGTCTGCGCGGCATGCGAGGCGAACAGCACGCGGCCTTTGTCGTCGTGATAGGTAATGAGGTCGGTGGCGTTCTCGGCGAGCGCGGCGACGAGCGATCTATCGTCGCGGGCCGCATCGTGCCAGAGCGCGCCGAAATAGGCGGCGAGCCCGCGTACCGTTTCACTTTTGAACACCGCGCATCTCGAAGCGGGCTTAAAGCCGCCTCGTCCTTTTCTCTTTGCGCGATTATTGGCAAGCGCGCTTAAGGAAGCCTAAAACGGGATCGGCATCGGTGAGAGAGCCACATGACCTCGTTTGGTTGATTCAAAATTTAGGCGATTCCCAGAATAAGACACACGACCCCGAAACCTTGGAGAAGTGGGCCTCCGATGCTCGCCGGATCCCGCATAACCTTTCGATTCAAATTTTATCGATTGCGGTGAAGGTCCCTTATTTTCTTTGCGCTATATCGCACCGATCTGACGGGAATATAGCGGCGGCAAGCCGCAGTCTTTAACAGAGAGGGCAAAGCGATGATGTTTCTTATCAAGACGGCCTTTTGGCTGACGATCCTTCTTCTGCTCATCCCCACCGACGGGCAGCAGCAGAACCAAGTCTACGGTACGGCAGAAGCGGCGGTGAAGGATGTCGCAAGCTTCTGCGACCGCAATCCCGAGACCTGCATCACCGGCAAGAACGCGTTCGACATGCTGGTGCAGAAGGCCGAGTTTGGCGCGCGCATGCTAATGGATTTCGTCGAAGGCCAGACTGCGACCGGGGAAAACCCGCAATCGATGGCCGATGAGTCCGGGACCATGCCGCTCCAGCCGGCGATCTGGGACATGGGCGAGTCCCAGGACACACTCAGCTCCGAAGATCGCGACACGGCTTGGGGCGGCTAAAGGGCAATATCTCGAATTGACTGATCGATAGAGATTGGCGGCCCCGTCTGCCAGGGGCGCGCATTTGGGACGGTTATGCCCTTTCCCTCCTGAATTGCGCGCCCAACTTTTTTGGCAAGTCGGTCGCAGAGAGCGCCTTTCCCGCCTATATTGAGTCTCATGGATACGCTGAACGAAACCCGCCCGGCCACGAGCTTCGACGAGATCATTGCCGATTTCGCGCTGCTCGACGAGTGGGAGGACCGCTATCGCTACATCATCGAGCTCGGGCGCCGGCTTCAGCCTTTGCCTGAGGAGGATCACTGCGCCGCCAACAAGGTGCAGGGCTGCGTCAGCCAAGTGTGGTTGACCACCAAGGTCGATGCCAATGGCGGCGCGCCACGTCTTACTTTCGTCGGCGATAGCGATGCCCATATCGTGCGCGGCCTAATCGCCATCCTCTTTTCGCTCTATACGGGACGGACCGCCGAAGAGATCCTGGACGTCGACGCCCACGAAACGCTCGGCCGGCTGCACCTCAACGAGCATCTGACGCCGCAGCGCTCGAACGGCCTCATGGCCATGGTGAAGCGCATCAGAAGCGACGCCGAGACCGCCCTCGCCCCACCTACGTTGCATTAGCCTCTCCGGTTCCCGCGCCACGCATCGAGCGATGGACGGTAGTCGTCGCACCGAAGCTGATCGCGCTTTGGCCCCGTGAACTCGCCGATGAAAGCCCCGAGGGGCGGCTTCACGTTTTGGGAAAGCTTCGACGCGCGCTTCGCGCCGAACGCCGCCGTGCGCTCTCAGGCCATTGGAGCTACGATCTCAACCGGCATCTCGGCCTGCTAAGTGCTTATAAAGCAGAGCTTGCGGCCTTGAGACCTAGCCAGCCGAAGGCTCAACCGAACTGCACCTGGCGCGGCGTGAAACGCGATTCTCGTTGGAAACGGGGATAGCACGGGAGCTTGAGAAAAAGAGAAATGAGCGGGGATCTATAAAATCGCCCCGCTCTGGCAGCCGTATTGTTCAGCGCGCTATTTCCGCCTCTGCCCCAGACCCATGCGCTTAGCCAGATCCGATCGGGCTGCCGCATAGTTCGGCGCGACCATCGGATAGTCGTGCGGCAAGCCCCACTTCTCGCGATAATCCTCGGGGGAGAGGTCATAATGGGTGCGCAGATGGCGCTTCAGCGATTTGAACTTTTTACCGTCTTCGAGACAGATGATGTACTCGGGCGTGACCGACTTTTTCACTGAAATAGCCGGCTTCAATTCCTCCCGTGTAGGCAGGCCTGAGACGGTGGAGGCCTTGTTCAAGGCATCGAACACATTATGGATGACTCCAGGAAGGTCCGTAGCCACAACCGTATTGTTGCTGACATAAGCCGAGACGATCTCGGCAGTAAGCTCAACGAGTTCGTTTTTTTCTAAATTCGCTTCCATGAAAAGGACTCCTTGATCCTGCTTTTTTCCCCAGTCCGACCAGCGCGCGGTCTATCTGCCATGCTCACTTATTTCCGCGGCAACATCGTACTCTTGAAACATCTGATTTCGCCGTTCTTATTGCGGGAAGTTACAATGTTAGCAACTAGAGAATGCACGGCACCCTAACGATCTTAACTGATTTCTCCTCTATAGCACAATTTAACAAGGCTGCAATGCATCTCTTCTCCGAAAGACCATGAGGCGAAAGACCAAATAAAGAATTGATTGGAGTTTCGTTTTCCCACATAACCACCATCCGCTGCGTAACCTTGTCACCAGCGCGTTTTAACACTTATTAAAAACTCTATAATTCACCAGCCTTCGCAGGTCCTCAACTTGCCTAGATCAAGCCTCCGTGAGTAGCTCGGCCAGCTTCTGCGCTAAGGCCAATGAAATACCTATATTGCGGACCAGTAACGCACCCCTGTCGAAAGTGTTCCCTCCCATGAGCAAAGCCGAGAAAGAACCTCACAAAGTTACAAGTTCCGAGGCTGAGTTGCGCAAGACGCTCACGCCGGAACAGTTCCACGTCACCCGCGAGCACGGCACCGAGCGGGCCTTCAGCCATCCCTACTATCAGGAGAAGCGGGAGGGAATGTATCGGTGCATCTGCTGCGGGGAGCCACTGTTCAGCTCGGACGCCAAATACGATTCGGGCACCGGCTGGCCGAGCTTCTTTGCGCCGGCGGACGAAAAAGCGGTGAGCGAACATGAGGATAGGTCGTTCGCCAGGCGGCGCACGGAGGTGCGCTGCGCCAAATGCGCGGCGCATCTCGGCCACGTATTTCCCGACGGGCCGGAGCCGACAGGCGCGCGTTATTGCATCAATGGCGCGGCGTTAGACTTCGATGCCGAGAAAGAAAAATAGGGAAAAAACAGAGCAACCGATCGAATTTAATTCGGCACGACTCTGAGGGAACGGCAACACCCGAACTAAGGGGTTGCCGACCGAGACGGGGGAGGTTAGAGCCCGCTGATGCTCCTCGCCCGCGACAAATCCCAGCTCCTCATCATCGACGTGCAGGAGAAGCTGCTCGGCGCCATCTCCGGCAAGGATCGCGTGGTCGAGCGTTGCGTCAGACTGATTCGGGCGGCGCGATTACTTGGCGTGCCGATCACCTTATCGGAGCAATATCCGCAAGGTCTCGGACCGACCGTCGATCCCATCCGCAAGGCCTTCGCCAATGACGGGGTGATCGTCGACAAGGTCGAGTTCTCTTGCCTGCGGAGCGCGCCCTTACGCGAGCGGCTGCACGCGCTCCGCCGCCAAGGCCGCTCGCAGGTGGTGATCGGCGGCATCGAGGCGCATGTCTGCGTGGCGCAGACGGCCATGGGTCTCGAGGCGGAAGGCTTCGAGGCGTTCGTGGTCGCCGACGCCACCGGCTCGCGCGCCAAGGTCAGCCGCAGATATGCGCTCGCGCGGCTCCTCAATTCACGCGTCGATGTCGTCGACAGCGAGATGGTGCTGTTCGAGTGGCTGGAGAAAGCCGGCACGCCCGAGTTCAAGGAGATCCAGGCGCTGATCAAATAATCGCATTCTGACGCAAAGCTGCACGTCCGGTTCATGCGCGGTTCAGGCACGCGGGCACAAGGTCGCGCCCGTCAGATCCCTGCACTGACGTTAAGCAAACCTTCCTCGGCACCGGGCGCGGCGTTCAGGGGCGCCGCGTCCATCCTCTACCCCCAGCCACGGCTTGCCGAGCGCACGCGGAACCTTTAGCTTTCGCGTGGGCTTAACCCTATTGCCGCCCGATTTCCTTTAGTCGCATGGATTGGAGAACCGCCGTGGCCTTCGAACTCCCCGACCTCCCCTACCCCTACGAAGCGCTCCAGCCCTACATGTCGGCCGAGACGCTGCACTATCACCACGACAAGCACCACAAGGCCTATGTGGACAATCTCAACAGGCTGATCAAAGGCACCGAGTACGAGGGGATGGAGCTTCAGGAGATCATCAAGAAGAGCTTCGGCAAGAACGCCGGCGTGTTCAACAACGCCGCGCAGGACTTCAATCACATCGAGTTCTGGCCGTGGATGAAGAAGGGCGGCGGCGGCAAGAAGGTGCCGGGCGCGGTGCTGGCGCTGATCGACCGCGATCTCGGCGGCTACGACAAGTTCCGCGAGGCCTTCATCGAGGCGGGCAAGACGCAGTTCGGCTCAGGCTGGGCGTGGCTCGCGCTCAACAAGGACGGCAAGCTCGAAGTGACCAAGACCCAGAACGGCGAGAACCCGCTGGTGCATGGCGGATGGCCGCTGCTCGGCGTCGATGTGTGGGAGCACTCCTATTACATCGACTACAAGAACGAGCGCCCGAAATATCTCGAAGCGTGGTTCGACCATCTCATCAACTGGGACCACGTCGAGGAAATGTACGCCCAAGCGCCGAGCAAGTAGGGGTTAGCTGGGCTGTGGCAGTAAGTACGTCTTGAACTGCAATTGCGTGATGCGTCAAATACGCCATCCCAAACATATTCGACACGGGATGAGCCCCGCATCTCGCGCCTCTTGGGCGTTCTCGAATTCAATTCGATTCCGGCCTCGAAGGTAAGATGCGTATTGGCAGTTGGGGGCGTGAAACTTTTCCCGATGTATCCCGCCAATCACTATTTCGTCCGCCCTCGTTGTCTTTAGCTTCTTCGGTCTTTTTGCTGATCTGCGCGCCATGCGCCACTCTACCGCGGAAGGTCCACATTTGTCATTTGATCACGAAGAACCTCATTGGCCGAGACGCATTCGCACGTCAAGGAGTTCGCCCAGGCTGGGATAAGTAGGGCTTGCTTCCCCTCGCCCTAAGGCCGCAGAACGCGGCCGTCTCGAAAACGCGGCGCCGTATGGCAGGAAGGCGTTAGGCTAAAACGACCTTCGTCGCGTTGACGCCATCTGCGAGAATGAGCTGAGGCGTCTTAGCTTCGTTCAGTGACACGGCCTCGACGGCGACTAGGCCCTGAGCGAAGGCTGCTTTCAGCGACTGGCCCGCGGCGATCGCTGCGTAGAATTGAGCGGCAAAAGCAGTCGCCGCCAAATCACTGATCGAGTCTCCCATCACGATGATCGCCCGTGCGGGTGGGAGGAAGGCCTTTTTCGCGCCGGCACTATGACAGGAATTGAGGACAATGACCTCTGGTGGTGTGTCAACCGCCGCGACAGCTTTGGCGAGGAGGTCGAACGTAACGACCTTCCCTGAAGGACGTCTAACCTTGGCATTGTCAACTGCGATTCCACCGCTATAGCCGTGGCCAGAGAAATGGACGATGCCAGGCGCGAGATCATTAAGACCGTCCATAATGGATTTCAAGTTGGCCGCAGGTCGGTAATGAAGCGCGATGTTGTCGCGCAGGCGCGAACCGCGCACCGCTTCTTGAACTTGGCGCATCTCTGCATCAACCCGCAGCGGACTCTGGGCATCGGGGTTCGCTGTCGAGTAAAGCACGTTGAGCTTTTTTCTGCGTCTCAAGGTGCTGCGCGTGACGGTTCTCACGCTGCCGACTCTTGGTATCGGATTGCGTTTAGTCGCCACGCGCTTGGCAAGCGCGGGCTTGTCTGCGTATTTGACGATATCTTTGCGGTGGGCGCGGACATTTGGTTCTTTGCTGTAAACGTATCGACTCCCATCCTTGACAGATCCATCATTATCGTCGCGCACAATCAAACCGTATTGGGTGAGATAGTCGAGCTGGTTTTGCGCTTGCTGGCTGTGGCTGGAAGTGAGCCCGACCTCAGACATCAGCTGTTTTTTCGAGCGTGGTTTGGAGCCGCGACCGTAGATGGCGTCGAACAGCTTGCGGCGAATCTTGTTCTTGCCGAGATGTCTGCCGAGCTGAATGCAGTTCTCCTCGTAATTGCCTGACCAGTCCACAACCGCCGTTCTTGCTTTCATCAGGTCTAGGCTTTCTTTGGAGAGACTTTCGGCACCATGCGGCTGATGGTGGGCTGGCTTACGCCTAAGACCTGTGCAAGCTGAGCCTGCGAGTAGCCTTTGTCGAAAAGCTCGAGCATCTTGAGTTTGCGCAACATCTCCAGTTCCTTGAGGATTGCACCAGCCTGGTCGTCAGTCATTACGCGTTCGTCCCTGCGCCGCCGCTGCGGTCCGCAATCTTGGCTATCTCCTTGAGGAAGCCCTTGGGGAACATACGGCTGAGCGTGGCATCGCTAACAGCGAGCGCGGCGGCGACATGCTTTTGCTGACAGCCTAAGGCCAATGCCTGCAGGATCAGGAGCATTTTCACCGAGTGCATCTCGTCCGCCAGTGATTCGATGGTGGCGTTTCCCATGGCGCTCATTTCTCCTTCGTCGGTTTTCGTTCCTTGGAGAGTACGACGTTCACGTGATTGGTCGTGGTTCCAAGAATTTCGGCTATTAAAGTCGGGCGCAGGCCGGCCTTGGACAGAAAGAGGATTTTGTCCTTGGACGACTCTATCGGCGCGGTAAGCGCGGCTGCTTGCAGTTTGATGAGGATGTCGAGCTTCTCAGAAATATCGTCGGTCATTGTGTCAGTCTGCTTTCTTGGATTTCGCGGTCGACGTGCCCAGGGCGTATAGGTGCAACGGAAGTTGATCGGCACCCACGCGAATAACGACGCCTGCCTCCACCCATTTGGCGATGGCGCGGCTGAGGTTGCCCGGGTCTAGCTTGGCCTTCTTACTGATTTCGGTCTGCGGCGTCTGGCCGTCGCACAGATTGTATGCAAGAACCTGCTTCTCGCTTCCGGACGTGGGCGCGACGATCTTGTACAGTGTCTCGGGCGGGAAGGCCGTCCGCCCCACCGTCGCCAGTATTCCTTTCAAAAGCGATTCGGTTGTATCCACGGAGCTCTCCCTTGAATAGGTCCAGAAGGAGATGGGCACGGTCCGGCGCTTTTCAAGAGGTAGGTTATTCAGTGACTCAAAAAAGTAACTTCATTTAGGCGCACTTGATCTCATAACATATTGATTTGCATCAATTAAATCAGACGCACGTAAGGGTAGTTAGTGCACCGGCTGAATAATGTGTGAGGTTAGAGAGGAGTGAAAGGGGCCTCTGGTGCTCGCGCTATCAGCGCACTCCGGGCAAAAGAGAACATCAACAGACTCTGACGCGGTCCAGCAACCTCGCGTGCTCATGGTTGCGCAGCAACTGATTCGTTGACTTCATTTTCCGAGTCCATGACGGTACCTCTTTCTTTACCGCCTCAATATGCCGCCGAGGAGGCCCCGCGATTTGACGGCCTTAATGTGTGGCTTTCGCGTGCTGGATTCCGGCTTGCGCCGGAATGACGGAGTTGGCGGCGACGTTCAGCCGGCTGTGGCGCGTTCGGCGGCTTCGCTCGCTTCCAGCCATAGCCGCTCGGCGGTTGTGACCTGGCCGTCGAGCTCGGCGCGGGTCTTCATCAGTTCGCTCACCGACGCGCCGCCATTGGCTTGCGGCGCGGCCAGCTTCTGGTCGATCTCCGCGCGAAGCTGCCATAGCCGCTTCAACTCGGCCTCGGCCTGCAGTGCCGCCTTGCGCAAGGCCTTGGTGCGGCCGCGCGTTTCCCCGCTCCGCTCGGCCTTGCCGCCGCCGCGCGGCGATTTCCTGCCGTTCCCGGCGCGGCCTTGCCCAGCGCCCAGCACCAGGTCGCGATAATCGTCGAGACTGCCGTCGAACGCGCGCGCCGTGCCCTCGGCGACCAGCACCAGCCGGTCGGCGATCAGCCCCAGCAGATGGCGGTCGTGGCTGACCACCACCACCGCGCCCTGGTAATCGGTCAGGGCCTGGATCAGCGCCTCGCGGGCATCGACGTCGAGATGGTTGGTCGGCTCGTCGAGGATGAGAATATGCGGGGCATCGCGGGTGATGAGCGCCAGCGACAGCCGCGCCCGTTCGCCGCCGGAGAGCTGGCGCACCGCGACATTGGCCTTGTCGCCGGAAAAGCCGAAACGGCCGAGCTGCGCGCGGACCGCGCCGGGCTTGGCGCCCGGCAACAGCCGGTCCATGTGCTGGAGCGGGGTCTCGCCGGCGACCAGCTCCTCGATCTGGTGCTGGCCGAAATAGCCGACGCGCAATTTACCGCTGGCCTTCAGCGTGCCGGCCATTGGCGTCAGGTGACCGGCGAGAAGCCGCGCCAGGGTCGTCTTGCCGTTGCCGTTGCGCCCCACCAGCGCGATGCGGTCGTCGGGATCGATCCGCAGATCCAGATGCGACAGCACGGGGGCGTTCGCCGCGTAACCGGCGGACGCGTTCTCGATCATGACCAGCGGCGGCTTGAGCTCCTTGGGGCTCGGAAAGTCGAACACCATTGACGGGTCCTCGGCCTCCACCAGCATCGGGCCCATCCGCGCCAGCGCCTTGAGGCGGGCCTGCGCCTGGCGCGCCGTATGCGCCTTGTAGCGCCAGCGATCGACATAGGCCTGGAGCTTGTCGCGCTTGGCCTCCTGCTTGGCGCGCATGGCCTCGGTCTGCGCGCGGCGTTCGAGACGCTGCCGCTCGAAGGCGTCGTAATTGCCGGCATAGAGCGTGGTCTTGCCCCGCTCGATATGGAGGATGTGATCGGCGACGTCGTTCAGGAGATCGCGCTCGTGACTGACGACGATGAGGCTGCGGCGATAGGTCTTGAGGAAGGATTCGAGCCAGACGGCGGCTTCGAGATCGAGATGGTTGGAGGGCTCGTCGAGCAGCAGCAAATCGGGTTCGGAAAACAACAGCGCCGCCAGCGCGACCCGCATGCGCCAGCCGCCGGAGAATGTGTTGAGCGGCTTGTGCTGCGCCTCCTCGGGAAAGCCGAGGCCGGCGAGAATGCGCGAGGCCCGGGCCGGCGCGCCATAGGCATCGATGGCGTTGAGCC
>JBBDYM010000059.1:0-10660 GCA_040901485.1 Methyloceanibacter sp.
GCCTGGAAGGCGCGGTCGCGCGCCTGCTTGGCGCTACCGCCGGCGGAATCGCCCTCGACCAGGAACAGCTCGGATTTGGCGGGATCGCGCTCCTGGCAATCGGCGAGCTTACCGGGCAGCGAAGCCATGTCGAGCGCGCCCTTGCGGCGGGTGAGATCGCGGGCCTTGCGGGCGGCCTCGCGCGCCGCGGCGGCCTCCACGATCTTCTGCACGATGTTGCGCGCCTCGCCCGGGTTCTCCTCGAACCATTGCGACAGCGCCTCGGCCATGACGCTCTCCACCACCGGGCGGACCTCGGAGGATACGAGCTTGTCCTTGGTCTGACTCGAAAACTTGGGATCGGGCACCTTGACCGACAGCACGCAGGTCAATCCCTCGCGGGCGTCGTCGCCGGTCAGCGCCACCTTCTCCTTCTTGGCGATGCCCGAGGAGGCGGCATAGGTATTGACGGTGCGGGTCAGCGCCGCGCGGAAGCCGGCCAGATGGGTGCCGCCGTCGCGCTGCGGGATGTTGTTGGTGAAGCAGAGCACGTTCTCGTGGTAGCTGTCGTTCCACCACAGGGCCGCTTCGATGGTAATGCGCGCCTGCGTCTTCTCGACCACGATCGGCTCTTGGATCAGCGGATGCTTGGTGCGGTCGAGAAAGTGCACGAAGGCGCGCAGGCCCCCTTCATAGCGCATCTCCTCGACCTTGGGCTCGACGCCACGATGATCGGCGAGCACGATGTGCACGCCTGAATTGAGGAAGGCTAGCTCGCGCAGGCGATGCTCGAGCGTCGCATAGTCGAACTCGACCATGGTGAAGGTCTTCTGGCTCGGCACGAAGGTGAGGCGCGTGCCGGACTTGCCGCCTGAATCGGCAATCGCCTTGAGCGGCTTCTCGGGCACGCCGTCGGCGAAGCGCATGAAATGCTCCTTGCCGGCGCGCCAGATGGTGAGATCGAGCCTGGACGACAGCGCATTCACCACCGACACGCCGACGCCATGCAACCCACCCGACACTTTGTAGGAGTTCTGGTCGAACTTCCCGCCGGCATGAAGCTGAGTCATGATCACTTCGGCGGCTGACACGCCTTCGCCTTTGTGGATCTCGGTCGGGATGCCCCGGCCATTGTCCTCGACCGTGACCGAGCCTTCGGCGTTGAGCGTGACCTGGATCTCGTCGCAGAAGCCGGCCAGCGCCTCGTCGATGGCGTTGTCCACCACCTCGTAGACCATGTGGTGAAGGCCCGAGCCGTCGTCGGTATCGCCGATATACATGCCCGGCCGCTTGCGCACGGCATCGAGGCCTTTCAACACCTTGATCGATTCGGCGCCGTAATCGGCGGCCGCAGCGGCTTTGCGTTTGGAAGCTGGAGTCATTGTTTCCTGGAAGCAGTCGGTGGTCTTTTCGGGCGGTTTGTGCCCCTGGTGAATCAGGTCCCGATCTTACCCTGATTCACACCCAAAATTTGGGCTTCTTGCGCGATCGGCTGAAACAGATCCCGGTCGGTTCCGGTCATCCAGGCCTGGGCATTTAGCCGCAGGATCTCAGCGAAAAGCGCCTCCCGGCGGGAAGCGTCGAGATGGGCCGCCACCTCGTCCAGAAGGACCAAGGGGGAGACCCCTTCGAGCTCCCTGATCAGCTCGGCCTTGGCGAGGATCAGCCCGAGCAGAAGGGCTTTCTGCTCGCCAGAGGAGCAGTGTGGCGCGGGGGCATTTTGGGGGCCGTGAATGACTATTAAATCGCTCAAATGCGGCCCTGCAAGGGCCCGCGACGCCGCACGGTCGCGCTCGCGGCCCTGCTCCAAAACGAGACGGAATTCGTCCTCGACCTCGGTGGCTGGCCGGTCCGCGAGCGCGCTTTCGAGCGTCCCTTCAAGCGCGAGCAGCGCGAAGGGGAATGGGCTAGGTCCACGCGCTTCCCGCGTGCGCTCGATCAGAAGCGTGAGCCGCTCTATCGCGTCACGGCGTGAGGCGGCAATGGCCACGCCGGCTTCGGCCATCTGCTCTTCCAGTCCCGCGAACAGGGCGCCGGCATATTCGCGGAGCTGGAACAGGCGATTTCGCTGGCGCATGGCGCGCTCGTAACGGTTAAGGGGTCCGCGCATTTTGGGATCAATGGTGACCACCAGCCGGTCGAGAAAGCGGCGCCGCTCCGATGCGGGCCCGGTGAACAGACCGTCCATGGCCGGGATGAGCCAGACCAGCTTGACGTGATCGGCGAGCGCACCAGCGCTCTGCTCCTTGCCGCCGATGCGCACGGTGCGCCCCGCCTCAGGCCCGATCCCAAGCGCAAAGCCGGTGCCGATCTCGACCTCGCCATGGCGGGAGGTCACACGCGCGGCTATGGCGAATCCGCCGGCACCCTCCTTGCGGCAGAGCTCGCCATAAGGGCGTCCGCGCAGGCCTTGGCCGGAGCCGAGCAGCGATACGGCCTCAAGCAGATTAGTTTTCCCTGAGCCGTTGTCCCCCACGAGCACCACGGGGCGCGCATCGAGCGGAAGCGCGGCGCGCGCATAGTTGCGGAAATCGGTGAGCTTGAGTTCGCCGACGAACAGCCGCTTGGGGGCTAGGCGCGCGGTTTCAGCCCCCAACGCCGCAAGCCCGCTTTGTCCCTTGCGTGAAGCCCTCATACCCGCATCGGCATGAGGACGTAGAGGGCGGAGGCGTCCTTGACGTCGCGCACCATTGTGGGGGAGCCGGGGTCGGCAAGCTGGAACTCGGCCGTGCCGCTTTCGAGCTGCCCGGCGATGTCGAGCAGATAGCGGGCGTTGAAGCCGATCTCCAGCGGATCGTAGCTGTAGTCGACGGCAAGCTCCTCGGTGGCGCTGCCGCTGTCGGGATTGTTCACCGATAACGTGAGCTTGCCGCTATCGAGGCTGAGCTTCACCGCGCGGCCCTTGTCGCTCGACAGCGTGGAGACGCGATCCACCGCCTGGGCGAAGGCGGTGTTGTCGACCTCCATGCGCTTGTCGTTGCCTTGCGGGATGACGCGCTCGTAATCGGGGAAGGTGCCGTCGATCAGCTTCGAATTCAGCACCACGCGGGCGGCAGTGACGCGGATCTTTGAGGGCGACAGCTCGACACGCACCTCACCGTCGGCATCCTCCACCAGTTTGGCAAGCTCGAGCACGGTCTTGCGCGGCACGATCACCCCCGGCATGCCCTTGGCGCCGGCGGGAAGCGGCAATTCGACTTGCGCCAGACGATGCCCATCGGTAGCGACCGCCCTGAGTGTTGGCTTGCCGCCGCTCTCCGCGGCGTGGACATAGATGCCGTTCAGATAATAGCGGGTCTCCTCGGTGGAGATGGCGAACCGCGTCTTCTCGATCAGGCGCTTCAGATCGGCGGCGGACATGGTGAAGCTGTGGCCGAGATCGTCGACGGCGAGCGCCGGAAAATCGTCGGAAGGCAAAGTCTGGAGCGAGAACTGCGCCGGGCCGCTGGTGATAGTGAGCCGCCCCTGCTCCCCGTCGCGGACGAGCTCGATTTCGTTCCCCTCGGGAAGCTTGCGCACGATGTCGTAGAGCATATGGGCGGGCACGGTGGTGGCGCCCTCGCCCTTGCTCTTGCAGGGGACGATCTCGACCAACTCCATGTCGAGATCGGTGGCGGTGAGCTTCAGCTCGTTCTTGCCCGCGGCGAGCAGCACGTTGGACAGGATGGGAATGGTGTTGCGCCGCTCGACCACGCTCGCCACGTGGGCGAGCGCCTTGGCCAGGCTCGGTTTGTCGATGCTGAGACGCATGTTAAGTGACCGCACCCTCGAAATTTGACGCCTTGCCGCCGGTGAGTTCAGCCACGGCCGAAGCGCTCAAGCCTCGGTCCAGACCCCCTCGAAAACGCGCGGTGGGAAGCGAATAACCGACCCAAACTTGACCCGAACTGGGCCCAATTTGCAAGAGCGGGTGGGGGACGCCTCGGCCCAAGGCCAAGCCCCCATCCCGCCTTCCCCCTAGTCGCGCAGCAAGCGCTTCAGAAGCTCGATCTCCTCCCGGAGCTGGTTGTCGTCGTTCATCAGTTGCTCGATCTTGCGGATGGCGTGCAGCACGGTGGTGTGATCGCGGTTGCCGAACCTGCGGCCGATCTCCGGCAGCGAACGCGAGGTGAGCAGCTTCGCCAAATACATGCCGATCTGACGCGGCCGCACGATCGAGCGGTTGCGCCGTCCCGACAGCAGATCGCCCCGGTTGACGCCGTAATGTTTCGACACCGTGCGCAGGATGTCGTCGATGCGCACGCGCCTTGGCTCCGCCCCGCGCATGAGATCGCGCACGATCTGCTCGGCGACCTCGATGGTCACCGGTTCGTCGGTGAGCTGATAGCTCGCGCGCAGGCGGTGGATGGCCCCTTCAAGCTCGCGCCCGCTTTCGGTTAGGCGCTCGGCAAGAAAGGCAAGCACGGTGTCGGAAACTTCAAGCCCTTTGGTGTCGGTGCAGGCTTCCTGCGTCCGTTTATCCAGAATCTTGCGGCGAAGCTCGTAGTCCATGGCGCCGATCTCGGCCACGAGACCGCCGCCGAGACGCGAGCGCATGCGCATGTCCAGCTTGTCGAGCTGGGTCGGCGCGCGGTCGGCCGCGACTACCACCTGGCGTCCGCCGTCGATCAGCGAATTCAGCGTGTGACAAAACTCCTGCTGGATGGTTGGGCCTTGCAGAAACTCCATGTCGTCGATCAGGAGAATGTCGATGCGGCGGAGCTTCTCCTTGAAGGCGAGTGCGTCGCGTGCGCGCAAAGCCTGCACGAAGCCGGACATGAAACGCTCGGCGGTGAGATAGAGCACCTCCGATTCGGGCTTGCGCTGCTTCACGTCCCAGGAAATGGCGTGCAGGAGATGGGTTTTGCCGAGGCCCACATTACCGTGCAGAAACAATGGATTGAACAAAGGCTGCGGGCTGGAGAAGGCGCCCGCCACTTCCTGTGCTGCGGCATGCGCGAGCCGGTTCGACACGCCGACCAGAAAACTAGCGAACGTAAGACGCGGATCGAGCGGCGAGCCCTCGAAGCCGCCATAGCCGGTGCGAAGCGGCATAGGCAGGGATGGCGATTCGGACGCAGGCAGCGGCTGAGACGGCCGCTGGCGCTGCTCCTTAGGCGCCTCGATGCCGAAATGCGGCTGCCTGACCTTGAACTCAACCCGCTCGACTTCCGGCCATTCGGCGCGCGCCAGCCTCAGCACAAAGTCGTAATAGTGCGACCTGAGCCAGTTCCTGAGGAAGCGCGTGGCTACGGTGAGGTGAGCGACCTCGCCGTCCACCCTTTCGAGCTCCACCCCCCGAAACCAACTGGCGAAAACGTCTTCTCCCAACTCGCCGCGTAGCCGGCTCTTGACCCTCGCCCAAGCTTCGCTTGGTGCGCCCTGTTCTTGCTGTGCCACGGTTCTTGCTCTTTCCCATTCATATCGTTCGCGCCGTTACGCACCGCACGCCTCATACTTGAGCAGTCAACAAATTCGACGCGGACAGTCATGTCCGTTCCTACGGTCTGCGTCGCCCTAGCCTTGCTGCCAGGGTAGACCAGCCGCTTTCCACCCATCAACTGAGCCGCGATGCCTGTCGTCGTCGAGCGGTCCTTCGAACCCGCCGGCGACGTTATGACATTTGCGGTATCCAGCCTCTGCCATCGCCTTGGCCGCTGCCAGGCTCCGGCTTCCAGACCGGCAAATGAAGAAGAGGTCGTCGTCCATCTGGACGCCAAGCGCCTTGAGCTCGCCGGCAAGACGCTCAGCGAAGCGCGCGTCCACTGCTTGATCGGGAAAAGTCTGCCACTCGACGAGGACAGCACGTTTGCCCACCGGCCCAAGATCCGGAATGCCCACATAGGTCCACTCCGCGCGTGTACGCACATCGACAAGCTGCGCGCGAGGGCTTGACGTGAGGCCGCTCCAAACCGTCTCCACGTCAACGTCATCGACCGCATTTTCATTGCCCGGTGCGCCCAAATGGAAGTTTCCTCCCCTGGAATAAGAGAATTACTTAAGAACAAATTTGGTGCTGGCTACTATAGGTGGTGGCTATGCCCTCGTTAAGAACATGTCCAACCACAGTTTACGCATTAATTTTCCACAAGTTTTCCACCGCTTTACAACGAGAGACAAAGAAAACCTTCCCCGGCAATCGCCAGGACCAAGGTACTCAATTGTATAGAGGGGAATACCCCGTTCGGATGATTAGACTATACACATGGCCCCCGCCCTGATCAAGCTAGGCGGCTTGCCAAATTTCCCCGGAAAGTGCCGTAAACGCAGTCATCAGCACTGATGCACAAGCCACTGTCTCGCTTGCTTGAATCCCGCGCGGCAAGGCTCCGAACCAGCCGGCAAGCCGCGGATTTTGGTGCAATGTGACAGTACGAATTTTTTTGCGAAGAGGTCTCAGGGCGGCGGCAATGCGCCGCCTTTGCCCAGGAGCCGAGGCCAAGCAGTTGAAATATTCGTCGAATTGACCTGGGGCGCACCGGCGAGCGCGCATGCTCTGTTGCGCAATGGCAACAGAGCGGTTTTTTTTACGTCAGGCGCTTGTCATGGCGCCGACACGCTTGGAGAGGCGCGACACCTTCCGCGAGGCGGTCTTACGATGAACCACGCCCTTCTGCGCCGTGCTGGCGAGGATGGGCTCGGCTTCCTTCAAGGCCGCACGGGCGGCTTCCTGGTTACCCGAGGCGATCGCCTCTTCCACCTTGCGGATGGAGCTGCGCATGTGGCTCCGCCGCGTCTTGTTGACGGCGGTGCGGCGAGTGGTTTGGCGAGCGGCTTTTTTCGCCGATTTGGTATTAGCCATGGTGCTGATCCTTGTGCGCCCTTCGGCCTGTGGGGGAGCGAAAAAGCGCGAAAAAACTGACGGATGATTGGGCTGCTCTATAGCGAGGGCGCCTTCTAGCGTCAACCGCGCTCAATCGATGCCTCGGTTTAGACGGGCTCCTATCTGTTTTTGAACTCGGGCTTGCGCTTCTCGATGAAGGCGGCCATGCCCTCCTTCTGGTCCTCGGTAGCGAACAGCGAATAGAACTGTCCGCGCTCGAAACGCGCGCCTTCGGCAAGCGTGGTGGCGAAACCGCGATTGATCGCCTCCTTGATCATCATCACGGCGTGCTGCGACAGATTGGCGATCTTGCTCGCGACCTTGATCGCCTCCGGCAACAGCTCGTCCGCGGGCACCACCCGGCTCACCAGGTTCGAGCGCTCGGCTTCTTCCGCGTCGATGCGCCGCCCGGTGAGGCAAAGCTCCATGGCCTTGGCTTTGCCTACGGCTCGGGTCAGGCGTTGCGTGCCGCCGGCGCCCGGCATGATGCCGAGCGTAATCTCAGGCTGGCCGAACACGGCAGTGTCTGCCGCCAGGATAATGTCGCAGGACATGGCCAGCTCGCAGCCGCCGCCAAGCGCATAGCCCGCGACCGCGGCGATGATCGGCTTGCGGCACGTGCCGATCTTGTCGAACGGCGCGAGGAAATCGCTGCCATAGGCCTCGACGAAGGTCTTGGTGTGCATCTCCTTGATATCGACGCCCGCGGCAAACGCCTTTTCATTGCCGGTGATGACGATGGCGCCGATCGACTGATCGCTTTCGAAGGCCTTTAGCGCGCGGTTGAGCTCGCCGATGAGCTGCGCGTTGAGAGCGTTCAGCGCATGCGGGCGGTTCAGCGTAATGAGCCCGACCTTGCCCTGGCGCGTGACGATGATCGTCTCGTAGGCGTCGGCGTAGCGCGTGTCTTGTTGTTCCCGGCTGATTGGTTCGGCATACATGTTGATCAGTTCCCTAGCGTTGACAGGTTGGACAGTAGAAGGTGGAGCGTCCTCCCTGGACGATGCGCCGCACGGTTCCGCGGCATGTTTTTCTGCGGCACGGTTTGCTCTCGCGGCGGTAGACGTTGAATTTGTGCTGGAAGCGGCCGAGCCTGCCGTCCGCGCGCTTGTAGTCGCGCAAGGACGAGCCACCGGCCTTGATCGCAGTCTCCAACACGTCCTTGACCGCCTCCACGAGCGCTTCCGTCTTCTTGGTTGGCTTGCCGGATTTGGTGGCGAGCGTGCCGGCAAGCGCGAGAGGCGAGATACGGGCGCGGAACAGCGCCTCGCAGGCATAAATATTGCCGAGCCCGGCGATCAGCCTCTGGTCGAGCAGCGCCGCCTTGATCGAGGTGGCCTTACCCTTGAGGCGCGCGGCAAGCCACTCCGGCGTGAAGGCAGGGTCTAGCGGCTCGACCCCCAAACCCTTGAACAGCGCATGGCTGTCGAGCGTGCACGCCGGGATGAGATCCATGAGGCCGAAGCGCCGTGTGTCAGAGTAGCGCACGGCGGTGCCGTCGCGCAGATGGAACACGATATGCTCGTGCTTCGGCGTCTTGGCTCTCGGCGCGCCGTCGGCGTGGGCGATTGAGAAGCGGCCGGTCATGCCGAGATGCATCACCAGCACTTCGCCGTCGTCGAGCCGCGCCAGCAGATATTTGGCGCGCCGGTCGAGCGACTCGATGCCCTTGCCCGACAGCCGCGCGCCAAAATTCTTGGGCAAGGGAAAACGCAGATCGGCACGCCGCTGCTCGACGCGCGCGAACGCATTGCCGACCAGGATGGGCTCAAGCCCCCTGCGCACGGTCTCGACCTCGGGCAATTCAGGCATGACGATCCGCTTACTGCACTGCGGAAGAATCTCCGTTGCACTGCAACAATAGCCTGAACCGGGGCCTTGCGCTATTGTCCCGCGCATGTCCGAGGACCTAGAGAAATCCGCCGCTTACCGGATCAAGACCAGCTTCGGCTTCGCCGAGGTGGGGTTGGATGCCAAGCAAAGCCTGGTGAACCAGGTCTTCGCCAAGGTTGCGCCCCGCTACGACCTGATGAACGATCTGATGTCGGGGGGCCTGCATCGCCTGTGGAAGGCCGAGCTATTGGCTTGGCTCGCCCCGCCCAAAAGCGTGGTTCCCTATGCGCTGCTCGACGTCGCGGGAGGCACCGGCGATATCGCCTTCCGCTTCCTTGAGTCGGCGGGCAAGGGCGCGAGCGCCACTGTGTGCGACATCAGCGCGGAGATGATCGAGGCAGGCCGCGCGCGGGCAAACGGGGAGGGTGCGCGGCCTAGTTTCGTGCGGGGCAACGCGGAAGCGCTTCCCTTCGCCGACAAGAGCTTCGACGCCTATACCATCGCCTTTGGCATGCGCAATCTGACGCTTATCGATCTTGGGCTTGCGGAAGCGTTTCGCGTGCTGAAGCCTGGCGGCAGGTTTCTCTGTCTCGAATTTTCGTCCGTGGAGATGCCGCTGCTCGACAGGCTTTACGACGCCTATTCCTTCGGTGCTATTCCCATACTCGGCGGGCTGGTCGCCGGCGACAGCGCCTCCTATCGGTATTTGGTTGAAAGCATCCGCCGCTTCCCCGATCAGAATTCCTTCACTCAGCTGATCGAAGATGCGGGCTTCGGGCGCGTGCGCTATCGCAATCTGACCGGCGGCATAGCCGCCATCCACTCCGCCTGGCGACTGTGATGAGGCCTAAGTGAACGCGATTGCCAATATGGCGCGGCTGACCAAGGCGGGCACGGTCATCGCCTGGTCCGGCGCGCGCGTGCTGCCGGACGATATCGACCTGCCGGCGCCGCTTGCTCTGTTCGGCCGGGTAACCGCGCCGCTCCGCAAGAACGGAGCCGGCGACGGCAACGAGACGCTTCTGTCCGAGGCGCTGACCTCGCTCGGCCCGTCCTACATCAAGCTCGGCCAGTTCCTCGCCACCCGAGACGACATCATCGGCCGCGAGCTGGCGCGCGATCTTTCCACGCTCCAGGATCGCTTGCCGCCCTTCTCGCAAACCGAGGCACGGCAAGCGGTTGAGGAGGCGCTGGGGGCGCCCATCGAGGAGTTGTTCGCCGAATTCGGCCCGCCGGTGGCGGCTGCCTCCATCGCCCAGGTGCATAAGGCCAAAGTGCGCGGGCCCGACGGCAAGCTCAAGGACATGGCCGTGAAAGTGCTCAGGCCCGGCATCGAGCAGCGTTTCCAGAAGGACCTCGACAGCTATTTCTTCGCCGCACGGATGATCGAGCGCTTCCATGCGCCCTCGCGGCGGCTACGCCCCATCGCCGTGGTCGACACCTTGGCGAAGTCCGTGGCCATCGAGATGGATCTGCGCATGGAGGCTGCGGCCATCTCCGAGATGGCGGAGAACACCAAGAACGACGAAGGCTTCCGCGTGCCGGAGGTCGATTGGACGCGGAGCGCCCGGCGCGTGCTGACACTCGAATGGATCGACGGCATTCCCATCGCCGACCATGCGGCGCTGCGCGAAGCCGGCCACGATCTGAAAGAGCTCGGCGCGAGGCTGATGCAGACCTTCCTGCGGCATGCCATGCGCGACGGCTTCTTCCATGCCGATATGCATCCGGGCAATCTGTTCGTTGACGATCAGGGCCGTATCGTCCTTGTCGATTTCGGCATCATGGGGCGGCTCGGCATGAAGGAGCGCCGCTTTCTCGCCGAGATTCTGCACGGCTTCATCACGCGCAACTATACGCGCGTGGCCGAGGTGCATTTCGCGGCGGGCTATGTGCCGCGCAAGCATAAGGTGGCGCAATTCGCCCAAGCCTTGCGCGCCATCGGCGAACCGATCATGGACCGCCCGGCGAGCGATATTTCCATGGCGCAGCTGCTCGGCCAGCTCTTCCAATATACCGAAGTGTTCGACATGCAGACGCGGCCCG
>JBBDYM010000060.1:0-10485 GCA_040901485.1 Methyloceanibacter sp.
TTTCAAGACCGGTGCCTTCAACCGCTCGGCCACCCCTCCCGTTCGGAACTGCTGGCGAAGCGCAATTATGCGCTTGTCTTAAGGCCTCTCCCCGTCCCTTCATAGGGCCATGAGTCCGAGGTCAGACCCTTACGGACGCGACGCCACGCGCCCGCACCACATTCCGCTCAAGGGCTGGTGGCAGGTGGCGCAGCGGGTGTGGACCGAGAGCGGCCGCGACAATCTCTCGGTGATTGCCGCCGGCTGCGCCTTCTATGCGCTGTTCGCCATCTTTCCGGCGCTGTCGGCGCTGATCGCGCTCTATGGACTAACCGCCGACCCCACCGCGGTCACGGCGCAATTCAGCATGCTCTCTTTGGTGCTGCCGCCCGACGCATTCGACATGGTGGTCGATCAGACCACCCGCATTGCCGATGCCTCTGGCCATGCGCTCGGCTGGAGCCTTGTCGTCAGTCTCGGCCTGGCTCTATGGAGCGTCACGCTGATGGTCCAGGCCATGTTCTCGGCCCTCAATGTCGCCTATGAGGAGCCCGAGCGGCGGAGCTTCTTCCGCTTCTATCTCAGCACGTTCCTTTTTGCCTTGGCGGGCATAGTCGGCGGCGCGGTAACACTGCTGGCCGTGGTCTATGTGCCCATTGTCTTCGCATTTGCCGGCTACACGACGGACTATGACCACTTCATCGCGGTGGTGCGCTGGCCGGTCTTGGCGCTCATGGTGCTCTTTCTGCTTGCCTGTCTTTATCGCTACGGCCCGAGCCGCCACACCGCCAAATGGCGCTGGGTCACCACGGGCTCGCTCTTCGCCACCATCATGTGGCTGATCGCATCGGCCGGTTTCTCGCTCTACGTGGCGAACTTCGCCAATTACGACAAGTTCTACGGCTCGCTCGGCGCGGTGATCGTGCTGATGTTCTGGCTCTACATCACCTTTTACATCGTGCTGCTCGGCGCCGAGATCAATGCCGAGCTCGAGCTGCAAACGGCGCAGGACACCACGGACGGCAAGGAGAAGCCGATAGGCCAGCGGGGCGCATTCGTTGCCGACCATGTCGCGGGAGGCCCGGAAGGGCACGAGCGGCCAATCAGTCCGATGACGGCCAACCCGGGATCGGCCAAACGTGGCAGCGCCAAATCCAGAAACCGGCTCCCGAAAAGCGGTTCGGCCGCCCCCAGCTAGACTTGATCCGGCGCGCGCCTGAGCCATCGTCGTCGAACCAGTCCGACAGCCACGACGAACAGCGCGCCGAGAACGGCGCTCGCCAGCCAGACCGTGTGCGCGGTCGCTAGATCGAGATGCCCGGTGATCAGCGGGTCCTTGGCGATGATCTCACCGGCGATCCAGCCAAGCAGGGCGGCGCCCGCCCACACCACGATGGGGAAGCGCTCCGTTAGGCCGATGACGAGGGCCGCGCCAACCATGATCAGCGGAATGCTGACGGCGAGACCGAAGACGAGAAGGATAATATTATGCGGCGCATCGAATCTCTCCGCCACCGCGGCGATGGCGAGGACATTGTCGAGGCTCATCACCGCATCGGCGATGGCGATGATCTTGATGGAGTGCCACAGATTGTTGACCGGCTCGATCTGGCCGCGCGCGCTGCCATTGCCTTCCTCTTCCGGCGCGAGCAACTTGATGGCGATCCATAACAGGAGCAGTCCGCCGACCAGCTTCACATAGGGCACGGTCATCAGCGTGGTGATCACGCCGGCGAAGATCACGCGCAAGCCGATGGCCACGCCCGTGCCGAGAATGATGCCCCATTTGCGCTGGTGCGGCGGAAGCTTGCGGCAGGCGAGCGCAATGACGACGGCGTTGTCGCCTGACAAAAGAATGTCAATCCAGATGATTTGCAGAACGGCAAGCCAAAAGGCAGGATCGTCGACAGTCATGCCGGTATTCGCCCCCTCCGCCGCAATGCCTGGCCGGGCCCCCTGAAGCCTGGCCGGTTATCCCTTGCCGCGAAAAGCGGCAAGCCCAAGACGGGATATATGAGTTTTAAAACAAGATTGAAGGTGGCAGAGACATATTAGGTTTCGTGTGCCCGCTCAAGTTTTCAACTGCACCTTTCAGTCCAGGACAAGTTCTTGTGGATCGCCTATGCTCTGGCTCGTCTGTAAGACGAATCGGGCGACTGTCCCGAACGAACGGAAAAGGAACGATACCGGCCATGGATCCAGTCCTACTAAACCCACTCATCGCTTTGGTCGCTGGAATTCTCATTCTGCTCGTGCCGCGTCTGCTCAATTACGTCGTTGCCATCTATCTGATCGTTATCGGCATCATTGGTCTCGCGCATCACCTCCAGTAGGCTCGATTATCGAGTGGTTTCTCTCTTGCCTCGGGTAATTTCAAGCCGCGTTGCTATCGTAACCCGGCTGATAAGTACGAGATGAAAGGGTAAGAGCCACCTGGAACAGTGTCGGATGATGGCCTATAGTTCGGTCATCACGCGTAAGTCCGATGGAGGCCAGCCGCCGACGCGCGACCGATCCTGGTAGGCATGTGGCGCATAAGGCCGGTGGATTTCGGCTTATCGCGAGAACGACATCGCGTTCTGGCGGAGTCTGTGGCGAGACAGGGGTATCGTAGGTTTGGACAAAGAACACAACCAAGCCGGATGGTGCCGCGTCAAGAAGAGTGAGAATTCCATGTGGGGATTCCGGCCCAAGTTTCTGCTGATCTGCCTGACGGTTTTGCTTGTGCCGCTCGCGGTGTTCGGCGCGCATGCCTGCTTCGGCCCGTGTGCCGATTTGCGCAACGACGGCGCCATAACGCTCATCGCCGAAAAGGAAGAAGCGCGGCCTCCCGCTTTCTTATGGTCGGCGACCCGCATCGAGTCCGGCCTGCTCCTCAGAGGTTCGGTGCCGACGGAGGAAGACCGCCGCATCGTGCTCGGCATGGTGAAAGCGCATTTCCCCGATCTCCAATTGGAAGACCGGATCAAGATCGTTGACGACGCGCCGCCGCAGGAACAATGGCTTGGCGCGGTGAGCTTCAGCCTCAAGCAGCTTACCTATCTGAAGCGCGGTTCGGTGCGGCTGCTCAATGCCGGGTTGAAGGTCGACGGCGAGGCGCGCAGCGCCGCCGATTACGCCGAGGCGAAGAAGGCGCTCGCTGGACCGTTGCCGACCGGCCTCACCATCATAGCTGAAAACATCCGACCGCCCGTCGCCAAGCCGTTCGTATTCGTCGCCGATCTCGGCGTCAATGCGCTGAGCCTGTCGGGAAGCGTGCCGAGCGAAGGATCGCGCAAGCAATTGCGCGAGCTGTCGCGGCAATTGTTCGCCCGTCCCGGTCTCGACGATCGGCTTGAAGTGGCTTCGGGCGCCCCCAAGGGTTGGGATGAAGCGGTAGCCGCGGCGCTTAAGGCGCTGAGCCGCCTCGAGTCGGGGAAGATCGCGCTCTCCGGCGTTGCCGTGAGCATAGAAGGTGTGGCGCCGGACAAGGGGACCGCCGTGGCGGTGTCCTATCAGCTCAAGCGCGACCTGCCGGCGCTGTTCTCGACCTCGGAAAGCATCAAATGGAAGGAAGCGAGCGTGCCGGGTGCGCCGAGCGATCTCGCCGCGCAAGTCATCCCGCGCATCAAGGCGCTGGCCCGTACCGCCGGCCAATTGCCGAAAGAAGCGCTGCCGCCACTGGTCTCATCCCCTGAGACGGAATGACAGCCCCTAGTCGTTGGCGGCGAGGAAGGCGCCAATGGCTTCGACCGTCTTAGGCTCCTTGAGCAGCGGGGCGTGACCTTGATCGGGCACCGTCAAGGCGCGCAAATTTGGATGACGGGTAATCATCGCCTTGAGCGTTTCGGCGCTGAGCACATCGGAGTTCGCCCCGCGGATCACGAAGGCCGGCACCTGGCCAAGCGCGACGAATTGCGGCCATAGATCGGGAATCGTCTGGCTCAAATCGATAGTGCCGAAGGACCGGGCCAGCCTTCGATCATAGGCGAGGGCCGGGCGTCCCTTGCGCTCATCGAACAGCGCTTGGGCCAGCTCCTCCCACTGCGCCTCGTCGAGATCCGGGAAAGCGCGCTCGTTCATCTCGCGGAGCAGCATGACCGCCTCCGGCCAAGTCTTCGGCACCGGCATGCGCCCGACATAGCCTACGATGCGGGCAAGGCCGCGCGTCTCGATCACCGGCCCGATATCGTTGAGAACCACGGCGCCCATCGCCGTCGGTCGCACCGTCGCCATCAGCATGGCGATGAGACCGCCGCGCGAGGTGCCGACCACCGTGACCCGGTGCAAACCCCTGATGGCCAGGAAATCGAGCGTGTCGATCAGCTCAATATAGGGGACGTAGTTCCGCCAGTTGCGGTCGTATTGGGACCGCCCGCGCCCGCGATAATCGAGGCAATAGACGTTGCGCGGCTTTTCCGAGTGCCGCGACAGATAGCTGGCAAGATAATGGAAGTCGCGGGCGTTGCGGGTCAGGCCGGGCAGGCAGACGACGCTGCGTAGCTTCTCGTCAGGCGCCGGATAGTGGCGCGCATAGAGTTTGAGGTCGTCGAACGACGTGTAGAAGATGTCTCGCCACAGCTCACCGTCAAGCTCGGACATCTCAGAAGATCAACCTTGGGAACGTGCTTAGAAAGAGTTGCCGTGGGCAGGCATAGCCGACGCGGGAGTGTTCAGCAAAGTCGGTGAGGGAGCAAGGCTCACGAAGCGGGTCGCGGAGACGTAACGCCGCAAGTCTCAATCCGCTTTCACTTCAACCACCGCGGCGGTCGCCGCCGGAGGAACTTTCCGCCCGCGATTGAGGTCCTGCACCAGCTGGAGGGCCTGGCTCGGTCCGGCCAGTCTCGACCGATAAAGCTGCAACGATTCCATGATCTTGAATACGTATTCTCGCGTCTCGGTAAAGGGAATGCGCTCGATCCAGTCGACGGGGTCGATCTCGCCCGTGCGCGGATCGCCGAAGGCCTTGACCCATTCGGCGACGCGTCCGCCGCCGGCATTATAAGCGGCCAGCGACATGAAATAGGAACCGCCATAGCTCTCGATGAGATCGTTCAGGAAAGCTTCGCCGAGCTGTTGATTGTAGACGGGGTTGGTGAGCTTGTCCTGAGAGTGCGGCACCTTGTACTGCCTGGCGACCATCCTTGCCGTGGCCGGCATCAACTGCATCAGGCCTGCCGCGCCTACCGGGCTCTTGGCGGCTGCGTTGAACTCGCTTTCCTGGCGTGACAGAGCATGAAGCAGCGCCGGGTCGATGCGCTCTTTGAGCAGGCTCTTGAATTGCGGCATCACGCCAACGGGCATGGCGTAGTCGCCAAGTGGAAGGTCGCGGTTGAAAGCAATGCGCGACAGCCTAAGCGCCAGCTGTTTCTTGTCGGTGGCCTTGGCCAGCTCGGCGACCAGCACCACTTCGGCCGGATTTTCGAGCTTGCGGGCCAGCGACAAAAAGAATTGCGGCGTGACCCAGTCATGTCCCGTCGCCTGTGCGATGCCGATGGCGCGCACAGCGTCGCGGGCGAGGAAGCTTTGAATGTCGGCTTCCGTAGGCAGCGGGCTCAAGGTGACGTCGAGATGCGCCGGTTTGGGATCGAGCGCCTGACGCGCGAGCTGCCCGTAGAAATATTGCGGATACTTGGCGGCGCCGTGGAAATGGATGATGGCCGAGTTCTGGTCGCCGAGGGCGAGCGCGGTGCGGCCAAGCCAATATTCGCCAAGGGTTATGCTCTTGGAGCTGGTGGCGACGCGGCGCAGCGACAGAAAATGACGCAAGGCGCTGTGGGGATCGTTCAGGAAGCGCAGGGCGATCCAGCCGGCCAGGAACTCGGCTTCGATATAGCCGTCGCCCGAGACGAGCCCGTGCTTGGCGGCGATGTCGTAGGCGACCTTCGTCTGCCCGTCGTTGAGCGCGCCGCGGCAGTTGATGCGCCGCTCGGTCCACCAATTGTTGAGGTCGAGAAAAACGTTCGGCTCGCTCGGCGTATCGAGCAGCATCTTCCAAGCCTGCTCGCGGCGTTCCTTGTCCTTGGTGCGGCGGAGCCATTGGATGTGGTTGTAGCGTAAGCCCACATCGGCCTCCACGGAGCCCGCCGGCAACGCCTTGAGCAGCGTCCCGGCATTGTCGCCGCGTTTGACCACGGCGACGCGCGCCGCGACCTTCTTCTGCTCGGCCGGCGAGAGCAACTTGGAAACGCGTAGCGCGGCCTCCGCCGAACTCTTGTCGTCGGGGTAGAGCAGCATGTCGATGCGCGCGCGGTGATGTTCGGTGGTGAGCATCGAGCCGAAGCGGTCGAGGATCTTCTTCTCGACTGCCGCATTGAGACGATGGTCGCGCCAAGCCGAGACGACGAGCTCGCGCGCCGACGGTTCGTTGCCGTCCTTGAGATGCACGCCGGCAAGCGCCGCCTTGCCCGCGCCCGTCTGCGGCGGCGAGGAGCCGAGGAAAATCTTGACCTTGTCCGTGTCGCTTTCGTTAAGGAGGAGCGCGATCTCGGCCCGCTCACGCAGTTCGTCCTGGCCGGGCCAATCGGGATGGGTAAGCCGGAATTGCTCGATCGCCTCGGCCGATCCGCCGACACCGTTGCGGTATTTGTACCATAACGCATAGGCCCGGGCGGCAGGGTCACTGATCTTGGCGGCAATCGCCTCGGCGTCGCCTTTGCTCTGCATCACGGCCCGGACATAACTCTCATCCGCCGAGCTGAGATCGTAGGAGAGGAGCGGCTTCAGGATAGCGGCATAGTCCAATCTCGGTTTCGGCGCCTCGATGGCTGGAACCAGCGTGCCTTTCATGGTGGCGAGCATCGCCGCGTCGGCGCGATTGGGATTGGGGTCGGGGAACGGGATGTCGGTGACGATCTGCTGCACCGGCTCCGATGGCAGTTGCGGCGCGGCCGGCGTGGCCGATGGCGGTACCGGCGCCGACGGAGGCGCAAGCAAAGACGGGGCGGGGAGAGCGGGGTTGCGCGCGGGCATCGGCGCGACGGTGGTCGCTTCCGCCACATTGGCTGTCGGCGTTACTTCCGGCGCGGCCGGAACCGGCGCCTCTGGCGTCACCTCGGCCGCTTCGACGCTACTGGTCGCACCGTCGGCCGGCGGCGTGACCTCTGGCGCCGCGGCTGCAACAGGTGCGGGGCGGTCCGGGTTACGGTCGGGAAGGGGCACGAGCGGCTTCTGCGCTACTGCCGCCGAGGCGAAACACGCAAAAAGTGCGAGCAATGGCAATGGGTGCGCGCGAATGCGTTTCATCTCGTCGATCGGTACCGGTTACGTGCCTGCGAATGTACGGTCAGGACGTCCCCCGAGCCGGGGAGCCGCGACGATGAGAGACTGTATCGTCTCTGAATTGAACAATGTCTGAAAAAATTCGGCGGAAAAATGGCTGTTGGCCTTGCCGTTGGGATGGTGCGAAGTCTGAGGCCTCGCTTATAAGACGTTAGCAGCTTTGCGGTTTATGGTACATGGCACGCGTGGCGCGCCGCACCGGTTGAGAGAGGATCGGCGGTAGACCCCGCGGATTTCCAGCCTCCTTGCCGCTTCAACCCCCACATCCTATTGTCCCGCCGTAATTTTCCGACGGATTTCCCACGCACTCTCCCGGAGACCGACCCCCGTGCCCAGGCCCCTTTTCCAAGGCTCGATCACCGCCCTGATCACCCCGTTCAAGAACGGCCAGATCGATGCCAAGGCTTTCCAGAAGCTGGTCGAGTGGCAGATCGACCAGGGCACGCACGGGCTTGTGCCGTGTGGGACCACCGGGGAATCGCCGACGCTCAGCCATGACGAGCACAAGCGCGTCATCGAGCTGTGCATCGAGGCGGCCGCCGGCCGCGTGCCGGTGATCGCCGGGACCGGATCGAATTCCACCGCCGAGGCGATCGAGCTGACCCGTCACGCCAAGTCTGCGGGCGCGGACGGCGCGCTGGTGGTGACGCCCTATTACAACAAGCCGACGCAAGAGGGGCTCTATCTCCACTTCAAGGCGATCAACGACGCCACCGATATTCCCATCGTGATCTACAACATTCCCGGACGCAGCGTGGTCGACATGTCGGTCGACACCATGGCGCGTCTGTTCAAGCTCAAGAATGTCGTCGGCGTGAAGGACGCAACCGCCAACATGACGCGGGCGAGCCAGCAGCGCGCCGCGCTCGGACATGATTTCGTCCAGCTCTCCGGAGAGGACGCGACCGCGCTCGGTTTCATGGCGCATGGCGGCACGGGCTGCATCTCGGTGAGCGCCAATGTCGCGCCGGCGCTGTGCGCCGAGTTTCAGCTCGCGTGCCTCGCCGGCAATTTCAAGCTGGCGCTTCAGCTCCAGGACAGGCTCATGCCGTTGCACGACGCACTGTTCGTGGAGTCGAATCCCGCCCCCGTCAAATATGCCGCGGAGAAGCTCGGTCTGTGCCGCAGCGAAACACGCCTGCCGCTAGCGCCGCTTTTGCCCGCGTCCCGCAAGAAGATCGACGAGGCGTTGGCCGCGGTCGGTCTCGTCCTCGTTTAGACCTAAGGTGATGTCATGGCGCCGAAGAGCGAGAGCGGCAAGCTCGTCGCCGAGAACCGGAAGGCGCGCTTCAATTACGACATCGAGGAGAAGCTCGAAGCGGGTATCGTGCTCACCGGCTCCGAGGTGAAATCGCTGCGCTCCGGCAAGGCCAATATTGCCGAGTCCTATGCCTCGACCGAGGACGGCGAGCTTTACCTGATCAACGCGCACATCGCGGAATATACCCAAGCCGGTCGTTCCAACCACGAACCGACGCGGCGGCGGAAATTGCTCGTCCACCGCCGCGAATTGGGCCGTCTCACTGGCGCCATCCAGAGACAGGGCATGACGCTGGTGCCGCTCAGGATGTATTTCAACGCGCGCGGCATCGCCAAGGTCCAGCTGGGCCTGGCAAAGGGCAAGAAGCTGCACGACAAGCGCGAGACGGAGAAGAAGCGCGATTGGGACCGCCAGAAGGGGCGGCTCATGCGCGAAAAGGGGTAGATGTGCAACTGCCCCCCAGCGCTCGTCGACAGTTGAGATCGGTGGGTCCGTTGGGGACTAAAGACTATCGTCCTCTTCCGTGTCCTCGACCGAATAGCCGAGTCGGTCGAGCCCCTCTTCCAGATAATCGGGTAGGAGTGGCATGCCGAGAAGATAGTCCTCGGTGCGGTTGACGCGCTCGGAGCGCGCCGTGGCCAGCGCTTCGCCAAGCTCCTCGGCCGAGAAGGACCCCCTGCCGATCCAGGCGAGCGCCACGAGGCTCACTTGCTCGTCCTCGTTGAGGTCGCGAATGAATTCCTGGAGCTCGGCCTGGGTCGCGTCGTCGGAAAAATCTTCTAGGATCGACTCGGCGTCATGGTCGGACGTGGCGCTGTCGTCCCAGGCGGCGACCTTGGCGGCCATTTCGCGCGCCTTCTGGATCACGAAGCCGATCTTGTCCGTCGAGATTTCCAGGCCGGCCATGGCGCATGCCCTTGGGGAATGACCGACCCAAGCATGCCCGACTTGCCGGGCGGCAGCAAGGCACGTTAGGTGCGGATTGTCGCGGCCGCCGCGCGCATGACCGTCTCGAACATTTCGGTGGTCAGCCGCCCGGTATTGGTGTTCTGCCGGGAGCAATGATAGCTGTCGAACAGGACAAGCCCGCTTGCCAGCTCATGCCGGGCGCCGTGGGCGAAGGCGAAGTCGCGTCTCCTCAATTCTAGCGCCTCGAGCGCAGAGTCATGCGCGATGCGGCCGAGCGCCAGGATCGTGCGTAGATTGGGCAAATCCCCGATGCGGCCGACGAGGAATTGCCGGCACACCGCGATTTCGCTTGGCGTCGGCTTATTGGCCGGCGGCACGCAGCGCACCGCGTTGGTGATCATGCAATCCACCAGCTCAAGATCGGTGGGGGCGGTCAGGTCATGGCGTCCGCGCGCCAGGCCGGTCTTCAAGAGCGTGCGGTAAAGCAGCTCGCCCGCGTAATCGCCAAGGAAGGGACGTCCGGTGCGGTTGGCGCCCTTCAGCCCCGGCGCCAGCCCGACGATGAGGAGGCGCGCGTCCTCAGACCCGAAGGAGGGGACCGCTCCATTGAACCAGTCCGGGTGCGCGGCTCTGTTCTCTTGGCGGAAGGCGACAAGGCGCGGGCAGAGCGGACAGTTGCGCGGCGGCTCGGGCGCGAGCGCGTGGGTCGCCTGGATGGACATGACCCTATGCCTAGACCAAATAGGACTGTCTTACCCAGGCGAAGTGACGGGCATCCACGCCTTTCACTGTCGAGAAGCATCAGGTCTGGATCAGGTCGTCGGGCTCGAACTCGTCGAGCGGTCCCGGCTCGTGGCGGCGAGGGCGGTGTTCGCGTTGCGCCCGATCGGCCGGATCGCGGCCGATCTCTTCTTGCAGATGCGCCAGGTCGATGAACTGGTCCGCTTGGCGGCGCAGCTCATCGGCGACCATTGGTGGGTTGGTGGTCAGGGTAGAGACGACGCTCACCCGCTTGCCCTTGTGCTGAAGCGCCTCGACCAGCGAGCGAAAGTCGCCGTCGCCGGAGAACAGCACGA
>JBBDYM010000061.1:0-45161 GCA_040901485.1 Methyloceanibacter sp.
TCGTGCTGCACAGCGCCGACTATTTCAAGGCCGAGAGCACGCTGCCCATCGACGAGAGCGTGTGTCTCACCGCGACCATCGACATCTTGCGCGACATCGCCAAAGGCAGCGGCCCCGACAAGGCGCTGCTGGCACTGGGCTATGCCGGCTGGGCGCCGGGTCAGCTGGAAAGCGAGATCCACGCCAATGGCTGGCTGAACTGCCCGGCCGATCCGGAGCTGATCTTCGATCCCGAAGTGGACCGCAAATACACCCGCGCCCTCAACCGGCTCGGTATCGACCCGATCCGGCTCGTCAACGATTCAGGCCACGCTTAGCAGTTAAGACGCAGACGGGAGCGCGCCCGGACCCGGTAGTGCAGCAAGCGGCGCTTGGCTCGGCGCCTTCACCTCAAGACCCGCAGGCGCCTGAGTCTCGGCTGGAGCGCGGTCGCGCTCGCGCTGGCGGCGCTTGCGGTGACTGGCGAGCGCGGCAAGCAGGGTGCCGACATCCTTGGCCGACATCGGCTCGCCGTAATAATAACCCTGGCCGTATTCGCAGCCGATCGAGCGCAGATAGCTCGCGTCCGCCGCCGTCTCCACCCCCTCGGCCACCACCTCCTTGCCGAGCTCGTGCGCCAGCGTGATGATCGAACGCAGCACGAAGGGCGTCTGACCGTTGAGGCCGCTGTCGCGCACCAGCGAGCGGTCCACCTTGATGGTGTCGCACGGGAAGCGGTGCAGATAGCTCAACGAGCAATAGCCGGTGCCGAAATCGTCGAGCGCGAGAGAAGCGCCGAAGCTCTTGAGCCAAGTGAGGATCTCGACCGCCCGCTCGGGATTCTCCATGGCCAGGGACTCGGTGATCTCGAGCTTGAGCGTGCCCTTTGGCACCGTCTCGCGCGCGAGCAGCAGCCTGATCTCCTGCACCATGTCCTGGCGGAAGATCTGACGGCTCGACACGTTCACGCTGACGAAGAGCGGATCGCGCTCGCGCGGCAGCACTTTGTGCCAGCGCCCCGCCTCCTCCAGGGCTTGGCCCAGGACATAGCTGCCGAGCTCGACGATCAATCCCGACTCCTCGGCGAGCGGAATGAAGTCCTCGGCGGCAAGCCGGCCTTGCGTGGGATGGTCCCAGCGCAGCAACGCCTCGAAGCCGGCGAGCTGGTTGGAGGAAAGCCGCGTGATCGGCTGATAGAGGATGGATATCTGCTGGCGCTCTAACGCCACCCTGAGCTCGCTTTCCAGCGGCAGCCGGCTCTCGTCCTCGTCCCGCATCGAGGGCGTGAAGATCTCGATGCGGTCCGCTCCCGCGCGCTTGGCCCTGAGCATGGCGATCTCGCCTTCGCGCAGCATGTCCTGCGCCGTCACCTGGCGTCCGTCATGGACGACGAGGCCGATCGAGGCGGTGAGGATGATCTCCTTGGCGCTGATCTTCATCGGGGTCCTGAGCGCGCGCCTGACCCGTTCGGCCAAGGTCGCCACCTGGTGCGGATCGGTCTCGGAGATGAGCAGGATGGCGAATTGGTCGCCGCCAAGCCTGGCGAGCGTGTCTTGTGGGTTGAGATGGCGGCCCAATCTCCGCCCAAGCGTCAGCAGCATGCTGTCGCCGATGACCAGGCCGAAGCTCTTGTTCACGTTCTTGAAGCGGTCGATGTCGATGAACAACACGGTGGGGCGGTTGGTCTGCCCCTCGCAGGCGCGGGTCAGCGCCCCTTGCAGCCGGTCCATGAACAGCTCGCGGTTCGGCAGGCCGGTCAGGCTGTCATGCACGGCGTCGTGCAGCAGCCGCTCCTGCGCGCGCTTGAGGCTGGTCACGTCGCGCATCAGGCCGACACAGCGCAGAAGGCGCTCATTCTCGCTCGGCGCCGCATGCGCCCGGAGGTCGAACCAGAGATAGGTGCCGTCCTGGCGCCGCAGTCGGAAATCGACCTGCAACTCGCCGCCCAGCTTTTCCTGCAGCGACCACAGCATGAGCCGGAAACGCTCGCGGTCGGAGGCATGCATGTGCTGGAGAAACTCCTCGACCGGGACATTGAGGCTGCCTGGATCGAGCCCAAGTTCCATCTCGACTTCGCTTGCCACGGTGACAGTGTCCCTGGCTGCGTTCCACTGAAAAGTGTGGGCGCCGGAGCCGTCGACGGCGAGCGACTTCATCTGCACCTGGCTGATCGGCCCTAATTCCAGCGGGGCGACGCCCGAGCGGAAGGCAAATTGCGTCACGGTGAAGCCGAGCAGGACAAGTATGAGCACGAGACCCGACACCAGTCCGGCGATGACGATGTCGCCCGAGAGCTTGCCGAGCACGACCAAGGCTGCACCGAACAGCCACACGATGAGAAGCATCCAGCTTGGGATCAGCGACAGAGCCCGGTCCTGGCCGCGCAAAGCGAGATAGGCGATGAGCCCGGTGCCAACGCCCGCGATCAACAGCATCGAGGCGCGGGCCAGCCCAGAGGCGAGGCGCGGATCGATGATGGCGACGATGATCAGCGCGGACTGGACGGCGATCCAGCCCCAGAACAGGGTCCTGATCCAGCCATGCCACAACCCGATGCGCAGAAAGGCGTAGAGGAACAGGACAAGGCTCGCAGCGAGCCCGGCTTCGGCGGCGGCGCGATAAAACGCGGTGCGGTCTGGGCCGACCGGGAACAATTTGTTCCAGAATCCGAAATGCACGCAGAAATAGATCAGCGCCACCCAGGCCACGAGCGCGGTGGCGGGGAAGATGGCGCGGTGGTTGGCGGCGAAGATCGCCGTGAGGAAAATGGCGAGCAGTCCGGTGATGCCGAGCAACACGCCGTTGAACAGCATCCGGTCCTGCTGCTTGGCCTGATAGGTGTTGGGATCCCACAGATGGAGCGTCGGCACTTGCGGCGAGCCAAGCTCGGCGGCGAAGGTGACGGTTTGGCCCGGCTCCAGATTCAACCGGTACATATCGGCGCGATCGCTCTTCAAAGGCTCGGGACGGAAGCCGAGCGAGGGCGTGACGGCGGTAATGCGGGGAGCGTCGAGCTCCGGCCAGAACACGCGCGAATTGACCAGCGAGTAGCGTGGCGCGACCAGCCAGCGCACGATGCGCTCGGGCGTCGGGTTCGACAGGGCAAAGACCAGCCAACTCGGATTGGTGCCGGGGATCGAGGCGCCGACCGCCATGCGGCCGATATAGCCGTCCGGACCCGGCGCGGTTTCGATCTGCAGCCGGTCGCCGCGCCCTTCATAGAGCTCGCCCTTGGCGGTGATGTCGATCTTGGGTTCGTCGGGATCGACGGGGATCGCCTCGATGGCGTGCGCTAATCCCGGCGCAAAGACAGTAAGAGCGAAAAGCACAACGCCGGCGAGCGCCGCCAACGGCAAGCTTCCTCGCTGCCAGGAAGGCGCCGTTCTACCTCGCGATGAGGCGATACTTTTCGCCATTCCTCCCCCGTCTTCTCTTTAGCGCTCCCGATCACGCCTCAGTGGCGCGTATCGGTGTCAAGCAACGCGTACAACAGATGGTCTTGCCACACGCCATTGATCCGCAAATAGCGACGCGCGAGACCCTCGCGCATGAAGCCCGTTTTCTCCAACAGCCGTATCGAGGCCGTGTTGGTCGGCAGGCATGCCGCCTCCAGCCGGTGCAATTCGAGTGAATCGAACACAAAAGGGATAACAGCGCTCACAGCCGCCGTCATGTAGCCGTGCTGGGCATATTTGGCCCCGACCCAATAGCCGAGCGTGCAGGATTGGGTCACCCCGCGGCGGACGTTGCACAATGTGAGCCCGCCCACCAAAGAGCCGGACTGCGCGGCGAAGACGAACAGGGCATAGCCTACGTCCTCGCGGAGATCGCGGAGATAATGGCGCACGCGCCGGCGAAACGAGGCGCGGGACAGTTCGTCATTGGCCCAAAGCGGCTCCCACGGCGTCAGGAATTCGCGGCTCGCGGCCCGAAGCTCGGCCCAGGCGGGATAGTCCGACATCTGCGGCGAGCGTAGCACCACGCGTTCGGACTCGATGACCGGTCCAAGATCGCTCGGAGAAGCTGCTCGCAACAAGGCCATCGGTCAGATACCCCTTCACGCGGCTTTGGTGGACGGAATGGTGAATTTTTCCGTCACCGCGTCGAACCTTGCAACATGCCGAATGGGCCCAACCGTGGCAAGGCTCGCCGGGGAAACCAGCAATCTCTCAACCAAGGCTTGCAAATCGGCGGCCTCGACCTTCTCCACTCGCTCGATCAGCTCTTGCGTGGTGAGCACGCGGCCGTGGATGAGGATTTGCCTAGCGAGCTGTTCGGCGCGGGCGCCCGAGCTTTCGAGCCCGGCAAGCAGACCCATCTTGAGCTGCGCCTTGACCCGGGAGATTTCGTCCTGGTGGAAGCCATGCTCGGCGGCGCGTTCGAGTTCGGTGCGAATCACGGCGAACAATTCATGCGCCCGCTCCGGGCCGCTCGCCGCATGGATGGTGAACATACCGCTATCGGTAAGGCCGCTGGAAAAAGCGTAGACCGAGTAGCAGAGCCCGCGCCGCTCCCTGACCTCCTGGAAGAGCCGCGAGGACATGCCGCCGCCAAGGGCCGCAGCCAACATCTGCGCGGTGAAATAATCGGGATCGCGGTAGGCCGGCCCCTCGAACGTCAGCACGAGATGGGTCTGCTCGAAGGACTTGTCCGTGCGCCTGACGCCGCCCGTGTAATGCGCTCCGGCCGGGGGCGTCGTGCCGCTCGCCTCGAGCGCAGCGAGACGCCGCTCGGCTTCCGCCACCAGCACCTTATGATCGACGGCGCCTGCGGCGGCGAGAACCATATTGGGGGCGTGATAATGCGCCGAGAGATAGTCGCCGAGATGGCTCGGCTTGAACCCCCTCACGCTTCGCACTGTGCCGAGGATCGGCCTCCCCAAGGACTGATTGGTGTAAGCCGCTTCCTGCGCCAGGTCGAACACGATGTCCTCGGGCGAATCGAGCGAGGCGGCGATCTCCTGCAGGATCACTTCACGCTCGCGGGCAAGCTCGGTCCGGTCGAAGCGCGGTTCGAGGATGATGTCGCTCAAAATGTCGAGCGCCAGCGGCAGGTCCTTGCGCATCACGCGCGCGTAATAGGCGGTGGAGTCGACTCCGGTTGAGGCATTGAGGTCGCCGCCGACCGCCTCGATCTCTTCGGCGATGTCCCGGGCGCTCCGGCGCTCCGTCCCCTTGAAGGCCATATGCTCGAGGAAATGGGCGACGCCATGCTCGCCTTTCGTTTCGCTACGGCTGCCGGCGCCGATCCAGATGCCGAGCGACACGGTCTCCACCTCAGGCATGGCGTGGCTGACCACGATCAGGCCGTTGGCAAGCTCTGAGCGCTCCATGCTCATGCGCGCACCTTGGCACGGCCACCGCGCGCTTCCTTCTGGCCGTCGCGCGTCCGGCTATGCGTGGCGATGAATTCGGCGACGGCGGCGTAATCGTTAGGGAGCACGGTGCAGCGTTCGTGCTGGCCAAGGCGGAGCCGCAAGCGCTCAGGCTGCTCGGGCACGCGCCCCGACGCCCGCTCGACGGCTTCGGGAAACTTTGCGGCATGCGCGGTGGCAAGCACGACCATGGGCGTCGCGCCGAGGCCCGTCTCCTGCCGCGCCGCCGCCACCCCAACCGCGCTGTGCGGATCGGCAAGCATGCCCGTCTCTTCCGCCAGTCCCCGAATGGTCATCTCCGTCGCATGCTCGTCGATCGAATGCGCCGCGAACAGGCCGCGCAGCGCGCCAAGCTCGGCATCGTTCAGGCGGAAGGACCCCGTGCTGCGCAGCTCTCCCATGAGCGCCCTCACACGCCCGGCATCGCGGCCGGCAAGCTCGAACAATAGGCGCTCGAAATTGCTCGCAAGCTGGATGTCCATGCTCGGGCTAGACGTGGCGATCACGCCTCCCGGCTCGTAAACCCCCGAGCCAAGGGCGCGGGGCAAACTGTCGTTGAGGTTCGTGGCGATAACGAGGCGCGCGACCGGCAAGCCCATCGCGCGGGCGGCGTAACCTGCGAAAATATCACCGAAATTTCCAGTGGGCACGGTGAAGGCCACCTCCCGATGGGGCGCGCCGAGGCTCGCCGCGGCGGTGAAATAATAGGGAATTTGCGCGAGGATACGCGCGAAGTTGATGGAATTTACCCCGGTCAGTTCGAAACGCTCGCGCAACGCGGCATCGCCGAGCAATCCCTTCAAGATCGACTGGCAATCGTCGAAGGTCCCCTCCACCGCCACGTTGTGAACATTGGGCTCGGAAGCGGTGGTCATCTGGCGGCGCTGCACGTCGCTGACGCGCCCCTTGGGATGCAGGATGAAAATGTCGATGGCCTCGAGCCCGCGAAAGGCTTCGATGGCGGCGGCGCCGGTATCGCCCGACGTGGCGCCGATCACCGTGGCGTGCGCGCCTTTGCGCAGCAGCGCGCGATTCATCAGCCGCGCCACCACCTGCATGGCGAGATCCTTGAAGGCGAGCGTCGGACCGTGAAAAAGCTCAAGCAGAAACGTGTTCGGCGCGATCTGGTGCAGGGGCGCGACGGCCGGGTGATGGAAGCTGCCATAGGCTTCTTCCAGCACGGCTTCGAGATCGCCGAGACACGGATCGCCTTCGAGATACGGACGCATGATCCGGTAGGCCGCATCCGCGTAATCGAGGCCGGCGAGAGCGGCGATCTCGTCAGGCTTAAGCCTTGGCCAGGCTTCCGGCAGATAGAGGCCGCCGTCGCTGGCAAGCGCCGCGAGCAGCGCGCCCTCAAAGGAGATCGCGGGCGCTTCACCGCGCGTTGAAATGAATTTCACGACAGGCCTCTTGCCAGGAACAGGGGGGCGTTCCCGTGGACCCTAGCGGTCGGAGGGGGCGCCCGCAACCAGGCCTAATCTAAAGGTTTACCCCTCGGAATAACCCTGGGGGCTAGTACTTGACCACCGCGCGGCCGACAATGTCGCCTGCCCGCAAGAGATCGAGGGTCTCGTTGATCTCCTCGAAACGAATGGGTTTGACGGTGTGCCGGACCTTGCCCTGCTGTACGAGCGTAACGATCTCGCTCAGATCGTTGTAATTGCCCCAGAACGAGCCGTGATAGGTGTATTCGCGAGCAACGAAGGGGAACAGGGGTATGTTGATCCTGTCTCCGACCAGGCCGACGGACGAGTAGTGCGCGCCGACGGACAGTAGGCCGAAGCCCAACCGGATTATCTCCTCGGCGCCTGCGCAGTCGATCACCGCATCGATCTCGCCCTTGCCGGTCGCTCGCACCAGCTCCTTGCGGATGTCGTCGATCGATTTGCCCTTGATGTCGATGACGTGGTCGGCCCCGAGCTCCTTGGCAGAGGCAAGTTTCTCCGCGTTACGGCCAAAGGCGACAATGGTCGCGCCGCCACCGAGAAGCTTGGCGTATTGAATTGCGTAGGTTCCGAGTCCGCCGACACCGAACACCGCCAGCACGCGATCCGGACCGAGCGCGCCGGCATCGCGCAGCTTCTTGATGCCGCGATAAGGCGTCAGGCCCGCATCGGTCAGCGGTGCGAGCTCCTCGGCCTTCAGCTTGTAGCGTTTGTCGATCTTGATGAGATATTGCACGGGAACGGGAACATATTCCGCATAGCCGCCATAGGGACCGAACCCGGGCCACTTTCCGTGGGGGCAGATCTGCGTGTTGCCTTCATGGCAGTGGCGGCAGGTTTCGTCTCCCCAGCCCCCGACAACGACGACCTGGTCGCCCTCCTCGAAGCCGGCAGATTTCGGCACGAGGCTGCCGATCTTGTGGATTTCGCCGGCAATCTCATGCCCTAGAGTCAGCGGGAAGATCGACTCGACGTAAGGGCGAAAATACTCGTCAATCAATTGAACGTCGGTGCGGCACATGCCGGCGGCGCCGACCTTGACAAGAACCTCATTCGCTTCGATCTCGGGGACCGGAACCTCTTCCAGAACCAGAGGCTGGTTGTAGGCATGCATCCGTGCTGCGCGCATAACATCATCCCTCACTCACTTTGCTCGCCTGGCAGGAGCCGGCGACTGAAAAAAATATATTAAGACGGCACGGGATCAAGAAGGCGAAGTTCACTTCGATCGCGGTCTCTGAGAAAGCTGGCCCCAGGCAAAGACGGCGTAGATGACAGCCAGGCAAAGCGCCAGCGCGAACCAGGTGAGCGCGTATTGCAGATGGTTGTTGGTGATGTTGAGCTGCGTCTGTCCCCCCAGGGGCCAGCCGCCCGGTACCTCGCTTTTCTCCGCTTCGAGGAAGAAGGGCACTATTTCCCTGGTGCCGCTCGGGAACATCGACTGCGTCATGCCGGTGAGGTCGCGCCAGAACCAGCGATTGGCCTCCGGCTCGTTGTCGGGCGTGAAGACATTCGGCGTCTCGGAAGCGCGCGCGAGGCCGATGACGGTGACGACCTCCTCGATCTGCCCGCGTGGGCGCGAGGCTGGATCTCTCAGGCTATCGGGTACGAAGCCGCGATCGATGAGAACGATGTCGCCATCCTCAGTCTGCAATGGCGTGACCACGTGCCAGCCGGGCTTCCCCTCCGAAGCGGCATAGAGATAGCGCTCGCGGTCGTGATGGAAGCGGCCTTCGACACGCACGCGGGTATAGCTGGGGTCGTTTCCCTCGCGGGACAACGCAATCGCCTCGTCGAGGGCAATCGGCTCGCCCGTAGAGCGCGTCTCGATCTGCGCGATCACTGCTTGCTTCCATTCGAGCCGCTGGAGCTGCCAAAGCCCGAGGCCGATCAGCACGGCGATACCGGCGAGCGTAAACGCGGTGAGCCCGAACAGTCCCTTGGTGCGCATGCTGCCTGCCCTATTTGGAGGCGAGCTTGCCTTCTTCGGCCTTGTGCCTGAACTGGAGGGCGATGAGTACGCCCTTGAAGGACCGAAGCAAGACGAGCGGCAGGAGGATGGCGAGCGAGCCCCACAGCAATCCGTGCAGCCAATAAGGCGGCATGTAGAGAATCTCGACGATGAGTGCGAGTCCCACTACCACGAAGCCCGTGACGAGAATGACGAACACCGCAGGCCCGTCGCCCGCGTCGGCGAACTGGTAATCGAGACCGCAATTCTCGCAACGCGGCGCCAGCGTTAGATAGCCCGCGAACAGTTTGTTGAGATGGCAGGAGGGACAGCGTCCGGCGATCCCGTCCCATAGCGTGGCGCCGAAGGACGGCTGCTCGTGCCTGCTCTCTGCTTTCATCATGGCGACCATCTCACCTGAAACGAAAAGGGGGCGGCCTTAGACCGCCCCCCAACGACGATTTGAGCCTAGACCCTAATGCGCGTAATTGGCGCCCGCTCCCCAAACATAGATGCAGGTGAACAGGAACAGCCACACCACGTCAACGAAATGCCAGTACCAGGCCGCGGCCTCGAAGCCGAAATGCTGTTTCGGCGTGAAGTCGCCCTGAAGCGCCCGAAACAGGCACACCGTCAGGAAGATGGTGCCGACGATGACGTGGAAGCCGTGGAAGCCCGTGGCCATGAAGAAGGTCGAGCCGTAGATATGGTTGGCGAAGCCGAAGCCCGCATGCATGTACTCGTAGGCCTGCAAGGATGTGAACAGAATGCCAAGAATGACGGTGCAGACCAGCCCCCAGATCAGCCCCTTGCGGTTACCGGTGAGCAGCGAGTGGTGCGCCCAGGTCACCGTGGTGCCCGAGAGCAGCAGGACCAAAGTGTTGACCAGAGGCAGGCCCCAGGGATCGAAAGTGTGCTTGAAGCTGCCAAGACCGGGCACGCCGGTTTCGGCGCTCGGGATCGGCGGCCATTGCCCGCCGAGCACCTGGGTCCGCGCATAGGTGATGGCACTGTCGGGATAAAGCGCTGAGTCGAAATAGGCCCAGAACCAGGCGACGAAGAACATCACCTCGGAGGCGATGAACAGGATCATGCCGTAGCGCAGATGGAGCTGCACCACCGGCGTCTCGTAACCCTCATGCGCCTCCTTGATGACGTCGCGCCACCAGCCGACCATAGTGACGATTATCAGAACGATCCCCGGCAGCACGTACCAGAGTTGCGGGTCGCCGGCCTTCTTCGACATGAAGAAGAGCAGCGTGCCGATGGCCAGCACGAAGGCGCCGATCGCGCCGACAATGGGCCACGGGCTCGGATTGACGAGATGATAGTCGTGATGTTTAGCGTGGGCGTGGGCTTCGGCCATTGTGTTCTCCCGTTCCTCCCAATCCAGTCAGGCGGCGTGAGCCGCCTCAAAATCCTCGTTGCTCACGATCCCGATTTGCCGTCTGGCGGCACGACTGCGACACCCGGACCCTTGTCGTCGCGGTAGAAGGTATAAGACAGGGTAATCTCGGAAAGATTCTTGGTGTCCTCGTCCTCGACCAGTTTGGGATCGATGAAGAAGCTCACCGGCATTTCCAGGCTCGCGCCCGGCGCAAGCGTCTGCTGCGTGAAGCAGAAGCACTCGATCTTGGCGAAGTAGCGCGCGGCGAGCTCGGGCGACACGTTGAAGACGGCGGTGCCCGTGACCTGCGCGGACGATTCGTTGCTCGCCTTGAAGAAAGCCAGCGCCGTCTCGCCGATCTTCACCTCGATGACGCGCTCGACCGGCTCGAAGGCCCAGGGCAGCGCGCGATCAACATTGGCGTCGAAGCGGATGCGGATGGTGCGGTCCAGCACATCCTCAGGCGCAGATTCGGCGCGCTGCGGCACGCCGCCATAGCCGGTGACCTGGCAGAACAGGCGGTAAAGCGGCACGGCGGCGAAGGACAGGCCGACCATCATGGCGACGAGGCCGGCACATGACAGAGCCACGAGGCCATGTCGCTTTTGCTGCTGGTTATCGCCGCTTGGCTTGGTCATGACGCTTGCTCAAAGGGGCCGGTCGGCCACGTTGCCGCCGAGCCTGACAATGGTGACGATGAAAAACAAAGCGGCGAGCGCGGCCAGGATCCAAGCGATGGCGATGGATCGCGTGCGTTGGCGGCGTTTTCGCTCCTGCTCAGCATCATGCATCACGAAGTCCAAATAGTCGGCAGGGCGAACCCGTCAATGCCGAAGCCAAGCTCAATGAGAAGCACCGCGAACAGCAGGAACAAGTATAGCACCGAATAGGCGAAAAGGTGCTTGGCCGCCCGGTCGGCCTTCTCGCCATCACGCTCGCGGTAGCAATCAAGCGCCAAGACCACGAACAGGGAGCCGAGCATGGCGGCCACGACCATATAGAGCGTGCCGCCCAGGCCGATAATGGCCGGCACCATGCCGAGCGGCGCCAGGATCACGCTGTAGATGAGAATCTGGCGCCTGGTCTCGTCGGGACCGCGCACCACGGGGAGCATGGGCACGCCGGCGCGAGCATAGTCGCCGCTCCTGAGCAGCGCCAGCGCCCAGAAATGCGGCGGCGTCCACATGAAGATGAGGAGGAACAGGACGAAGGGTTCGAGACTCACGCCGCCCGTCGCTGCGGCCCAGCCGATCATCGGCGGCATGGCGCCCGCAGCCCCGCCGATGACGATGTTCTGCGGCGTGCTCCGCTTCAGCCACATGGTGTAGACCACCACATAGAAGGCGATGGTCAGCGCAAGCAGCGCGGCCGCGACCCAGTTCACCATCAGCCCGAGGCAAATCACCGAACCCGCGGCCAACACCACGCCGAACACGAGCGCTTCGTCCGGGCTTATCCGGCCGCGCGGAATGGGCCGGCCGGCGGTGCGCGTCATGGCCGCGTCGATATCGGCGTCGTACCACATGTTCAGCGCGCCGGAGGCGCCGGCGCCGACGGCGATGCAGATCAGCGCGGCGATGGCGAGCACCGGATGCATGGAGCCCGGCGCCGCCACCAGGCCGACCAAAGCGGTGAACACCACGAGAGACATCACCCGCGGCTTCATCAGCGCGAAATAGTCGGCGACGTCGCCATCGGTGGCGACTTCGAACTCAGGGGCTAGCGCTTGGACGGGGGCGTTGGACATGGACCTACTCATTCAGGGCGCACGGTCGCGAGCAAGACTTGCGCCTTCCGTCATTTGATCCGCGGCAGCGTCTCGTAGCTGTGGAAGGGCGGCGGCGAAGACACCGTCCATTCGAGCGTGGTGGCGCCCGCGCCCCACGGATTGGCGCCGGCCTCTCTCTTGCGGGCGAAGGCCTGGGCAATGCCGAACAGGAACACGATCATGCCGACGAAGGAGAGGTAGGACCCCATGGAGGCGACGTAGTTCCAAGGGGCGAAGGCGTCCGGATAATCGGCGATGCGCCGCGGCATGCCGGCGAGCCCCAGGAAATGCATGGGGAAGAAGGTAAGGTTGGCGCCGATGAACATCAGCCAGAAATGCAACTTGCCGACCGCCTCGGAGTACATGTAGCCGGTCATTTTCGGGAACCAGTAGTACCAGCCGCCGAAGATGGCGAACACGGCGCCGAGCGACAGCACGTAGTGGAAATGCGCCACCACGTAATAGGTGTCGTGCAGCGAACGGTCGAGGCCCGCATTGGCGAGCACCACGCCGGTCACCCCGCCGATGGTGAACAGGAAGATGAAGCCGAGTGCCCAGAGCATCGGCGTGCGGAACGAGAGCGAGCCGCCATACATGGTGGCGATCCACGAGAAGATCTTGATGCCCGTCGGCACGGCGATGACCATGGTGGCGAACACGAAATAGGCCTGCGTGTTCACGCTGATGCCGGCCGCATACATATGGTGCGCCCAGACCACGAAGCCGATCACGCCGATGGCGACCATGGCATAGGCCATGCCGAGATAGCCGAACACCGGCTTCTTGGAGAAGGTCGACACGATGTGGCTGACCATGCCGAAGCCCGGCAGGATGAGGATGTAGACCTCGGGGTGGCCGAAGAACCAGAACAGGTGCTGCCACAGCAGCGGGTCGCCGCCATGGGCCGAGTCGAAGAACGCCGTGCCGAAATTGCGGTCGGTGAGCAGCATGGTGATGGCGCCCGCGAGCACCGGCAGCGACAACAGCAGCAGGAAGGCGGTGACCAGCACCGACCAGACGAAGAGCGGCATCTTGTGCAGCGTCATGCCAGGTGCGCGCATGTTGAAGATGGTGGTGATGAAATTGATGGCGCCGAGGATCGACGACGCGCCGGCCAGGTGCAGCGACAGGATGGCGAAATCCATAGCGATGCCGGGCGTGCCTTTGGTGGTGAGCGGCGCGTAAAGCGTCCAGCCGGCGCCGACGCCGTCACCCCCCGGCATTCCGGGCACAAAGAGTGACGTCAGGAGCAACGCGAAAGACGCGGGCAGCAGCCAGAAGGAGATGTTGTTCATGCGGGGGAAGGCCATGTCGGGCGCGCCGATCATCAACGGCACCATCCAGTTGCCGAAGCCGCCGATCATCGCCGGCATGACCATGAAGAACACCATGGTGAGCCCGTGCGCGGTGACATAGACGTTGAAGACCTCGGGATCACCGAAGATCTGCATCCCTGGGTTCATCAGCTCGAGACGCATGGCGATGGACAGGACGCCGCCGATGACCCCGCCGACCAGGGCGAAGATCAGGTACATCGTGCCGATGTCCTTGTGATTGGTCGAGTAGACCCAGCGGCGCCAACCGGTGGGATGGTCCTCGTGATGGGCTTCGGCGGCTGTGGCGGGGTATGCCATGCTGATGCTTCCTTGCGGTCTTAGCGTTCTTGCGTCGTCATCGGTGCGGGGTCACCTCGCGCTAGTTCTCGATCACGGCCACTTTGCCTTCGCTGTCCGGCGCGGCCGCGGCCTTGGTCTTAAGCCAGTTGTCGAACTCCTCCTCGGACACGACGCGGACGGCGATCGGCATGAAAGCATGATTGCGTCCGCATAGCTCGGAGCACTGGCCGTAGAACCAGCCCTCGCGCTCGGCCCTGAACCAGGTTTGCTGGAGCCGGCCCGGCACGGCATCGATCTTGATGCCGAAAGAGGGGACGGCCCAGTCATGGATCACGTCGTTCGCCTTGACCTGCACGATGATATTCTTGCCGACAGGCACCACGACCTCGTTGTTGACGCTGAGCAGGCGCGGTTGGCCCTCTTTGAGGTCGGCATCCTTCACCATGATCGAATCGAAGGTGATGCCGTGGTCGGGATATTCGTAGGTCCAATACCACTGGCTGCCCGTGGCGGTGATGGTGAGGTCAGCCTTGGGGAAGTCGTATTGGGCGAACAGCAGGCGGAACGAGGGAATGGCGATGGCCACGAGAATAAGAATGGGCAGCACCGTCCAGGCGATCTCGAGCGGCGTGTGGTGCGAGGTGCGGGACGGGAGCGGATTGCGCTTCTCGTTGAAGCGCGACATCACGTAGATCATCAGGCCGAGCACGAAGAAGGCAATGACCGTGATGATGATGGTGACATAGGTATGGAAGTTGGTGATCTGCTCCATGATCGGCGTGGCCGCCTTCTGGAAGCCCAACTGCCAGTCCGAGGGCTGACCGTCGACGGCAAAGGCAGGGCCGCTCAAGGCGAGGCACGCGAGCGCGACAAAGACCGTCAATGTTCGACAGAAGATCGCCATCCCATCACTCCTAAAGCCTTCTCCCCTCGCCCATCACCCTGCTTGCTGGTGCGGGCTGAAAATATTGGGCAGGGGCGGGACCGGCGCGCCCAAGCCGCTTGGTCAATGCAAGGGCGGCGCGAAGGAATGAGTCGCGATAAATGGCGTCGCCCCCACCGTAATTCTTGCCCAGAGCCCTCACGCGAAACGCGAGGCTGGAGGCTCTTTTCCGGTGTTCAAATCATAAAGGCTACAGATTGGCAACACTCATGATTCACGGCAGCGCTGCGGCATATGCACGCTTGCCGAGAAGGCGTCAGGATTGGGTAGAAGTTCCTTGAAAAGATTGCGCCGAAATTTGGCCCCAATACTCGGCGAAGGCGGTTTTCCATGTCGCGCCATTCGCCTTTAAAGCGCTTCCCCTTACAATTTAATTTCCCTAAAGCTGATTTGCGCTTGAGAAGCACGCGCAGTCGGTCTCTCTCTGGTGTCATGACTCACGAGCCCAAATTTCAGGCTTTCGCGCCGCGTTCGCGGACCATTGCCGCGCTTTGCCTTGGCGTGGCCCTCGTCTTCGCACTTGCGAGCGCAGCTGGCGCCCAAGGCGCGTCGCCCGATGCGGGGCCTGCCGCTACGGGTCCGGGCAGCGTGGTACGCGAGACGCATGGAGCCTGGCAGGTCAGCTGCCGCACGCCGCCTGGCGCCAAGGAAGAGAAATGCGCGCTGGTGCAGAGCGTCACCGCCGAGGACCGGCCGAATGTCGGTCTGACCGTCGTGTTCTATAAGGCGATCGGCGAGGACAAGAAGCTGCTGCGCGTGGTGGTGCCGCTTGGCGTGCTGCTTCCCACCGGGCTCGGGCTCAAGATCGACGACCAGGACGTGGGCAACGCGCCGTTTCTCAAATGCGGAAAGCGGGGCTGCGTCGCCGAAGTGGTGCTTCAGGATGAGGTGATCGCCAAGCTGAAAAAGGGCACCAACGCCATGTTCATCATCTTCGATACGCCCGAGGCCGGCATCGGCATCCCGGTCAGCTTGCAAGGCTTCGGCACCGCCATGGACGGGCTGAAATAGCAGCTTCGCTGGCGCAAAAAAATCGGCGGCAGAAAAGGAGAAATCTGCCGCCGACACATCCGCCTTTGGGGGACGGACTACGTCTCTTCCGTGCAGGGTAACAGGAAGAGACGCTGACTTGGCCCCTATGTGGTCGGCCAGGCCCACCATTTCAAGATGAGACTCAAAGCGCGGCGGCGTCGAACACTTTGTCGATGTCGCCGTTCCACGGGCCGTGATAATCGGCGAGCAGGCGGTCGGCCGGCGAGCGTCCCGTCTCGACGGTCTCGATGAGCGGCGCAAGCAGCTTGCGCTCGTCCTCTCCGCTAGCATCGGGCCGCGCGCGCCGCTTCAGGCCCGCTTCGGCCAGCGTCACCATTTGGCGCGCCACATCCAGAACGGTGCCGTCGCGGAACGGCGTCGCCAGCCCGGAGCGCGGCACAGCATCGCGCAAGGCCTGCCGCTCCTCCGCCGTCCAATCGGCGATGAGGAGAGAAGCTTCGTCGAGCGCGGTCTTGTCGTAGAGGAGCCCCACCCACAGCGCCGGGAGCGCGAGCATTTGGGGCAACGAGCCCGCGTCGGCTCCGCGCATTTCGAGAAAGCGCTTGAGCCTGACATCGGGGAATAGCGTGGTGAGATGGTCGCTCCAATCGTCGAGCGTCGGCCGAGCGCCGGGCAGCGCCGCGAGCCTGCCTGCCAGGAAATCGCGGAACGAGGCGCCGGCCGTATCGGTATAGCGTCCGTCGCGATAGACGAAATACATCGGCACATCGAGCGCGTAGTCCACATAGCGCTCGAACCCCATGCCGTCCTCGAAGACGAAGGGGAGGAGTCCGGTGCGGTCGGGATCGGTGTCGCGCCACATTTCCGCGCGGTAGGATTGGAAACCGTTGGGCTTGCCGTCGCTGAACGGCGAGTTGGCGAACAGCGCCGTGGCCACCGGCTGCAGCGCCAAACCTACGCGCATCTTGCGCACCATGTCGGCCTCGTCGCCGAAATCGAGATTGACCTGCACCGTGGCGGTGCGGAACATCATGTCGAGGCCGTGCCGCCCTTTCCGCGGCATGGTGCGCATCATGATGCGGTAGCGCTCCTTGGGCATCATCGGCATGGCTTCGAGACTCCATTTCGGCGAGAAGCCAATCCCCAGAAAACCCATGTCGAGATCGGCGCCGATCTCGGCCACTTTGGCGAGATGCTGGCGGAGTTCCTCTTCCGTCTCGTGCAGGGTGTCGAACGGTGCGCCGGACAGTTCGACCTGGCCGCCCGGCTCCAAGCTGATCGCGCCGCCTTTGGGACAATCGACGCAGGAAAGCCCGATGATGTTGCCCTCTTCGACGATCGCCTTCCAGCCGAAGCGATCCTCGAAGCCTTGCAGCAACGCGGCGATGCCGCGCTCGCCCACATAGGGGACCGGCGCATGATCGGCGAGGGTGAAGGCGAATTTCTCGTGCTCGGTGCCGATGCGCCATTCGCTTTCCGGCTTCGATCCCGCCTCGACATAAGCGATGAGCTCGTCGCGCGACGAGATGATCGGGCTCTTGGGCCCATCCACCTTGGTCGACATGAGGGAGCTCCGGTTTCGCTTGAGGGGACGCTTACTTGCCTTGCGGGCCTAGGGCACGGAACGCAAAGGGTGGCTCTTATGGCGCTCGGGCCCACAGCCTGACAAGGGGACTCTTCTGACGCATCCTCTTGTCCAATAGTCTGCAACCTTTCGCAGATGATGCTTAGCGCCAGTCGCCCAAAGTGGCGTTGACCAAAGCGAGCGCGGCAACCGCGGCCGTGTCGGCCCGCATCACCCGCGGCCCAAGGGATATGGGCACCACGAATGGCTTGGCAAGCAGCGCCGCCCGCTCTTCGGGCTCGAAGCCGCCCTCGGGCCCGATCAGCACGGCCAGCGGGCGCGGGCCTTGCGCCGATAACGTTTCGAGGGGCGAAGCCGCGGGCGCGGTCTCATCGGCGAAGATCAGCAGGCGCTCCGCGTCCCATCTGTCCAACACCTTGGAGAGCTTCTCCGGCTCATGCACCACCGGCACGCGCAAGATGCCGCATTGCTCCGCAGCCTCGACGGCATTGGCGAAGAGGCGCGCTGTCTTGACCTTCTCGGCTACAGTGCGGCGGGTGATGACAGGGCGCAGCATGCTCGCGCCCATCTCGGTCGCCTTCTGCGCCATATAATCGAGACGCGCGCGCTTGAGCGGCGCGAAGAGGTAATGCAGGTCCGGTCCTTCGTCCTGCACCCGCGTCTGATGCTCGAGCACGGCTTGCGCCTTTTTCTTGCTTGTGGCTCCAAGAGTGGCGCACCACTCGCCGTCACGGCCGTTGAACAGGAGAATCTTGTCGCCCTGGCTGAGCCTGAGCACGTTCAGGAGATAATGTGCCTGCTCGCCGTCGAGCGCGATCTCAACGCCCATGCCGAGCGGGGACTTGACGAACAGCCGGTGAAGCTTAGAGGGCATAAGATGACGCGGGTTTAGACGGAGCCGAGCGAGACATGCCACGTCCAAGGTCGCAAGGCAAAAGGCGCGCGGTGGCCGACGCGCCCGCCAAGAGCTGGGTCGACCGCTTCGCGCCCACCCCGCTCATCCCCTATTTGCGGCTCGCGCGCGCCGATCGGCCGATCGGCTTCTTTTTGCTCGCGCTTCCCTGTTTGTGGTCGGTGGCGCTGGCCGGACGCAGTCTCGGCGCCCCCTACCCCGATCTCTGGCTCCTGTTCCTTTTCGCCATCGGCGCCCTCGTCATGCGCGCCGCCGGCTGTACCTATAACGACATCGTCGACCGCGACATCGACGCCAAGGTCGCGCGCACGCGCTCGCGTCCGCTGCCGAGCGGACAGGTCACCCTGACCCAGGCTTCCATCTTCATGGGGCTGCTGTCGCTGACCGGACTTGCCGTGCTGCTAAGCTTCAACCGCTTCACCGTCCTGCTCGGGCTCATCGTGCTGCCAATCGTGGCGCTCTATCCGTTCGTCAAGCGCGTCAGCAACTGGCCGCAAGCCGTGCTCGGCCTCGCCTTCAATTGGGGCGCGCTGATGGGCTGGGCGGCGGTGCTGGCGCGTCTCGATCTCGCGCCGGTGATTCTCTACGCGGGCGCCGTGGCCTGGACCATCGGCTACGACACCATCTATGCCCATCAGGACCGCGAGGACGACGACCTGATCGGGTTGAAATCGACCGCCCTAAAATTCGGCAGCGCCACCAAGCCCTGGCTCGCGCTGCTCTATGGCTTCGCTTGGGCAGCCATCACCGCCGCGGGGCTTATGGCTGGCGCCGGCTTTTTCTTTCTGCTTGGCATGATTTTGGCAGCGGCACATCTTGCCTGGCAGGTGTTGAGCCTCGATATCGACGATGCCGAAAACTGTCTTGTACGCTTCCGCTCAAACCGCGATCTCGGCCTCATCGTGTTCGCCGCCATCGTGCTCGACATGGGCCTGGCTGCACTTATTTGAGGCACAAAAGTCTCGGGCCCCGGAGCTTTCGCCCCGAGGCCCGCGTGACGCCTTGCTGTTAGCTTCCTCCGGCCGCCTTGAGGCAGCCTTTATTAGCGCGATGGTGCCATGGAAGCATTCCTGGACGCTTAATGGACGTTGTTAATGACCGGTATGCGCTGCCTGACTGTTGACATGGTTTAGAGTTTCTTCTTGCCCCGATGACCATAGCAGCTCCGCAAGAAAAGCCCCTATCCGCGCCCTCGCTGGCGGAAGATTACGCATTGCTTAAGCAGGCGGTGCGCGATGCGGGCGAGCTCGCGCTTACTTATTTCCGTCAACAAATCCTGATCAACCGCAAGGCGGACGGGTCGGAGGTGAGCGAGGCCGACATCGCCGTCGATAACGCCCTCAAATTCAATCTGCTCAGCCCGCGCCCCGATTATGGCTGGCTGTCGGAGGAGAGCCCCGACGACCTCGATCGGCTCAAGCACAGCCGCGTGTGGATGGTCGATCCGATCGACGGCACCAACGCCTTCCTGCGCCATTTGCCGGAATGGACGGTGTCCGCCGCGCTCGTCGAGGACGGCGTGCCGGTGATCGGCGTGGTGTACAATCCGGCGACGAAGGAATTCTTCCATGCCATGCGCGGGCACGGCGCCTTCCTCAACGACCAGCCGATCAAGGCGAGCGATTTGCGCACGCTCGACGGCGCCATGCTGATTGCGAGCGGCGGCCTGTTCAAAAAGAAGATCTGGAAAGAGCCTTGGCCCGAGGTGAAGACGCGCTGGGTGAATTCGGTGGCCTACCGTCTGGCGCTGGTCGCCGCCGGCAAGGCCGACGCCACTGTCTCGCTGTCCGGCAAGTGCGAGTGGGACCTGGCGGCCGCCGACATCATCGTCAAGGAAGCCGGCGGCGTCGTCACCGACCATTACGGGGAGGTTCATCTTTATAATCGCGAATCCCCACGCCTGCCGAGCCTGGTCGCCAGCGGCGCCCGGCTTCACCCTCTCCTGATCGAGCGCACAAGCCGCATAGACCTCTAGCGCGCCTTTCGGCAAAGTGCGGGCTTAAGCCAAGTAGCAGGGAGCCCGGGCATGGCCGCCAAGGACGGCGCGAAGCAGAAGCAACTACTCCACCTCGTGTTCGGGGGGGAGCTGACCGATCTCGGCAAGGTCGAGTTCAGCGACCTCAACGCGCTCGACGTCGTCGGTATCTATCCGAATTACGCGCGGGCCTATGACGCCTGGAAGGACGCCGCCCAGCGCACCGTTGACGACGCCCATATGCGCTATTTCATCGTGCATCTGCACCGCCTGCTCGATCCGGATGAAATGGGCGCCGGCGGGGGCGAGCGGCCTTAGCTTTAAGGGTTTTTCGCCTTAGGAGGGCCCTTGGCGCGTGCTAGAAAGCGGCACCGGGTAGAGTCCTCGGGACAAGCCAAGCGCGGTAAATCGGGGAAACGCTTGAAAGACCAGCTGTTCACAGACGTCAGCACCATCACCAGGAGCGCCGACGAGCTCCAGGCCGAATATTCGACGCGCGACATCGTCCTGCGCGTCTGGCGGGAGCATTTGCGGCCCCGCATCGGTCTCCTGTCGGTCGCCGTGATCGCCATGCTGCTCACCGCGGCAACCACCGGCGCCATCCCCTTCCTCATCCAGCGCACCGCCGACGACGTGTTCGTCGCCAAGAACGCCGACATGGTCTACTGGATCACCGGCGCCATCGTCATCGTGACGCTGATCAAGGCGGTCGCGGAATATATCTCCGACGTCACGGTCGCCTATCTCGGCCACCGCTTCGTCGCCGATCTGCGCATTCAGATGTTCGCCAAGCTCGCCCGCGCCGATCTGAGCTGGATCCAGACCGTGCATTCGGGGCGGCTGCTCTCGGGCTTCCTCAACGACGCCAATCTCATCCGCGCCACGGCGAGCCGCTCGCTGATCACGCTCGGCGAGAATTCGCTCAAGATCGTCATTCTCGTCGCCACCATGTTCTACATGGACCCGCGCTTCTCGCTTCTGATCCTGATCTTCATGCCACTGTCCTGGTTCATGCTGTCGCGCCAGCGCCGCAGGATGCGGAAATCGACCACCAAGTCGCTGCAAGAAACCGGCGACCTCTCAGCGCTGATCACCCAGACCTTGCGCGGCATGCGTGTCGTGCGCGCCTATGGGCAGGAAGATCGCGAGGAAGCGCGCGCGGCATCGGCCATTAACCGCGCGCTCGAATTCACCATGCGCGGCACCCGCGCCCGCGCGCTGTCGAGCCCATCGATGGAGCTTCTAGTCGGCTTCGGCTTTGCGCTCGCCATCTATTTCGCCGGCACGCAAGGGGTGCGCGGCGACCTCACGCTCGGCCATTTCATGGGCTTCATGACGGCGGCGCTGCTCATCTACACGCCGCTGAAAAGCGTGGCCACGCTCCAGACCCAACTCCAAGAAGGCATCGCCGCGGCGAGCCGCGTGTTCGGCATCATCGATCAGGAGGTGCGCCTGGTCGAGGTCCCGGACGCCAAGCCGCTCGCCCTGAAGCGCGGCGAGATCGAGTTCAAGAACGTGTCCTTCGCCTACGAGCCCGAGAACGCCGTGCTCAAAGGGGTGAGCCTGACCGTGCCCCGGGGAAACACCGTGGCGCTGGTCGGCCCATCCGGCTCGGGCAAGAGCACGCTGGTCAATCTCACGCTCCGCTTCTTCGATACCGATCGCGGCAAGGTGCTCATCGACGGCCAGGACATTTCCAACGTCACCGTCGACTCTCTGCGCGACGCTATTGCTCTCGTCACGCAGGACCCGGTGCTGTTCGACGACACCATCCGCGCCAATATCGCCTATGGCTCTAAGCCAGTGGACGAGGATGCGGTAATCGCCGCCGCCAAGGCCGCCGCCGCGCACGATTTCATTACTGCGCTGCCCAAAGGCTACGACACCCGCGTCGGCGAGGCGGGAGGACTGCTGTCGGGCGGCGAGCGCCAGCGCATCGCCATCGCCCGCGCCCTCTACAAGAACGCGCCTATTCTGTTGCTCGACGAGCCGACCAGCTCCCTCGATTCCGAGGCCGAAGCCAAGGTGCAGGCCGCGCTCGAAGAGCTGATGCGCGGGCGCACCGTGCTGATGATCGCCCATCGCCTGTCGACGGTGAAGAAGGCCGATCTCATCTGCGTGCTCGACCAGGGCCGCATCGTCGAGATGGGCCGTCACGACGAGCTGGTCGCCAAAGGCGGCCTCTATACCAGGCTGCATCGCACCCAGTTCGGCATCACGGGGCTTGCGCCGGCTTCGACCGACGATGAGGGCCGAGGGGCCGTCGCCGTGGCCGGCGAATAGCAGCGCCTGAGTGTCATGTTGAAGCGGCTGTCAGTATCGAAGCCCGCCGTTGCCTTGGGCGCCGCCCTCGCCGCGGGCTATATCCGCCTCATCTACGCTACCAGCACCATCAAGCGCGAGCCCGCCGACATTGTCGCCAAATTGTTCGAGGAACATCCGCAGATCCTCGCCATGTGGCATGGCCAGTTCGTGCTCCTGCCCAAGCTCAAGCCTGAGCGGCCGGCCGACGTGAAGGCCATGGTCTCGCGCCACGGCGACGCCGAGCTCATCGGCGCCGTGCTCAAGAAATTCGGCATGGACCTGATCAGGGGCGCGGGCGCCGGCAAGAGGCGCCGCAATCGCGGCGGCGCCACCGCATTACGCGAATCCTTGCGGGCGCTTGATGCCGGCGCCACCGTGGCCATGACCGCCGACGTGCCGCCGGGCCCGGCGCGCAGGGCCGGAGAAGGCATCGCCACGCTCGCGTCTAAGTCGGGACGGCCGGTGGTGCCGTTCGCCATCGCCACGCGCCGCTTTCTCACGCTGCCGACATGGAGCGCCTTTACCCTCAACCTGCCCTTCTCTACCTTGGCCATCGTGATCGGCGATCCGATCAGGGTCCCTCCCGGCAGCGACGCCGATACCATCGAGACCGGGCGCCTCGCCATCGAAGGCGCCCTCGCCGGAGTGACCGCGCGCGCTTATGCTATGGCCGGAGCGAGGGACCCTTTGAGCAAGATAGTGGCGACCAAACCCGGGCTGTGGCTCAGGACCTACCGGGCTCTCACCAGCCTCGGCGTGCCTCTGGCGCCGTTGCTGCTTGCATGGCGCACCAAGCGCGGCAAAGAGGAGCCGGACCGGCATCCTGAGCGCTACGGACTGCCCAGCGCGCCGCGTCCCGACGGGTTCCTCGCCTGGTTCCATGCGGCAAGCGTGGGCGAGGTCAATGCCGCGCTGCCGGTGATCGACACCATCTCTGCGCGGCACCCCGAGGTCAGCGTGTTGCTGACCACCGCCACCGTCACTTCGGCGCAGCTTGCCCGCGACCGGCTGCCCAAGGGCGCCGTGCACCAATATGTGCCGCTCGACAATCAAGGCTATATGCGCCGCTTCCTGAGCCATTGGCGCCCCGACCTCGCCGTGCTGGTCGAGTCCGAGATCTGGCCCAATCTCGTGCTCGAGACCAAGGCGCAAGGCATTCCGCTGCTGCTCATCAATGGGCGCATGTCCACTTCTTCGTTCCGCGCGTGGCGCAGGCGCCCCGGTCTCAGCCGCCCGCTCTTCTCCGCCTTCGATCTCGTGCTGGCACAGAACGACAGCCTCGCCGAACGTTTCGCCCAGCTAGGTGCTGCCCGTTCGCTCGATGTCGGCAATCTCAAGATCGATGCGCCGGCACCGCCGGCCGACCTGCCTGGGCGGAAGGAACTGGCCGCGGCACTAGGCGATCGTCCGGTGCTGCTGGCCGCCAGCACGCATCTCGGCGAGGACGAGGTAGTGGCTGAAGCCCACACCATCATGAAGCGGAAGCTTCCCGCTCTCCTCACCGTCATCGTGCCGCGCCATCCCGAGCGCGGGCCGCAGATCGCCGAGCAGCTACGAAATGCCAATCTCACGACCGCGCTTCGCTCGGAGGGGAAGCTGCCGGAGAGCGGGACCGACATCTATGTGGCCGACACGATCGGCGAGCTTGGTCTGTTTTATGCGCTGGCGACGGTCGCCTTTGTCGGCGGCTCGCTCGTGCCCAAAGGCGGGCAGAACCCGGTCGAGGCGATCAAGCTCGGCGCCGTCGTGCTCACCGGCCCCAACTGGAAGAATTTCACCGACGCCTACGATGCGCTGCTGCGCGTCGGTGGCGCCAAGGAGGTGACCGACGCGGAGAGCATGGCCGAGGCCGCTTTCACTCTGCTTCAGGATCTCATCCCGCGCGAAGTGATGCGCGAGCGGGCCGACCGGGTGATCGCCTCGATGAGCGGGGCGCTGCCGCGCACCCTCGCCGAGCTTGAGCCATATCTGCCGAAAGCGGCCTTGCAGCATGCGTCTTGAGACGCCCTTCTGGTGGTACCGCAAGACGGGCGCGCTCGCCTCTCTGCTCGCGCCGCTCGGCCGGCTCTATGGCAGGGTGGTCGAGGGGCGCTTTGCCCGCGCCACGCCCTATCGCGCGCGGCTCCCCGTGCTGTGCATCGGCAATTTCACCGCGGGCGGCGGCGGCAAGACACCCACGGCAATCGCCGTGGCGCGCCTGCTGATGGCGCTGGGAGAATGCCCCGCTTTTCTCACCCGCGGCTATGGCGGGGCGAGCAGCGGTCCCATTCTCGTCAGTAAAGGTCAGGATGCGAGCGAGGTCGGCGACGAGCCGTTGCTCCTTGCCGAGGTGGCGCCGACCGTGGTGGCCACCGACCGGGTAGCGGGCGCCAAGGCCATCGAGGCCACGGACGCAACAATCATCGTCATGGATGACGGGTTCCAGAACCCGAGCCTGCATAAGACTTGCTCGCTGATCGCGGTGGATGCGGCGACCGGTATCGGCAACGGGTTGATCATGCCGGCGGGACCTTTGCGGGCGCCGCTCGAGGCGCAGATCCACCGCGCCGACGCTCTGCTGGTAATCGGTGACGGCGGCAACGCCAAATCGTTGACGAAAGCCTTCGAACGCCACAGCAAGCCCGTGCTCAAGGCGCGGATCGAGGCGAATTGCGATCCGCGCTGGCTCGGCGTGCTGCCGGCGATCGGCTTCGCCGGCATTGCCCGGCCCGGCAAGTTCTTTGCCACCTTGAGGGCCAATGGCGCGCGACCGATCGACACGCACCCATTCCCCGATCATCACCGCTATACGGAGCGGGAGGCGCGCCGCCTGCTCGACGAGGCGCAAGCGAAGAACGCCATGTTGGTCACCACCGAGAAGGACTGGGCGCGGCTGCCCGACGAGGACGGCACCGCTGTCGGCGAGCTCAAGCACCGCTCCCGCCCCTTCCCCATCGTCGTCAAATTCGAGGATGAAGCGGCGGTGACGCAGTTACTTAAGGTGCTTACTCAGAAGAATTAGGATGGGTCTGGCGGTAGCGCTTGAGCGAGGCCGCGGCGTCGGCATAGGCCTCTTGCAAGTCGACGCTCCAATAGCGAAGCTCATCGAGCGGGATGGTGCGGTCGGTGACGGCGCAGCGCACGAAATCGCCGGGTGTCAGCACCTGCACCTCGCCATCGAGAAATTTGAGCTTGGCCTCGCCCTTGCCGAAATTGCGTTCGAAGCGGTTCATCGGATTTGCGTCACGCGTTTCTTTTCGTTCGTCACCATAACCTCAAGCCGTCCGGCAAAACCAGTCAAGCTAGAGCAACGTCCCTTGCTTTCCGCTGCCGTTGCGGCGCTTCTCTTTTGCCTCGGGATCTGCCTTGCGCTCGCGCGGATCGGCATGGGCTCCAACATGGCCATCGGCGAACTCGATGTCCAGGGCCGCACCCGGTTTCACGGCTGCGGCGCGGCGTAGCATGCTGCCGTCGGCGGCGCGCACCAGGGTGAAGCCCCGCGCCAGCACGTTGTGATAGTCGAGCGTACCGAGCAGCTTGGCTTGGGCGTCGAGGCGGCGTCTCGACCGCTCCATCATGGCGCCGATCGCGCGCCTGCGCGCGCGGTCGAAGCGAGTGAGGCGCTCCCGGCCCGAGACGGCGGCGCGGGCCACGAGATGGGGCCTGAGCCGCGAAGCGCAGCGTTCGAGGCCCGAGCGATGCGCCACGGCATTGGCGAACAGTGCACGCGGCAACCTGGCGCTCGCACTGTCGAAGCGCTGGCGCGGCAGGGCAAGAATATCGGCACGGCGCGGCAGTCCGCGTGAGGCGGCGACCAGCCGCCCGCGCTGCGCGTGGAGCGCCCGCCTGAGCGAGCTTGCGCCGCGTAGGCCGAAACTCGTCACCGAAACAATCAGCTCCGAGCGCACTGGCACGGCGCGCTCGGCCGCGGCGGTCGGCGTCGGAGCGCGGAAATCGGCGACGAGGTCGATAAGGGTCCAGTCGGTCTCGTGCCCGACCGCGGAGATCAGCGGGATGGCGCTGGCAGCGGCGGCGCGCACCACGATCTCCTCGTTGAAGCCCCACAGATCTTCGAGGCTGCCGCCGCCGCGCGCCACGATGAGGAGATCGGGACGGGGCACCGGCGCTGCCGTCACCAGCGTATTGAAGCCGGCGATGGCGCCGGCAACTTCCACGGCGCAGGTCTCGCCCTGCACCCTCACCGGCCACACCAGCACATGGGCGGGGAAGCGGTCTTCGAGGCGGTGCAGAATATCGCGGATCACCGCGCCGGTCGGCGAGGTCACCACGCCGAGAATGCGGGGGAGATACGGCAGCGGCTTCTTGCGCGCCTCGTCGAACAGCCCTTCGGCGGCGAGCATCTTCTTGCGCTGCTCGAGCAGCGCCATCAGCGCACCGACGCCCGCGGGCTCCAACTCGTCGATGACGATCTGATAGGTCGATTTGTTGGGATAGGTGGTGACCCGGCCCTTGACGATGACTTCGAGACCCGGCTCGGGCTTGAACTTGAGCCGTTCGAAGGTGCTGCTCCAGATGATCGCGTCGATCGAAGCCTTTTCGTCCTTCAGTTTGAAATAGCAGTGGCCGGAGCTGTGCCGTCCTTTGAAGTCCCCGGAGACCTCGCCGCGCAGCCGCACCAGGCCATAGGCGTCCTCCACCGTCCGCTTGAGCGCGAAGGCAAGCTCCGAGACGGTATATTCCACGAGGTTCGATACGGCCTGAGTTTGGTCGGCCATGGTCTGGTTCATCTCGTTTCGCTTGGGCGCATGCCCATGCTAAGCAGCGCCGGTCGGGGGTCGAGCAATACTAGCCTCGGTGCCGGCGAACAAGCGGAGCGTGCTTCTGGTGAACGTGTTGTTGATAGGGGGCGGCGGGCGCGAGCATGCGCTTGCCTGGAAGCTCAAGCAAAGCCCGCTGCTGGACAGGCTCTATTGCGCGCCGGGCAATGCCGGCATCGCACAACTGGCCGAATGCGTCGCCCTCAATGTAGCGGAACACGCGGCGGTCATACGCTTCTGTAGGGACAACACTATCGGCCTGGTGGTGATCGGGCCCGAGGCGCCTCTGGTCTTGGGGCTCGCCGACGATCTCGCGGCCTCTGGCATCAAGGTATTCGGCCCGTCGCGCGCCGCGGCGCAACTCGAAGGCTCCAAGGGCTTCACCAAGGACCTCTGCGCCGAATACGGTATCCCCACCGCAGCCTACGCGCGCTTCGCTGACGCCAAGGCGGCCAAGGCCTATGTGGCGAAGCAAAGCCTGCCCATCGTCGTCAAGGCCGACGGGCTCGCCGCCGGCAAGGGCGTGACCGTCGCCGCCACGCGCGAAGATGCAGAAGCTGCCATCGATGACTGCTTCGACGGCGCCTTCGGTGCTGCGGGCGCGGAAGTGGTGATTGAGGAATTTCTCGACGGCGAGGAGGCGAGCTTCTTCGCCCTGGTCGATGGTGCCACCGCCTTGCCGCTCGCTGCGGCGCAGGACCACAAGCGCGCCTTCGACGCGGACGAAGGGCCCAACACCGGCGGCATGGGCGCCTATTCGCCGGCGCCGATCATGACCGAGACCCTCATCACGCAAGTCATGAACGAGATCGTCATGCCCACGGTGCGCGCCATGCAAGCGCGCGGCACGCCGTTCAAAGGCGTGCTCTATGCCGGGTTGATGATCAAGAACGGCGCGGCGAAGCTCATCGAATATAATGTGCGCTTCGGCGATCCCGAGGCGCAGGTGCTGATGCTGCGCCTCAAATCCGATCTGCTCCCTGCCCTGTTGGCCACCGCCGAAGGACACCTGTCCGGTATCGTGCTCGACTGGCACGACGATCCGGCGCTCTGCGTGGTCATGGCGGCGAACGGCTATCCCGGCGCGTATTTCACCGGCACCGAGATAAAGGGACTCGACGAAGCTGCCACCGATCCGCAGGTGCAGATCTTCCACGCCGGCACCATGCGCGACGGCGCGCGCATCCTCGCCAATGGTGGGCGCGTGCTCGGCGTCACCGCCAGCGGGCGCGACATCGGCGAAGCGCAAGCCAGAGCCTACGAAGCGGTTGACAAGATCGACTGGCCGGACGGCTTCTTCCGCCGCGACATCGGCGCCCGCGCCCTTGGCTGAAGGTCCTTGTCATTGCCGCAATCGCGGGCCATGACTAGGGCACTTAAAGCCGTGGCGTCGAGTCGGGGAGCCACGCAACCGGAGGGGCCGCATGGCATTGTTTTCCAAAAAGAAATTGACCCTTGGCGGGATGGCGGTCATTGCGTCAGGCTTGTGGCTCGCGGCGATGTCTGAGCCGGCCCACGCCGCGCCAGCCTTCATCCCCGGTCTCGATAACCGCGCTTCGGCGCTGGAGCCTATCCGCGACATACAGCGTTGGCGGCCGCCCATCTATCAAAAGGGCCGCTCGCCTATCTATCCTTATGTCTACAGGGGGCCGGGACCACGCGGCTGGGAGTTCTACGGTGGCTTCGTGCCTTACAAGAAGGGCGACTACGGCACCCAAGCACTCGAGCGGTCATTATATCCGGACACGATGGCCTGGCCGCCTAGCCTGGATGTCTGGCCGCAACCCGACCCACAGCCGCCGCTGAAGCGGAAGCGGCGCTACTAGCGTCGCAAAGGGGGCATGCACAATGCGGTTCGGCTGGCGCCGTTTCGTGTTGATGTCGCTTGGCGGCTTCGCCATCATTCTCGCCGCGCTCGCGCTCTTCATCCTGCTGATGAATCCTTACGGCAATCTGCCGCCCTTCCTTTTCAGCGAGCACGCCATCACCGACATCAACCAGCGCTTCCAATATCCGGCGCTGGTCCGCTCCAAACGTTACGATTCCATCGTCATCGGCGCGTCGGACTCGCGCCTGCTCAGCCCCGCCTCCCTTGAGCAAGTGTTCGGCGGGCGCTTCGCCAATCTCGCCATGAACGCAGGGATGGCTTACGAGCAATATCGCGTTGCCGACCTTTTTATCCGGGAAGTCAAGCAGCGACGCACGCTGCTGATCGGTCTCGACCACGTGTGGTGCGACCGGGAGGCGGACACCGACCGCATCACCTTTCGCGGCTTCCCGGAATGGATGTATGACGACGATTGGCGGAACGACCTTCGTTATATGTTGAACGCCAAGACCGTCGAGATCAGCGGACGCCGGTTCAGGCAGGCCCTCGGTTTCCGTGAGGCCCGCTTCCTGAACGGCTACGAGGTGTTCACGCCGCCGGAAAGCGCCTATGACCCGGTGAAGGCCAAAAGCAAGCTGTGGGGGGTGAAGAGGTCGGTATCGAAAAAGAAACAGCCAAGCGCCGAAGAGCGGGCAGCATGGCATTACCCGGCGCTTGCCTGGCTTGACGAGCTCATGGCGAGATTCTCCGGCCGGGTGGTTCTCGCCTATATGCCCGCCCATGTCGCTGTCCAGCATGCGCCCGGCTCGGTAAGGGCTGCACAGCAAGAGGAATGCAAGATGCGTATCGCCGCGATCGCGCGGCGCCATAAGGCACCCTTCATCGATTTCAACATCCCTTCCGGGATTACGACGAACGACGACAATTACTGGGACCCTTTGCATTATCGGCTGCCGATCGCCGATCGCATTGTCAAGGGTATCGAGCAGGCGATCGCTACCGGTGAGGACGATCCGGACGGCGATTGGCATTATCTGGCGGGACCGGGCGCAAGCACGTCTCCCTTGACCGCCGAATAGGGGCAACTCATCCGAACGGCCGAGGCCGAAGCTAGGGTTTGGTCCATGGTGAATTGCGCCTGACGCCATGCTGTTTCACAGCCAGGAATTCATCGTCCTCTTCCTGCCGGTCGCCGTCGGCGTCTATTACGCGCTCGCCCGCCATCAGGCCGCGCGCGAATGGTGGCTGATCTTCGCCTCGCTCGTCTTCTACGGCTGGTGGGACATCCGCTTCGTGCCTCTGCTGGCCGGGCAGACGATTGCGACCTGGCTGCTCGCCGAACTCGCCATCCGCAAAGGCTGGCGCTGGCCGCTCTACTTGGCCATCGTCGCCAATTTCTCGGTCCTCGGCCTGTTCAAATATATCGATTTCGGCGCCACCATCCTGGCGCAGGTGACCGGGCTCGAATTCGCCAAGGCCTCGCTGGTGCTGCCGATCGGTATCAGCTTCTACACCTTCGAGCTCGTCTCCTATCTCGTTGATCGCCTGCGCGGCACCGCGCCGCGCTACGGCTTCCGCGTGTTCGGCTTGTTCATCGCCCTGTTCCCGCATCTGATCGCCGGCCCGATCATGCGGCACAACGAGATCATCCCGCAATTCGCCTACGACCCGCTGCGTACCGGACTTTACGAGCGTATCGGCCGCGGGCTGATCCTGTTCCTCATCGGCTTCATCGAGAAATTCTTCATCGCCGACCAGCTCGCCGTCATTGTCGATCCGGTGTTCGCCGAGGCGACGCGCACGGTTCCGACCTTCTCGCTAGCGGGCGCGGGCGCCTTGGCGTTCTCGCTACAGATTTTTTTCGACTTTGCCGCCTATTCCAACATGGCCATGGGCATCGGGTTGATGTTCGGCTTCATGCTGCCGGTGAATTTCAACGTGCCGTACCGCGCCGTGAATCTGCGCGATTTCTGGCGGCGCTGGCACATCACCCTGTCGCGCTGGCTGCGCGACTACGTCTACATTCCGCTTGGCGGCAGCCGCGAGGGCGTTCCCGTCTATATCTGGGCGATGCTGGTCACCATGGGTCTGTGCGGGCTGTGGCACGGCGCCGGATGGACCTTCATCTTGTGGGGTTTGGGACACGGCATCGGACTCCTGGTCTGCCGTTTCTGGCAGAGCTACGGTCCGCCTCTGCCCACGCTCGCCGCTTGGGCGATCACACTGACCTTCGTGGTCTTGCTGTTCGTGCTGTTCCGCGCCGCCGATCTCTCAGCCGCTGCCAACATGTTCGCCGGGTTGATGGGCCAAGGCGGCCCCGGCGCGTTGTGGCCGGCCGCGACCCTGGTGCCCATCCTTATCGCGGGCGCCATCGCCCTGTTCAAGGTGCCAACCTATGAGTGGGCGATGCGCATACAGCCGAGTTTGCCCGTGGCAATCGGCTTCGTGGCCATCGCCGTGTTCGCCGTGCTGGAAGTAGGGCAAGGTGCGCCGGTTAGCTTTATCTATTTCCAGTTCTAGCGCCGGGCGGCGAAGAAATCCTTGAGCAACGCCGCGGCTTCGCTCTCTTCAAGTCCGCCGATCACTTCCGGCGCGTGGTGGCAGGTGGCCTGCGCGAAGAAACGCGGGCCGTGCTCGACCGCGCCACCTTTGGGATCGGGCGCGCCGAAATAGAGCCGCCTTAGCCGCGCGAAGGAGATGGTCGCGGCGCACATGGCGCAAGGCTCGAGCGTGACATAGAGGTCGCAATCGATGAGCCGCTCGCTGCCGAGCCTGGCGCAGGCTTCGCGGATGGCGAGCAGTTCCGCATGCGCCGTGGGATCGTGCAGGGCAACGGTGCGGTTGCCGGCGCGGGCCAGGATTTCACCCGAGCCTGACACCACCACGGCGCCGATCGGCACTTCGCCACGCTTGCCCGCCTCGCGCGCCTCCTCTAGCGCCAGCTTCATGGGCCGCAGCACCTTGCTTCCATCCTTCGCTTCTGCAAGCTTCGCCTTCACCATGGGGGGCAAAGTGGGCGAAGGGCGAGGCAAGCGTCAAGCGGCGCGGAAGGATGAGGCGCTTAAGCCCAAGCCGGAGGCCATGCGCATCGCCAAGGCCATGGCCCATGCCGGGCTCTGCTCCCGCCGCGACGCCGAGAAATGGATCGAGCAGGGCCGCGTCGCGGTCAACGGCAAGGTGCTGACCACACCCGCGCAAATCGTGGGCCCAAGCGACAAGATCACCGTCGACGGCAAGCCTCTGCCGCAAGCGCAGGCCGTGCGGCTGTGGCGCTATCACAAGCCGCGCGGCCTGGTCACCAGCCACAAGGACCCGCAAGGTCGCAAGACCGTGTTCGAAGCCTTGCCGGCCGGATTGCCGCGCGTGGTCTCGGTGGGGCGGCTCGACATCAATACCGAGGGCCTGCTGCTGCTCACCACCGACGGCGCACTCGCAAGGCATCTGGAGCTGCCGAGCACCGGCTGGCTCAGGCGTTATCGCGTGCGCGCGCATGGCTCGGTGACGCAAGAGGCGCTCGACGCGCTGCGCGACGGCGTCACCATCGACGGCGTCCATTACGGCCCGGTCGAGGCACGGATCGACCGCGCGCAAGGCACCAATCTCTGGCTGATGCTTGGACTTCGCGAAGGCAAGAACCGCGAAGTGAAGCGGCTCGCGGAGCATCTCGGGCTCACCGTCAACCGTCTGATCCGCGTCTCGTTCGGACCGTTCGCGCTCGGCGAGCTCGCGCCCGGCGCGGTCGAGGAGGTGAAGCCGAAAGTACTGGCCGACCAGCTTGGCGCCAAGCTCGCGGCGGAATTCAAATTGCGCGAGGCCGCCAAAGAACGCCGTCAGGCGCACTGGAGATGAGAATCGTCGCCGGGAAATTCAGGGGCGCGTCGATCGAGGCGCAGAAAGGCTTAGGCACGCGGCCAACCTCCGACAAGGTGCGGCAAGCCCTGTTCAACCTGCTTGAGCACGGCGCTCCGGCATTCGAGTTCGAAGGCGCGCGCGTGCTCGACCTGTTCGCAGGTTCCGGCGCGCTCGGGCTGGAAGCCTTGTCGCGTGGCGCGCGCTTCGCACTGTTCGTCGAAGACGATTCCGCGGCGCGCGCCGCCATCCGCCGCAACGTGGAGACGCTCGGCCTGACTGGCGCGACCAAGATCTGGCGGCGCGACGCCACCAGGCTTGGCGAAGCCGGCACGCTGCAACCCTTCGACCTCATCTTCTGCGACCCGCCTTACGGCAAGGGACTCGGGGAGAAGGCGCTCGCCGCCGCGGTCGCCGGCGGATGGGTTGGAGGCGAGGCTGTCGCGGTGCTGGAAGAGCGCGCCGGGACCGAGATCGCCTGGCCGGCTCCCTTCCAGGAGATCGACCGGCGCGGCTATGGCGATACCGAGATCGCCCTGGCGCGCGCCGCGCATTAAGCCAGTTTGCATCCTTAAGCTTCGGCAGCGCCCCGCCTGTGCTTTAATGCCAAGACGGCATTTAGCGGGGAGTGCCATGATCTTGCGAGCATTGCTGTTGGCACCTTTGCTGGTGGCGGCCATCGCCGCAGCACAGGAGCGGCCCGGATTCACCTCGGGCGTATGGCAGGGCAAGGCCAATTTCGACGAGGACGGCCGGTTCCGCGACTGCACCATGACCGCCCAGTCCGGCGACAACGTCCAGCTCGGCTTCGTCATCACCAAGGATTTCAATTGGGGCCTGGTGGTTGCCGACGAGACGCGCGATCTGCAGGTGGGCTCGACGCTAGCTGTGCTGTTGCTGATCGACGAACGCGACCCTATCGCCACCGTCGCCAAGGTGGTCGACGTCCACGGCGTGCTGATCCCGCTCGCCAATTCCGATCCCGTCATCGAGGCGCTACGCGAGGGCAAGGCGCTGCGCATCGTCACCCAAGGCGTCACGCTGAGCTTCAAGTTGACCGGCACGCGCGAGGCCATCGCCAAGCTCGCCGCCTGCGTCACCGACCATCGCGACAGCGAGAACATTTAGCGGCTTGCCGCCTAGCGGCGGGAGAACAGCTTCTCGATATCGGCGAGCTTCAGCTCGACATAGGTCGGGCGGCCGTGATTGCACTGGCCGGTGAAGGGCGTGCTCTCTATGTCGCGCAGAAGTGCGTTCATCTCCTCCGGCGAGAGCCTCCGCCCCGCGCGCACGCTGCCGTGACAGGCCATGGTCGACAGCACATGGTCGAGCCGCTCGGCCACGAGGCGACTGCCGTCGCCGGTCTCCTCCTCGGCCAGCTGATCGGCGAGATCGCCGAGCAGTCCCTTGACGTTGCAGGTCCCGAGCAGCGAGGGGACCTCGCGCACCACGATCGATGCGGCGCCGAAAGGCTCGATCACCAGCCCGAGATTTTCGAGAGCCGAAGCGGCGGCGCAGAGGCGCGAGGCGGCTTCCGCATCGAGCTCGATCACTTCGGGGATGAGCAGCAATTGTCGGGCGATGCCGCCATTGGCGTAAGCGCGCTTCAGCCGTTCATAGACCAGCCGCTCATGCGCGGCGTGCTGATCGACGATGACCAGCGCGTCCTCGGTCTCGGCGATGATGAACGTGTCCTGAACTTGCGCGCGCGCCGCGCCGAGCGGGAAGGCGGTGCCTTCAGCCGTGTCGGCCGTCGCATGGCCGCGCATGTCGGCAGAAGGCGTGTCGATTGGCGCGAGCGGCGCCTGTCCCCGCTCGGCGAACCCGAAAGCGCGCGGTCCACCTTCGCCGCCGAACGAACGAGGCTGGCCGTAGGCAGGCGATGAGGATGGCGCGCCGGGACGCAGCATGCGCCCGAGCGCCGCTTGCGACAGGGTGGCTGTGGCGCGGTGGCCGGCATTGCCGAGCGCCTCCTTGAGCGCGCCGATGATGAGGGCGCGCACGGCATTGGGATCGCGGAACCTGAGCTCGGTCTTGGCCGGATGGACGTTCACGTCCACCTCCTCCGGCGGCAGGCTGAGGAACAGCGCGAGCATGGGATAACGCCCCTGCGGCACGAGATCGCCATAGGCCGCACGCACCGTCCCCGCCAACAGCTTGTCGCGCACGGGGCGGCCATTGACCACGAGATAAAGATGCAGCGCATTGGGCCGATGTAGCGTGGGGAGCCCGGCAAAGCCCTCCACGACCATCGCGCCGCGCTCCGCATGCACGGGCAGCGCGTCCTTGACAAAGTCCTCGCCGAGAATGCGCCCGAGCCGCGCCAGCGCATGGTCGATCAGTCCGGGAGGACAGGCCTCGAGCCGCAAATTGGTGCGCTCGGGCGTGGCAAGGGTGAAGGCGATCTCAGGCTTGGCCAGCGCCAGGCGCTTCACCATGTCGGCGATGGCCGTCATCTCGGCGCGTTCGGACTTCATGAATTTGAGCCGCGCCGGGGTCGCGTAGAACAGGTCGCGCACCTCGACGCGCGTGCCCGAGGCGAGCGCCGCCGGCTTCAGCTTCGACTTCTTGCCGCCATCGATGACGATCTCGTAAGCCTCGGCCGCGCCCCGCGCGCGGCTTGCGAGCAAAAGCCTGGCGACGGCCCCGATCGACGGCAGCGCCTCGCCGCGGAAGCCGAGCGTGACGATGGAGGTGAGATCGTCGCCGTCGAGCTTGGAGGTGGCGTGGCGCTCAACCGCGAGCGCCAGATCGTCTGGCCCCATGCCGGCGCCATCGTCACTAACGCGGATCAGCCCAAGGCCGCCGCCCGACACCACAACGTCGATGCGGGAAGCCTCCGCGTCGATGGCGTTCTCGATCAGCTCCTTGACGACGCTCGCGGGCCGCTCGACGACCTCACCCGCGGCGATGCGGTTGACGAGGTTTGGCGGCAGCTGGCGTATGGCCATGACGTGTCTCGGTCATTCGCCGGCGAGATACCGGCGGGTCAGCACTTTAACCGATTCTACCGCCGGCTGGTCGAACGGGTCCACGCCCAGAAGATGGGCGGCGAGGATGGTCTCCAGCATGAAATGCATCAGCAGAGCGCCGAGTGCCGCTTCGTCCAGCGTGTCGATGTCGATGGTACGCACCGGGCGCCCGGCCGCGATCAGCGCCTCGGGGATCGCCCGCTGCTGCGCCGCTACCAGATCGCCCGCGGCTCGGCCCGCGAGATAGTCGGCGCCGGCGAGCTTGGCGAGGTCGGGCGCCATGCGGGGGCCCCTGCCAGCGCAATTCTCGCGGATCACGGTGATGAGATGCTGCGGCGCGCCGTCGAGATAAAGCTGGAGCTGGCTGTGCTGATCCACGGGGCCGAGCGCCGCCACCGGCGTGGTCCCCTCGCCGTTCTTGCCGAGGCTCTCGCCCCAGAGCTGCACGTACCAGGCGGCGAAGCGCGACAGCCGGTCGCTGTAAGGCAGCATGACGGTGGCGCGCACCCCGCGCTCCTTGACCAGGCCGACCGCAATAGCGGCGCCTACAGCCGGCGCGAAGTCAGCAGCTGCACGCCCATCGAGCAGCGCGGCGACCACCGTGGCGGCACCCTTGCGCAGCGCCTCGACGTCGAGGCTGCGGGCGAGCGCCGGCAGCAGCCCGACATTGGTGAGCGCCGAGAAGCGGCCGCCGATCGTCGGATCGTGATCGAGGATGGGAATGCCGAAATGGGTGCACAATGCGCGCAGGCCATTGGCCTTGCCGGAAGCTCCCGGCTCGGTGACGGCGAGAAACAAATTGGGGATTTCACCTTCGAGCCCGGCCGCGCGCACCGCGTCGATGGCGGCGATGGCCTGCACCAGGGTTTCGGGCGTGCCGCCCGATTTCGAGATCACCACGAAGCGCGTGGATTTGAGATCGAGTCCGGCAAGGGCCAGCTCAAGCGTGCGGGCGTCGAGATTGTCGTAGAAGCGCGTGCGCGGGCGGGTCTCGCTGCCATGCTTGTCATCGCCGGGAATGCCCCAGCCGCCGAGCTGCGCCAGAGTCTGGCCGCCGAGGCTCGACCCGCCGGTGCCGAAGAACACCAGCGTGCGCGCCCCTTGCGTCAAGCGTTGCAGCGCCTCACGGGCGGCTTCGATATCGTCGCGCCGTTCCGGCACGCGTAGCAACGGCAATGCGCCAGAGGCATGGGCCTCGCGCAGTGAAGCGAGCCGCGGCTCAAGTCTGGCGAGATAGGCATCGAGCGTGCCGCGCTTCAGGCCGGCGCTGCCGATACTCTCTTCGAGGCAGCCTTGAATGGATTGCGTGAATGGCTCTGTCATTGCCCGCTTGACCGGGCAATCCAGCAACCCCGGTCCTCGTCGATGATGAAGGGTGGTGATTACTGGATTCCCGCTTTCGCGGGAATGACAATTCTAGCCCGGGGCGCCGGTGGGCGTCACCACCGCCGGCTGCACAGGCCTGCCGACAATGGTGGTGATGAGGTGATCGGCGTCGATCAGGCGCTTGGCCACGCGCTTGATGTCCTCGAGCGTCACGGCCTCGATCAGTGCGTTGCGTTTATTGACATAGTCGATGCCGAGATCCTCGATCTGGATCCATAGAAGCTGGTTGGCGATGCTAGACGAAGACTCGAATCTAAGCGCATAGGCGCCGGTCAGGTAGCTCTTGGCGTCGGCCAGCTCCTCTTCCGTGGGGCCCTGCTCGGCCAGCCGCTTCAGCTCGCTCACGATCACCTCCAGGGACTGGCCCACCGCCTCATTCTTGGTGGCTACGTTGCCGACGAACACCGAGCCGTGCTTGTAGGGAAAAAGGTTCGAGTTGACCGAATAAGCGAGCCCACGCTTCTCGCGCACCTCTTCCATCAGCCGCGAGGAGAAGCCGCCGCCGCCGAGAATGTAATTGAGCATATAGGCCGAGATGAAGTCCTCGTCCTTGCGCGCGATGCCGCGATGGCCGAACTGCGCCACCGATTGCGGCACGTCCATATCGATGACCTCACGCGTCGGCCCAAGCGGCGGCGCGGCCTCGGCCACCGGCGCGAGCTCGGAATTGAGCGGGAGATCGCCGAAAATGTGATCGAGCGCCTTGCCCAGCGTCTCGGCGTCGATGTCGCCGACCACCGAGATCACCAGCTTGTCGCGGGCATAGACACGCTTCACGTAATCCTTGAGGTCGTCGCGCGTGATGGTGACGATCGACTCCTTGGTGCCCTTGATGGGACGCCCATAAGGATGATTGCGGAATGCGACCCGGTCCCAGGCGAGGGAAGCCACGGTCCCCGGATCGTTCTCGTCGAACTTCAAGCTCGCCAGAATCTGGGCGCGCACGCGCTCGACTGCGTCCTCGTCGAAGCGGGGCTTGGTTAGCGCCAGCCGTACCAGGTCGAAGACCTCGTCCTTGTTGGGGGTCAGCGTCTGCACATGGCCGCGCATCACGTCGCGGCCGGCGTCGAACTCCATGCGCATGGCGAGCCCCTGCTCGCGCTCCTGGAAGCCCATGGAATCGAGCCCGCCCGCGCCCTCGTCCATCATGCCCGACACGAAATAGGAGAGGCCTTCCTTGTCCTTGTCATCCTGGGTGGCGCCGCCGAGGAAGGCGAAGCGCATGGCGATCAGGGGGTTCTCATGGCTCTCGACCAGCCAGGCCTGGATACCGCCGGGGCTGGTGACCTGCTGAATCTTCATTGAACTATCCGCTGCAGCTGCCGCCGTGGAAGCCAGCAGCGCCGCCGCCGCCAGCCAAGAGCAACGCCGCAATAGCATGGGCGGGAGAAAGGAAGCGAGCCCCATGGCGGCTACGATTTGCGGCCGGGCGGCGCTTGGACGGGTTGCCCATCCATGCGGCTCGTATGTTCGGGCGCCACGAGCAGGACGCCAGTGACCGAATTCTTGTCGACCAGGAATTTGCGGGCCGCGGTGCGGATGTCGTCGAGGGTCACCTGCTTCAGCCGGTCGGGCCATTCCTCGACGTCCTCCACGGTCATGCCGGTCGCCAGCCGCCAGCCGTAATGGCGGGCGAGGCGCGGCATGCTGTCCGCGGTGTAGACGAACTCGGCAAGCTGCGCGGCGCGGGCGCGGTCGAGCTCTTCCTGGGTGACGCCGCCTGAGCGCAACTCCTCGATAACCTCTTCAATGCCCTTTTCGAGGTCCTCTGAGGACACCCCATCGGAGGCAATGGCGTAAAAGCCGAGCCTGCCCGAATCGAGGCCCGTATCGGAGTACCAGCCGCCCGCATTGGCCGCCTTCTTCTGCTCGACCACGAGGCGCTTGTAGATGCGGCTGACCGACCCCGAAGCGGCGATCCGCATCAGGAGGTCGAGGGCTTCCGCTTCGCCAGGCTCGGCGGTCGTATAGCTCGGGGCGAGAAAATAGCGCTGCACCGTGGTGCGGCCGGCGCGCGGGTCTTGAAGCGTCACCTTGACGGCCGCGAAATGCTCGGGCTCCCTCGGCCGCGCGCGGACGCTCACCGATCCATGCCGGGGGATCTTGCCGAAGGTCTCCTCGGCAAGTTTCTTGACTTCCTCCGTCTCGACATCGCCGCCGACGATCAGGATGGCGTTCTCGGGCGCGTAGAAGCGCCGGTAAAAGGCAAACGCGTCCTCGCGGTCGAGCGCCCTCATCTCGTGCTCCCAGCCGATGATGGGGACGCCGTAAGGATGATTGCGGTAGAGCGCGGCCATCATCTGCTCCTGGAGGATGCTGCCCGGGTTGTTGTCGACGCGGCTGCGGCGCTCCTCGAGGATCACCTTGCGCTCGGTCTCCACGTCCTCCTCGCTGAGGCGCAGATTGACCATGCGGTCGGCTTCCATCTCCATCACCTTGGGCAGGCGATCCTTGGCCACGCGCTGGAAATAGGCGGTGACGTCGTGATTGGTGAAGGCGTTATCCTCGCCGCCGTTCTTGGCGATGATCTTGGAGAACTGACCGTTGGCGATAAGGTCGGTGCCCTTGAACATCAGATGTTCGAGAAAGTGGGCGATGCCGGAAGTGCCCGGCGGCTCGTCAGCGGCCCCGACTTTGTACCAGACCATCTGGGTGACCACCGGCGCGCGATGGTCGGGAATGACCACGACTTGCAGGCCGTTGGCGAGCTTGAACTCTTCGACGCGTTCGGACGGGACGGCCTTGTCCACCGCGGCAGCCACCGCGATCGAGGCGAGGCTCGCGCAGGCGAAGATAAGGCCGGCGCGCGGGTCGAGCACGGCTGAGAGTTGTTCTAACATCCACATCACCATCGAGCGGGCCAAAGGTTGCGGAATGAGGAGCGCAAGGCTGCTAGCCTGGAGGGCAAGCGGCCGGTCTTTCACATTTCAGGCTTGGACCCCGGATTTTCAAGTTAAATCCGCGCAAGATAACGGCCTGCGCCGCGCTCTTTCCGGCCTAATAGAGGTCGCGCTGGGCCGCCGGGTTCGCATAGCTGTCAGGCGCTGGAGGCTTGAACGCGTCGCCCTCGTCCTGGCGGACCGGCGCCTGCGGAACATGCGGCGTGAGCGGTTGCGGATGTGCCTCGGCCACGCCCTGGCTGGGTTCCTCGGGCAGCCGGTCGGAAGGATCGGGTTCCGGCACATCGGCTACCGGCGCTTCCTCGGTCTTATCCCGGGCAAATAGTTTGTCGAGAAGGGTAGGCTTCCCGACATAAGGATGTAACGGATCGGTCTTCGCCGCTTTCTCTGCTTCCTGAGCCTTTTTCTCGGCGACGATGCGCTTCTTCACCCGCTCCGGATCGTCAGGCCAATCCTGGCGCGCCGCGGCCGCGGTGACGCCCGCGCCTGGCTGCGGCAGGGTCTTGGTATTGGGCGGCAACAGAAGCGGTGGGCGCTCGCTCATGCGCACATCGGCCTCTTGCCGATCGCCTGAGACGCCCATGTAGTCGAAGACCTTGCCCTCTAACTGGACGCCGCCGCAGCCGCCAAGGGCGAGCGCCAACGCACAGGTAACGACAAGGCCGAAGGCCCGGTCAATACGGATTATGGCTTGGCGATGCCCCAACGATCCCTCAAGGTCCGGGCAAGTCCCGGATTTCCTTATATGTTGGGGGGGTTTCCGGCCTTTTTGTGACCCCCGAACAACGAGTCATATAGAAGTCCCGCCACCCCGGCAACTATGGCCATGTCGGCGATATTGAACACGTACCATTGCAAGCCGAAGGCGTGAAAAGAGAAGAAATCGGCCACCGCGCCATAGAAGATGCGGTCGATGGCGTTGCCGATGGCGCCGCCGATGATCAGGCCTATGGAAGCGGCGGTCAGCCGCGAATCGACCCGCGCCAGCCAGGCGGAAAGGGCGAGGCTCGCGCCCACGGCGAACAGGATCAGCCCGAGCCGGCCAAGCGCGCTCTCCTGCGGGAACAGGCCGTAGCTGATGCCCCGGTTCCACACCAGCACCAGGTCGAAGAAGGACGTGATGGTGACGATGCCCCTGGCGGCGATGCCGTAGACGTAGAGCATCCACGCCTTGTGCGCCTGATCGATCAGGACCACGAGCGCGGCGATGCCAAGCCCTAGCGGCGACAATGGCCCCCAGAACCAGCTTCGGAGCCGCTCCATCTATGACTCCGCCGTGGCTTGGCGGGCGTCGAACTGACGGACCGCTTCGGCATCGCGCGGGCTGAGCTCGGGGAATTCGGGGTCGGCGCCGACTTCGGGCAGAATCTTCCAGGAGCGGGCGCATTTGGTGCCCTCGGCACGCGCGAACACCACGGCCACGCCAGGCACCTCGTCGAGGCGGAACGCGTCCTTGGGCCCCTCACCTGAGAGCAAAATAGCGCCGCTGGTGATGGCGATCTCGGCAAGATCGACGCCTTCGAGCGCGGCGCGCAGTTCGGGATCGGCGACATGGATTTCGGGCGCGGCTTCGAGGCTCGAGCCGATGCGTCCCTCTTTGCGCTCGATTTCCAGCGCGCCGGTCACCACGCGGCGCACTTGCCGTACCTTGCGCCATTTCTCGGCGAGCGCCGCATCGTACCAGTCGCGCGGAATTTCGGGGAATTGGCGCAGATGCACGGACGCATCGTCGCCGGGGAAGCGGTTGAGCCACGCCTCCTCCATGGTGAACACCAGCATCGGCGCGAGCCATGCGGTGAGCGCGGCGAACAAATGATCGAGCACGGTCAGCGAAGCGCGCCGCGTCGGGCTGTCGTAAGGGTCGCAATAGAGCGCGTCCTTGCGGATGTCGAAATAGAAGGCGGAGAGATCGTTGACGCAGAAATTGAGCAGCGCGTGGAAGATGCGCTTGAAGTCGAACGCGTCATAGCCTTCACGCACGATCAGGTCGAGCTCGGCGAGGCGGATGAGCATATAGCGCTCGAGCTCCGGCATGTCGGCGTAAGATACTGCAAGCGACGGCTCGTAGTGCGCGAGATTGCCGAGCAGGAAGCGCAGCGTGTTCCTGAGCTTGCGGTAGGACTCGACATTGGCCTTGATGATGTCGGGGCCGATGCGGAGGTCCTCGGCGTAGTCGGAACTCATGGCCCAAAGGCGCAAGATCTCGGCGCCGGATTGGCGGATCACGTCCTGCGGCGCCACCACGTTGCCGAGCGATTTCGACATCTTGCGCCCGTCCTCGTCCACCACGAAGCCGTGCGTGACCACGGCGTCATAGGGGGCGCGGCCGCGCGTGCCGCAAGACTCCAAGAGCGATGATTGGAACCAGCCGCGATGCTGGTCCGAGCCTTCGAGATAGAGGTCGGCCGGCCATTTCAAGTCGGAGCGCTGTTCCAGCACGAAGGCGTGGGTCGAGCCTGAATCGAACCACACGTCGAGAATATCGTCGACCTTCTCCCACGCGGCGGGATTCTCGACCAGGTCTTGCAGGAAACGCTCTTTCGCGCCGTCCTTGAACCAGGCGTCGGCACCTTCCTGGCGGAAGGCGGTGACGATGCGGTCGATCAGCTCGTTCGACTTGGTGAAATCGGCGCGGGGGATGACTTCCCCCGTTTCCTTGTGCACGAACACCGTGATCGGCACGCCCCAGGCGCGCTGGCGCGATACCACCCAATCGGGCCGCGTCTCGACCATGCCGGTGATGCGGTTCTCGCCTTGCGGCGGCACCCATCGCGTCTCCTTGATTGAGTCGAGGGCACGATCGCGCAACGTATCGACCGGCTCGCCAATATCCTTGTCCATGGCGATGAACCATTGGGGGGTATTCCGGAAGATGACAGGCTTTTTTGATCGCCAGGAATGCGGATAGTCGTGTCGATAGCGCGCACGCGCGATTAACATACCCGACGCGATCAATTCTTGAATCACTGCTTCATTGGCGCTGCTAAAGCGGCCTTTGTCATCAATAACTCGTTTCGGCGACTCTCCTCCGAACAACCCAACGTCGGGATAATAGTAACTGCCGTCATCCACCATATTTGGCGGACCCATCAGTGGATTCCATTGGCCCTTAGCGGCAAGTTTGAACACATTTATATGTTGGATCATCATCCAGTAATCTTCTTGTCCATGGCTTGGCGCCGTATGGACAAATCCCGTACCTGTATCGTTAGTTACGTGGTCTCCTGGCAGGAGAGGCACATCAAAATCGTAGTAGCCGTCTCCTTTCCCCCGCAGAGGATGAGCGCAAACAAGAAGTGCCAACTCACCGGCTGAAACTGATTTTACTTTCCGATAGCTCTCTACGCGAGCCTGGCTCATCACTTCTGCTGCTAGAGCATCAGCGAGAATGAATTTTTCTCCTTCTTGCGCCCAATTGTCCTTTGGCGCCCCTGTCACTTCATAAAAGCCATATTCAATGTTCGGTGAGTAGGCGACGGCACGGTTGCCGGGAATCGTCCACGGCGTTGTGGTCCAGATCAGGACCGATGCTTTTGATTGGACCAGTTCATAGGCCGCAGCAGCATCACTTTCGTTGATGACACCACTGACAATTGCGTGCAGCGGAAACTTCACCCAGATGGCGGGGCTTTCGATCTCGGCATATTCGACCTCGGCTTCCGCCAAAGCGGTGCGCTCCACCACCGACCACATCACCGGCTTCGAGCCGCGATAGAGCAGTCCGTTCATGGCGAACTTCGCGAGCTCCGCGGCGATGGTGGCCTCGGCGTCGAAGCTCATGGTGGTGTAGGGATTGTCCCAGTCGCCGATCACGCCGAGCCGCTTGAACTCCTCGCGCTGCACGTTGAGCCAATGCTCGGCATAGGCGCGGCACTCGGCGCGGAAGGCGATCATCGCCTCGGAATCCGACAAGTCGGGCTTGGACTTGCCCTTGGCACGGTAATGCTCTTCCTCGACCTTCCACTCGATGGGCAGCCCATGACAATCCCAACCCGGCACGTAATTGGTGTCCTTGCCCATCATCGCCTGTGAGCGATTGATCACGTCCTTGAGGATCTTGTTCAGCCCCGTGCCGATATGGATGTTGCCGTTGGCGTAAGGCGGCCCGTCGTGCAGGATGAACTTCGCCCGGCCCTTACCCTCTTCACGCAGGCGCTCATAGAGACCGAGCGTGGCCCAGCGCTTGAGCAGCTCCGGCTCGCGCTCGGGCAGCCCCGCCTTCATGGGGAAGTCGGTCCTGGGCAGGAACAGCGTCTCGCTCCAGTCCCGCCCGGTGGCGGCCGGCTTCTTGGTCTTTGTCGCCATGGTCTTATATCTCGCGCCGGCCTCGAATCCCGCGAGGGGTTCTTAGCAACCGGTTTCCTTACAATCCAGTGGCCGGTGCGGCCAAGGCGGCGCCCAGCGGGAAGCGGCGCATCGGATCGTCGGCCTCGATCCGCTGAAGGACCGTCCGCGCCGCCTCAACGTCCTTGCCCATTTGCGCGGCAAGGGCGTCGGCGCCGTCGAAAGTCTGGTCGGGGCGGAGAAAGGCGATGAACTCGACCTCCACCTCCTGGCCGTAAAGGTCGCCGGCGAAATCGAGCAGATAGGCTTCGAGCACCGGCCGGTCCTCGCCGAAAGTGGGGCGCGGCCCGATATAGCCGGCGGCGAGATAACGGCGCCCGTCATGCACCACGCGCATGGCATAGATGCCGTGGCGCACATCCTGTCCGGGCGCGAGCGCGAGGTTGAGCGTGGGAAAGCCGAGCCCCTTGCCGCGTCCGGCGCCCTTCTCCACGGTGCCGCACACGCGCCACCAATAGCCGAGCTGCTCAGCCGCCTCCCGCACTTCGCCCTGGCGGAGATGCTCGCGAATTCTGCTGGAGGAGAAAATGGCGTGACCTGAGCCGACCGGCGACACCACATCGACGCCGAAACCGAGTATCCGCCCGAGCTCTTCCAATTGCTCGACGCTGCCGGTGCGTCCTTTGCCGTAAGTGAAGTCGTGGCCGACCACCACATGGCTCGCGCCGAGCCCCTTGACCACCACCTCCGTGGCAAAGGCGTCGGCGCTCAACCCCGCAAGCTCGACGTCGAAATCGATGACGAAGGTCTGATCGAGGCCGAGCGCCTCGAGCAGTTCGAGCTTCAGCGGCAGCGGCGTCAAATAGAAGAACGGCTTGTCCGGCTCGAAGAACTCGCGCGGATGCGGCTTGAACAGCACCGCGCCCGCGCGCAAACCCTCCTTCGCGGC
>JBBDYM010000061.1:45171-56356 GCA_040901485.1 Methyloceanibacter sp.
CCCCTCCGCCAGCACTGCCTGGTGACCGCGATGGACGCCGTCGAAATTGCCGATGGCCAGGACCGCGCCTTTGAGGGACGGCGGCACCTCCCGCCGGAAGCGGACAACATCCATCGTCCTTCTTTCGATCTTGCCTATTGGCGGGTGGTGCGGCGATCGACCATCATCACCGCCTCGCCTTCGAGCACGGTCTTGCCGTTGACGGAACAATCGCAGGCCAAGGTCACGCGGGCCTTCTCAGGGTCTACGCCGGTGACGCGCACCGTCGCCACCACCTCGTCGCCGATATACACAGGCGCGCGGAATTTGAGGCCTTGCGAGAGATAGATGCAGCCGGGGCCGGGCAGCTTGGTGCCGAGCGCGGTCGAGAACAGGCTCCCGGTGAGGAAGCCGTGGGCGATGCGCTTCTTGAAAATGGTTTGAGCCGCGAAATCGTCGTCGAGATGCACGGGATTGATGTCGCCGGAGAGGTCGGCGAAAGCCAGCACGTCGTCGTCGGTGATGGTCTTGGCGACGCTGGTCTCCATGCCTACGGAAAGGTCTTCGAGAAAATAGCCGTGGCCGAGGCTGGTTTTGCCGTTGGCGGTGGTTGTCATGTGATGTCCCTGCTCCTTGTTATGTCGGGGCAAAATAGCGAAGCCATTGCTGCACCGCAACAAGTCCGCACTTAACCGCCGATTCACCGACCTTCCCTAGACTTCAGGCCGTAAGGCGCGGGGGGATGCATGGCTATCGATCGCAATATGCCGGTGCTGGTCGTCGACGACTACCAGACCATGGCCCAGATCATTCGCAATCTGCTGAAGCAGCTCGGCTTCACCAGCGTGGACGAGGCGAGCGACGGCAGTGCGGCTCTCGATATGATGCGGCAGAAGCAATACGGGTTGGTCCTCTCCGATTGGCAGATGGAGCCGATGACCGGCTTCGAGCTGCTGCGCGAGGTGCGCGCCGACGACCGTCTTGCGGCTACGCCCTTCATCATGGTCACGGCCGAAGCCAGGACCGAGAAGATGATCGCCGCCAAGAAGGCCGGGGCGAACAATTACATCGTCAAGCCCGTCAACGCGGCGACGCTCAAGTCGAAGATCGACGCTGTGTTCGGCGAATAGCTACCAGGTCAGCGCGCGTATGGCGCCAAGCGGGCGCCTTTTGGCATGCGCGAATAGTTCCGCCAAATGATCGCGGTCGAGTTCTTCTTCGGCGCCGCCCGGCACGTGCAGCCCGCTCGCCACGAATATGGAGTCGATGCCGGCATCGGCCGCGCCGGCGATATCGGTATTGACGCCGTCGCCGATGGCGAGGATCGCATCCTTCGCCACGTTCTCACCCGCCAGCCTGTCGATGATCTCTAACGCCAGCTCATAGATCGGCGCATAGGGCTTGCCGGCATAGATCACGCTGCCGCCTTCCCGTTCATAGGCGGCGGCGAGCGCGCCGGCGCAATAAATGAGCTGATGGCCGCGCTCGACCAGATGGTCGGGATTGGCGCAGATCATGGGCAGCGACCGCGCCGCCAGATCGCGCAGGAGATCGGCATAGTCGTCGGGCGTTTCGGTCTCATCGTCGAACAGGCCAGAACAGACCACGAGCTCTGCCTCACCGGGACCGACCAGCACCACATCGAGGCCGTCGAAGATCGAAAGGTCGCGCTCGGGCCCGAGATGAAACACCCGAGCGCCTTCGTGCTTGCCAAGCTCGTGCCGGGTGAGGTCGCCCGAGGTGACCGTGGCGTCATAGGCATCGTCGGGCACGCCCAGGCCGCGAAGCTGCGCCTGCGCGCTTTCGCTCGGCCGCGGCGAGTTTGAGAGCAGCACGACGATGCCGCCTTGCGCGCGGAAGGCTTGCGTGGCGGCGACGGCATGGGGAAAGGCGCGGCGCCCGTTATGCATGACGCCCCAAATATCGACCAGCCAGGCGCGGTGGCGCCCGCCCAGATTCTCGATCGAGTCGAGTACGGGAATGACAGGGGGAGTCACGGTCATGGGGCCCGGTTAGAGGCTCCCCGATGGGGGGTCAAGGAGCGGACTTGCGCTGCCTGCCAAAAGCTCCCACATTTTGGCCGCGAGGGAGGCCAATCCAAGGAGGGTCGAAATGACTATCAAAGCGAGTGTGATTGCGTGCGTGCTTGGCTGTTTCGCCTTAGCCGGTCCGGCCTATGCCATCACCCCTGTTCCCCTAGTGGGCGCAGACGGTATCGCCATTTTCGTGGCCGACGAAGAGGATGAGGCCGTGGAAGAGGATATGCGCCCCGACGTAATGGCACCGGGCTCCCAGGATGAAGAGGCAATGCCTGAAGGCGAGGCCATGCACCCGGCCGATGAGGATGTCGGTGAAGAAGAAATCGAGCGGGATATGGAGAAACCGGAAGAGAAATAGACCGTTTCCCCACTTTAGAGACTTAAGCCGATCCGCCGCGCCCCCCGAGGGCGCGGCTTTTTTTACGCCGCGTCGGCGTCTTCGAGTTCGGCGAACAGAGCCGGGGTCACCGGCTTAGGCTCGGCGAAGAGATTGCCTTGCGCCAACTCGACGCCCGCATCGACGAGCCGCGCCACGGAAGCCTCGTCCTCGATCTTCTCCACGATCAGCTGGATGCCGAAGCCTTCGAGATAGCGCACCATGTCGGCGGGAGGCAGTGGCGCGCCCTTCTCTTCCATGCCATCCAGGAAGGTCGGGGCGTCGAGCTTGATGAAGCGGAAATAACGGTCGCTGAGCCCAATATAATCAATGTCGAGATCGACGACATGGTTGAGCAAGAAATTGAAGCCGAGCGCACCGAGCGTATCGAGCGAGCCGAGCTCCGACCGGGTCAGCCCCATGATCTCGGGCTGGCGCAGCTCGAAGATGAGGCTCTCGCTCAAGCCGCTATTCTCCTCCATGAACTCGACCAGCTCGGGGAAATAGCCGGGATCGAGCAGGGACTGCATCGAGATGTTGCTGAACAGGCCTTTGACCTTCGATTGGGAACCGCGGCGCCGCAACACCTGCACGCTCTTCACCAGCAGCACGTTGTCGACCAGCGGCATGATGCCGGCGCTTTCCGCTTCGGGAAGATAGACACCCGGCAGGATCAGCTCGTCGTCGGCGTCCCTGATGCGGGTGACCCCCTCGTAATAGCGGATCTTGCGCGCGGGGAGCGTGACGATCGGCTGGAGATAAAGGTCGACGCGGCCAGCCTCGATCGCCTGATGCAAAGTGCCGAGCATCCCCTCTTCGACAGCGCGATCGGCGGCGGCTGCGTCGGCGACTTCTTCCTCTGTGACCTCCACGGTCTCTACCGTTTCCGTGACCGTCAAGACCGTTTCGGACTCCACGATTTCGGCGCCCTCGCCGCCATCCAGGATATCGGCGACCGCCGCAATCACGGTCTCGATCTCCTCGTCGAGAGTCAGGTCCTCGCCGCTCGAGGCAAGGGCAAACTCCTCTTCCTCCTCCTCAGGCTCGGACGTGCTCATCTTCGGCGGGGCCGACGACGTGGCGGCTAAGGCAGCCCCCGGCACCGTCAATTCGCGGGAGAGCTGCTTGATCAGGCTTTCGAGCGTGCCGAGATCGCTGGAGATCTTGTCGCGCTGACTGCGCGTCTCCACTTCGAGATCGGCGCGCAGCCCTTCGATCCGCGCATGCACGGTCTCGAGTTCCGCGGCGAGCTCCTCGATGCGCGCATGACCGCCCGGCACATCGCGGAAGGCCTGACCGAGGCGGGCGATGTCGTTCTCGACGCGGTCGATGCGTTGCAGGTCTGAATCGATGACCTCCAGTGCCCCCTCGAGCTGGTCCAGCCGGTTGGTGTCGCCGGCGCGGGACGGCCGCGCGACCACGAGGTAGGAGGCGGCCACGACTAGATAGAGCGCCGCCGCGGCGATGATGGCGGTAATCTGCGGGATGCCGGCCTGGACGATGAGACCCGCACCGAAAGCGACGGCGGTGACGGCCATGGCGATCAGAACGACCAGGTCGAGCAAGGCGAGCCCCTTCGATGGAGCACTATCTGAAGCCGTGGTGAAACGCGCCTGCACTTTTCCCTCGTTCCGCGCCCGCCGGAATCATGGGCGACAGGTGACTGTAAAGCAACAGCAATCTGGCCCCTGCCTGTTGATAGCAGCCGGAGCCCGCAACGCCAAGCCGCCAGCTTCCGGCGGCGCGCGGCATATATTCTCCCCCGGCAAAGTTCCCCGCGTTCTTGTCACACAATCGTGTCGGAATTGGCAAAAGACCGCGCTCTCCCTTCGCATTTTTGCTTGGGGCTAGAACGGGAAAAAACCCGATTGCTGGGAGTTGCCACCATGACAACCACAAGCCCGAAGCGTGCGGCTAGATGGGATGGCGGGACCGTCGGACGACTTGATCTTCCCCGCCCGCGCCGGTGCCTATGTCGTGTCGCTGAGCCGCCGCCATGCTCCCGCCCCCTGACGGGTGACTCGATTTGATCGGCTGGCGCGATGTCCCGCGCCGTGACACACTCCGGGCGCCATGCCGGAAAAAGCCAAGGCCGACCCGTCCAACGAGATCGCCGTCTTCCAGGCTTATGTCGATCTGATCAATTCAGAGCGGGAAACCGTCTGGGCGCGCCACAACGCGCTGCTCGTCGCCAATTCGCTCATCGTCGGCGCGCTTGCCATCAGCCCCGCCGCGCTGTGGTCGAATAAATGGGCGGCCGTTGCCATGCTCGGTGCCGGCCTCTTTATCAGCTTCGCCTGGTTCCTGATCACGATCAAGGGCTGGACGGTGATGAAGCGGCACGTCGAGATCGCCGGAAGGTTTGCCGCGTCCTGTTTCAAAAAGGACCTTCCCAATCCCTTCGCCGAGACCCTTTACAACGAGGCGCAAACGACGATCTATCGGCTCGTTTTGCTGGTGATCGGCATTTTTGCCCTGATGTATTTGGGGCTGGGCTATATGCGCCTGACCTTGGGCTGACCCACGCCGCTCTGTCTTGACAGGGCGCAGGCGCGACAGTATCTCCTGCGGAAGGCCTAGCACTCGGCTTTCGCGAGTGCCAGCGCTGCGCCAACCCCATACTTTCCAAGCCTATTCGCGGAGAAAACCCCATGAAATTCAAACCGTTGCACGACCGTGTGGTGGTCAAGCGGCTCGAGGAAGAGTCAAAGACCAAAGGCGGCATCATCATCCCCGACACGGCGGCGGAGAAGCCGCAGACCGGCCAGGTGGTCGCCGCCGGCCCCGGCGCCCGCGGCGAGGACGGCAAACTTCAGCCCATGGGCGTGAAGGCCGGCGACAAGGTGCTGTTCGGCAAATGGTCGGGAACCGAGGTCAAGATCGACGGCGACGAGCTGCTGATCATGAAGGAGTCCGACATCATGGGCATCCTCGGCTGAACCAATTCCCTCATTTCTGAGTCCCCAAGGAGCAAATTCAAATGGCAGCTAAAGATGTGAAATTCGCAGCCGAGGCACGCGAGCGCATGATGCGCGGCGCCGATGTCCTCGCCAATGCGGTCAAGATCACGCTCGGCCCCAAGGGCCGCAACGTCATCCTGGAAAAATCGTTCGGCGCCCCGCGCTCGACCAAGGACGGCGTCACCGTGGCCAAGGAGATCGAGCTTGAAGACAAGTTCGAGAACATGGGTGCGCAGATGCTGAAAGAGGTGGCGCAGAAGACCAACGACACCGCGGGCGACGGCACCACCACCGCCACGGTGCTGGCTCAGTCCATCGTGCGCGAAGGCCTGAAGGCGGTCGCCGCCGGCATGAACCCGATGGATCTGAAGCGCGGCATCGACAAGGCCGTGATCGAGGTGGTCGAGGCCATCAAGAAGCAGTCGAAGAAGGTAAGCGGCTCGGCCGAGATCGCCCAGGTCGGCACCATCTCCGCCAATGGCGAGAAGGCGATCGGCGACATGATCGCCGAGGCCATGCAGAAGGTCGGCAATGAGGGCGTAATCACCGTCGAGGAAGCCAAGAGCCTCGACAGCGAGCTTGAAGTGGTCGAGGGCATGCAGTTCGACCGCGGCTATATCTCTCCCTATTTCATCACCAATGCCGAGAAGATGGTGGCTGAGCTCGAGAGCCCGTACATCCTGATCTACGAGAAGAAGCTGTCAGGACTGCAGGCCATGCTGCCGCTGCTCGAGGCGGTGGTGCAGTCTGGCCATCCGCTGCTGGTGATCGCCGAGGACGTGGAAGGCGAGGCGCTCGCCACGCTGGTGGTCAACAAGCTGCGTGGCGGCTTGAAGGTCGCTGCCGTGAAGGCGCCGGGCTTCGGCGACCGCCGCAAGGCCATGCTTCAGGACATCGCCGCCCTGACCGGTGGCGAATTGATCTCCGAGGATCTCGGCATCAAGCTCGAGAACGTCACCGTCGACATGCTCGGCAAGGCCAAGAAGGTGGTGATCACCAAGGACGACACCACCATTGTCGACGGCGCCGGCAAGAAGGCCGACATCCAGGCGCGCATCGCCCAGCTCAAGCAGCAGATCGAGGACACCACCTCCGACTACGACCGCGAGAAGCTGCAAGAGCGGCTGGCGAAGCTCGCCGGCGGCGTGGCGGTGATCAAGGTCGGCGGCGCCACCGAGGTCGAGGTCAAGGAGAAGAAGGACCGCGTCGACGATGCGCTGAACGCGACCCGCGCCGCGGTCGAGGAAGGCATCGTGCCGGGCGGGGGAGTGGCCCTGCTTTGGGCCTCCAAGGGCCTCAAGACCAAGGGCGACAACGACGACCAGGACGCCGGCGTCAATATCGTGCGCCGCGCACTCCAGGCGCCGATCCGCCAGATCGCCGAGAATGCAGGTGTCGAGGGCTCGATCGTGGTCGGTAAGATACTCGACCAGAAATCGGCCTCATTCGGTTATGACGCCCAGAACGACGAATATGTCGACCTGATCGCCAAGGGCATCATCGATCCCGCCAAGGTGGTGCGCACCGCGCTCCAGGATGCGGCCTCCATCGCCGGCCTGCTGGTCACCACCGAGGCTGGTGTGGCCGAGGCGCCCAAGAAGGGCGGCGACGGCCATGCCCATATGCCGGGTGGCGGTATGGGCGGCATGGACATGATGTAGTCCACGCCGCACACGCAATGAGGTAAAAGGGCCGCTCGCTGGGCGGCCCTTTTTCTTTGGGGAGGAACCATGACCCATCACCACGACATTGAGCGCGATGTGATGTCGGCCAAGATCGTGCGCACCATGCGCGACCGCAAGCTGACCTTCAAAGCCATCGCCAAGGAGCTTGGGCTATCGCCCTTCATCGTCACCGCTTCGCTGCTCGGCCAGATGTCGCTGACGCCCGACGCCGCCAAGAAGGCGGCCAAGAAACTCAGGATGCCGGCGGCCGAGGAGTTTCTCACCGAGGTGCCGTCGCGCGGCTCGCTCGGCGATGCCGTGCCCACCGATCCCACCATCTACCGCTTCTACGAACTGGTGCAGGTTTACGGCACGACGCTGAAGGCGCTGATCCACGAGGAGTTCGGCGACGGCATCATGAGCGCCATCGATTTCGATCTCGACCTGTCGCGCCAACCCGATCCCGCCGGCGACCGGGTCAAGATCGTCATGACCGGCAAATTCCTCAAATACAAAAAGACCTGATCTGGGCTTCATGGTTCGAGACGCGGCGCGGCGCACCGCTCCTCACCATGAGGAGCCAACCCTCATCCTGAGGAGGGCCGCAGGCCCGTCTCGAAGGATGAGGCCCTAAGCTGACAGCTTGGCGAGGATGGCGTCGCTGAGCTTGACCGCCTCTGGGCTCCACGGCGCGGCGCGCGAGGCGAACAGATGCGCCTGCGATTTCAGGATCAGCCCGTCTTCCAGCACTTTGAGGTGATTGGCGCGGAGCGTGGTGCCGGTGGTGGTGATGTCGACGATCAGCTCCGCCGTGCCAGCCGCGGGCGTCGCTTCGGTGGCGCCAACGCTCTCGACGATGCGATAGCCGGCCACGCCGCTCGCCGCAAAGAAGCGCCGCGTCAGGTTCATGTATTTGGTGGCGACGCGCAAACGGCGGCCATGCGCGCGGGCGAATTGCGCGGCGACGTCTTCGAGATCGGCCATGCGGACGACATCGAGCCAGCAATCGGGCACGGCGACCACCAATTCAGCACGGCCGAAGCCGAGCGGCGCCAAAAACTCGACCGAAGCTTCAACGTCGGGAAGCCTCTCGCGGATCAGATCCTCGCCGGTCACGCCGAGATGCACGCGGCCGGTCTTGAGCTGGTGCACGATCTCCGCCGCCGAGATGTAAACCACCTCGACACCGTCGAGACCGGCCAGCGCACCGCGATAGCCCCGCTCATGGCCGATCTGGCGCAAGGCCATGCCCGCCTGCTCGAGGCGTGCGGCGGCCTGGTCCTTGAGGCGTCCCTTGGAAGGGACGGCGATAGTGAGCGTTGCCGCCATCACGAGGCCCTCTCCGCGGCGGCGAGCAGGCGCTCGGTATGCAGGGCCGCGCCGACCGCGGGCACGGGACGCGGCGCGCCGAGCGCTTCGAGCAGACCGTCATAGCGGCCGCCGCCGGCAATCGGCTCGGCGCCGTTGCCCGGAGCCTCTATCTGGAACACCAGCCCCGAATAATATTCGAGGTCGCGGCCGAACTCGGTGGCGAAGATCGCCTGCGCCATATCGATGCCGCTCTGTTGCAGGCGGTCGAAGCGACGCACCAGCGCATGGAGAGCCGCGCTCATATCGAGCCCCGCGCCCTTGGCGATCATCGCCACGCGCTCGGCGACCTCCTTGGGCGGTCCGGAGACAGCGAGATAATAGTCGATCACCGTCGCCACCTCTTTCGGCAGCGGCGCGGAACGGAGATCGGCGGCATGATCGCGCAAGCGCTCTGTTATCTCGTTCAAGCTGCGGTTGCCGGCAAGCGGCAGGCTCTGCACGTCGAGATAATCCGCGACCAGTTCCTCGGCGCGCTCCGGAATCTCCTTGCCGATCTTTTCGGCAAGCGCCGCGATCGGACCGTCGCTGTCGGGACGCTCGCCGCGCGCGAGCCGCGCCAGCAGCTCATGGAACGCGGACGGTCGCCAGAAATAATGACTGAGCTTGAGCCGCCAGCGCTCAGGCAATGAAAGCGCATCGAGCAGCGCATAGAACAGAGCGATGTCGCCGAAGCGCAGACGGAACGCCTTGAGGCCGCCGCTCCTGACCCCCTCGACCGCCAGGCGCACGATCTCTGCGTCGGCGCTGTCGCGGTCGGCGACGCCGAAACATTCGATGCCGGCCTGGCGGAACTCGCGCGGGCGCGTCGGGCTCCGGCCTTGCGGCTGGAAGCGGAAGGCCGGGCCGTTATAGCAATAGCGCGCTTCCACATCGGCGCGCGGGTGGCGCTCGAGATAAAGCCGCGACACCGGCACGGTCAGGTCGGGGCGCAGGCACAATTCGTCGCCGGCGAGATCGGTGAACACATAGGTGCGGCTCCTGATCGACTCGCCGATCCGGTCGAGGAACATCCCGGCCGGCTGGATGATCGAAGGCGCAACCGGCTCGTAGCCTGCGCGTGCGAACGACGCGAGCAGGGCGCGGGCCTGGGCTTCGAGAGCCTCGAATTCTTTCGCCGATTCAGCGGACATGGTCTTACGCTTGATGACGGGCGAGCACGCCCTTGACGGCCTTGACCAGCTCGGCCTCAGGCACGGCGAACTGCGCCTCGGCCTGCTTCTTCAGATAGTCGTCGCGGTTCTCGATCGAGGTGAGCGTGGCGCCAAGGATGAGGTCCTTGATCTGCACTTCGCCCTTGGCCTTCTCGTCGCCGCCCTGGATCACCACGCACGGCGCGTTGCGTTTGTCGGCATATTTCATCTGCGCCTTCATGCCGGCATCGCCGAGATACATCTCGGCGCGGATGCCGGCGGCGCGCAACTCTTGCGTCATTTTCTGGTAGTCGGCGAGCCGGTCGCGGTCGAGCACCAGCACCACCACGGGCCCTTGCGCCGCGCTCTCTTTATATGCGCCGAGACGCTGGAGGCCAAACAGCAGACGCGACACGCCGATGGAGATGCCGGTGGCCGGCACCTTCTCCCCGGTGAAACGCTCCACCAAACCGTCATAGCGCCCGCCGCTCACCACCGAGCCGAGCCTGATCGGCTGGTCTTTGTCATCTTTGATCGGCGCGAGAAGCTCAGCCTCGAACACCGGCCCAGTGTAATACTCCAATCCGCGCACCACAGAAGTATCAATTCTAATTCGATCCGTGTATCCCGCTTCATCAATAAAACTACCAATCACCTTAAGCTCATCGCACCCATCTTTAATAAGAACGTTTTCAGCAAAGACTTTGCGAACAGCGCGGGTGAGCTCGACATTTGGGGTGATCAAATCCCGGTCGTACTGGGACCCCTCCGACCCGCTAACAAGGACGAGCGCCTTCCAATTTACAAATTGACCCAGTGACGAAATTTGCGGCTCCTTGAGTTCTGCGCCCTTCGTAAAATCTCCGCTCTCATCTTTGCGACCTTTCCCAAGGAGCTGTTTACAACCCTCCCAGCCGAGCCGATCGAGCTTGTCGATTGCACGGAGTACTTTGAGGCGCTTGTCAGCATTTTCTTCGCCACCTAGACCGACTGCCTCCAACACTCCGTCCAGAACTTTGCGGCTGTTGACCTTGATGACGTATTGCCCGCGCGGGACGCCCAAAGCTTCCAGCGTGTCGGCGGCGAGCATGCAAAGCTCGGCGTCGGCGGCGACCGACGATGCGCCGACCGTATCGGCGTCGAACTGGGTGAACTGGCGGAAGCGTCCCGGTCCCGGCTTCTCGTTCCGCCATACCGGCCCCGCCTGATAGCGCCGGAAGGGCTTCGGCAGGTTCTGGTAATTCTCGGCGACATAGCGGGCGAGCGGCGCCGTCAGATCGTAGCGCAGCGACAGCCACTGCTCGTCGTCGTCCTTGAAGGAGAACACGCCTTCGTTCGGCCGGTCCTGGTCGGGCAGGAACTTGCCGAGCGCGTCGGTATATTCGATTCCCGGCGTGTCCAGCGGCTCGAAGCCGTAGGACTCGAACACGCCGCGGATGGTGCCCAGCATCTTCTCGGTGGCGCGGATCTCCTGCGCCGAAATGTCGAAAAGCCCCTTCGGCAGGCGGGCCTCGGGGGATGAGGGCGCGTCTTTCTTGCTCATGGGAAACGGTTGATGTTCAAGGGCTGCGGCCAGTTCGCGTTCTAGCCCATGAACCGTTAGCAAACAATGCATAGCCGGCGGATTCCCGCTCCCCCCTTGTGGGGGAGCACGCGCGCCTTTGGC